>NZ_JAPPTH010000015.1:0-139349 GCF_027587015.1 Vibrio sp. Makdt
ATGCTTGGGGAGTGTCAACCTTATTTAGGACGGGTCACGTTAAATTCAAAAGGCGCCACAGATGTGGCGCCTTTTTTATTGCGGTGAGAAACCCTCGCTAATCATCAGATTTCATCGCTTTCTTAATAGCCGCTTCATTAAGTGTCGCTTTGATAGGATCGGTGATTTTATCCACTAAATCGACAGGCATTGGAAATACGATGGTGGTGGTACGCTCATTCGCCACTTCGGTCAATGTCTGCATATAACGCAACTGAATAGCATTGGGCGCTTTGTTTAGCACATCGGCGGCTTCCCGTAGCTTGGTGGATGCTTCAAGCTCACCGGTCGCATGAATCACCTTAGCTCGGCGAGAACGCTCGGCTTCCGCCTGTTTAGCCAGAGCGCGCACCATACTGTCATCAAGATCGACATGCTTGATCTCAACATTGGCGATCTTGATCCCCCAGTTATCGGTGTGTTGATCAAGAATCGATTGGAGATCTCTGTTGAGTTCCTCACGTTCAGACAACAGTTCATCTAACTCATGCTGACCTAAAACTGATCTCAGTGTGGTTTGGGAAAGCTGACTGGTCGCCTCGAGATAGTTCTCAACATTATTGATCGCCATCTTAGGATCTAACACTCTGAAGTAAACCACAGCGTTAACCTTCACTGATACGTTATCTCTGGTGATCAAATCTTGTGTGGGAACATCTAATACAATGGTTCGTAGATCGACTCGCACCATTTGTTGAATAAAAGGAATGATGATAATTAACCCCGGCCCTTTCACGTCATAAAAGCGCCCAAGGAAGAATACTACTGCACGCTCGTACTCGCGTAGTACTCTGAACATACTGGCAATCAGCAAGACAACCAGCACGATGACAATACCTATAGTGTGTATAAACATAACCGCCCCCTAATGGTAACGATGACTCAACAATGAATAATTCTTTCGATTTAATCCTCTCATCAAGCACTAACCAATTTTCGATGATGTCTCATCAGGAAGAGCTTCAACATCTAAAGAAAGCCCTGTTAGCTTGGTGACTCTGATATTCTGCCCTGCTTGCAGTTCACTGGTGCATTGAGCTTGCCAAATTTCGCCAGCAACAAGCACTCGCCCCGCGCCAGGAAAACCGCTGACTACCTTGCCTGTCTCACCGACCACTGCTTCCATCCCAGTGGTGACAGGCTTGCTTCTTACTCGAGCTAACATAGAGAGTGTTACGACGATAAAGGCAACGGAGAACAAACTTATCCCGATAATTAGCGGTAATGCGATTTGGTAGCCAGGTACTTCAGTGTCCATCAACATGATGGAACCGAGTGAAAACGCAGCTACGCCACCCAAGCCGAAAATACCAAAACTCGGACTAAAGGCTTCGGCGACCATCAAGGCGATACCGAGCAAAATGAGGGCGAGACCTGCATAGCTCACAGGCAACATTTGTAAGGAATACATCGCCAGCACCAAACAGATGCCACCAAGCACCCCTGGCAACCCGACACCTGGGTTATAAAACTCAAGCAGCAGACCATAAATACCAATCAGCATTAAGATATAAGCGACGTTTGGATTCGTAATCACAGAAAGCAAACTAAAGCGCCAATCTTGTTCTCGCTCGACAAAGGCCACGTCATTAAGTTCTATGTCCTGATTGATGCCATTAATCATGATGGTGCGACCGTTACTCATTTCCACCAGCTGTTGCAGGTCACTGGCAACAAAATCAATCACATTAAGCTCAAGGGCGTTCTCGGAATCCAAACTCGCCGCTTCTCTTACGGCTTTTTCTGCCCACTCTTCATTTCGATTGTGTAGCTTCGCCAAACTGACAATGTAAGCCGCAGCGTCATTAATCACCTTCTTCTCCATCGCGGTGGTCGCCTTTACCTGCTCTGAACTCTCTTCTTTGAGTGCACACTGCTCATCGGCAGTGGCATTGTCGTCTTTATTGGTGTCATCTTGGGGAGATAACGGATTGGTTGGCGCTTTCCCTCCGCCAAGTGACACTGGAGTAGCTGCACCCAAATTAGTTCCGGGAGCCATAGAAGCGATGTGGCTAGCAAGCAAAATGTAAGTCCCTGCGCTTGCCGCACGTGAACCGGCAGGTCCAACCCAAGTGGCGACAGGAATAGGTGAAGTAGTAATGGCTCGGATGATGTCACGCATCGACGTATCTAACCCGCCGGGCGTGTTCATTTTTAATATGATGAGCATGGCTTGCTCTTTGTGGGCTTGTTCAATCTCTCTTGTGAGGTAATCACTGGTTGCAGGACCAATACCTCCATTCACTTCAATAACCCAGACATCATCGGCCTGAGCAAACACAGAGCTGAACAACAGAAGAAATGCAAACAAGTACTTTAAGATAAAAGTCATGTCCCTCTCCTTACAACTGAGATGCTAGATAGACGTTTTATTTAAAGCGCAGAGGTAACATCTTGGTAATAAATAGATACCTTAAGCATAGTTCAGGCTAAATTTCGCACAACACACTCACTTAAGTTCACCACCTTCTGCTTGCTCAAAAAAAGCCCTAACTTGAAAAGAAAATGTTAATAGGTGTTTATCAACATCAGACAACCAAATTCATTCACAAAACACGCAGTCAGAACGCTTTTATAAATCAACCAAATATCACCCTAAGAAAAAACCAAAGCAAACGTTTGCTTTGGTATAAAAAAACACCAAATAACGTTAAGCCTACAATTTTTGGCGCACTTTCATCTCAGCTCATATTGATAAATGTAAAGGATACGTGTAAAACTCTTCGCGAAATATTTATCCAATGGTACATCGTACATTGGTGAGTAGTTCTGGGAATTTTATATTTAGTAGCACAGAGGTTATGGAAGTGTTAAAAGAAAAGAGTTTACTAAGCAACATTGGCGTTCAAGTCGTTATTGCAATGTTCATCGGTACCCTAGTTGGTGCGATGATGGGTGACAGCGCAACAATGTTCGCTCCACTGGGTGCTATCTTCATCAACTTGATCAAGATGCTGGTTATCCCTCTCGTTGCGGTTGCCCTAATTTCAGGTGCAGCAGGTCTAGGTAATAGCTCATCTGCTGGTAAGGTTGGTATCACAACCCTTGGTTACTTCGCACTAACGTCTGCACTTGCTGTAGCGCTAGCGCTTGTAATGGGTGAAGTATTCGAACCAGGTCGTGGTATCGATGTTTCTGGCGTAGAAGGCATGTTCTCTTCTGAGTACGCTGCGAAAGGCGAACTACCAACGTTTTGGGCAACCATCACAGGCATGATCCCTACTAACGTTTTCCAATCATTGAACGAAGCAAACATTCTGCAAATCCTAGTTTTCTGCTTATTCTTTGGTATCGCACTTTCTAAGCAAGCGAAAGAAAAACGTGATCCTATCATCAATGGCGTAAACGCGATTGTTGATGCTATGGTTTGGATGATCAACAAAGTGATGATCATCGCACCACTTGGCGTATTTGGCCTAATGGCTGAAGCAGTTGGTACATTCGGTTTTGGCGCACTAATGGTTGTATTCAAACTGTTTGTTGTTTACATCGCTGCGATCCTAATCTTCGGCTTTGTTGCTTACCCACTAATGATTCAAATCTTCACTAAGACTTCAGCTAAGAAGTTCCTAGTTGCAATGAAGAAGCCTCAAGCGGTTGCTCTTTCAACAGCATCTTCAATGGCTACACTGCCTGTAACCATGGACACTGTAGAAAACGAGCTAGGTGTACGTAACTCTACGGCTTCGTTCGTTCTACCTCTAGGTGCAACGATCAACATGTCTGGTAACGCGATTTACTACGGCCTAGTGGCTATCTTCTTCGCACAGCTGTTCAACATCGACCTATCTATGGGTGCTTACGTTGCTATCATCGTAACATCAACGTTAGGCGCAGTTGGTCAAGCAGGTGTTCCTGGTCCTTCTTTCCTAGTTGTTGCGGTTCTTCTAGCGGCTGGTATCCCTATCGAAGGTCTACCTCTACTGTTCGCTCTAGACCGTATCTTCGACATGATTCGTACAGCACTAAACATCACTGGTGATGCAGCATGTGCAGTGATCGTTGACTCTCTAATTGAAGACGAAGCGAAAGAAGCTGAGCTACAAAAACAACAAGCATAAGTTTCGATTACGTCGGAAAACAAAAAGCCACTCTATGAGTGGCTTTTTTACGTTTTAAGATAAGATCATTGCTGAGCTAAATTCGGAGGCTTCAATGTTTTTGATGCTCTACGCATCACTCAGTATGCGTAGCTATTCTCTTTCTTAAACAAGCTCGCGATAACTTCTTGATATTGCATCAGGTTAAACGTCGAACTCTCAGAGTTGTACTTTTGCAGTCTTGTTTCTAAATAAGGTTGAGAAACCAGTGAACTTACCAGCATCTGATAATAATGAAAGTTGGATTCGTTACAGCCATCAACTAAATAAAGGAGGTTTTCAAGAGTTTTGTGATAGATGAAACCGAACTTAGATTCTTTCAACCTTTGAACATTATCGTGATTAAAAGAGTTACCACCAAGGGTGAATAACAAAAATATATTTGGCGCACTTTCCCAAAACTCAATAAGCTCTGAGATTAACTGTTGTAGCTGTACCCCTTCCACTCTTTGATATTTTGAAAACTGTTCCTTAAATCGATTTGTATGCTCTTCAATGAGCTGATCAAAAAGCTGTTCTTTATTATTGAAGTAATAAAGAATTAAAGCAGGGCTTACCCCTGCAGATTTGGCAATAGAGCGAATTGATACTTTATTATAAGGCTGAGAAATAAATAGTTTTTCTGCTGCACTTAATATTTCTTCTCTTTTTTCTTTTGGCATCAGATTATATCCCACCCACTTGTTTACATTTACCGCACATTTTATAACTCTAAGAAACAATCTCAATATGAAAAAACACACATTTAGTACACCGTTAGATAATCAAAACTTAGAAGTCTAAATTTCATGTGTGTTTTAAATAATGTAATTAAAATCAAACTGAATAATTGCTCTAAGAAACAATAACATATAGCTAAGCAATATCACGTAAGGGTTAAGTAAGGCTAGCTATCTTAAATGTAAGGACGACCAGCTTAAACGTAAGCCAATGTAAGAGTGGCGCTCATATTGAGCGCCACATATAAAATTAAAGTTTTAAAATCACTTTAACTGAACTATCGACTAAAGATTCATCGATATAAGCAATCGTATTTGTCGAGCTAGCAACCATGTCTTTCGCTAGGCTCTCCTGACCAACAGCCTTAGGTGGTTGACCTTTACCCGTGAATACGCGTTTTGCCCAGTATGCTTGCAGCTGCGCTTCGGTTTTTTGAGTAATAGCTTGGTGAAATTCACCTTTCTTTGGATGTCCGTCTTCCAAATCAACCGCTTCGATTTGTAGTGACTTCGCTTTTCCTAAGTACAACTTCTTAACCGTTGAAGCGTCAAGCTCAGACATAGCAGGGTTACCAACGACAACTAGGCCAGCGAATGCGTTCATGCTGCTAAGAAGAGCAGCGGCTACTAATGTTTTTCTCAACATGATTCTCTTCCTTAAAATACCGCATCAACTTTTACAGTGTACAAAATGTTATCGTCGTTCTTATATTCCGACGCTACACCACCATTCGTTGAACCAAAGCCAGTTAGGTAACTAATATCACCTTTTAGCGCAATATTCGGTAGGAAGTCCCAACGAGCACCAACGCTGTATGTTGTGCGCTGTGTGTTTAGCTTATCAGCTAATGCTTTTGCTGAACCGTATGCGTATTTCGCAGACGCACTGGTTGGGTTTTGAAGTACATTTGCAAGCTGACGGTTAGCTTCTGCATTTCGCTCGTCATCGTCCTGCGTTTCCATGTGTGACACGGTAATGTAAGGCGTTACTTCATCTAGACGGTATGCTGCTGTTAAGTAAGCTGCATCTACATCGTAGTAAAACCCTTCAACGGTTGTGCGCGTCACTTCTGAAACCAGCATTAGGTTGCCGTTTTCGTATCGACCACCAACACCGTAAAACTTCGCTTTCTCGTCATCAAACGTTGAATTCAACACCGGCTTGCTGTTTACATTCCAGTTAGTCGAAGAGCTAACCACAGACTGTGCGTACACAGCACGTAGTGTCCAAGTATCATCAGTCCAGTTAACTACACCACCAGCAATGTCATCAAACTGTGTATCAGCGTTGTAGCTATGCTTTGATGCCGACAGCTTCTGTGAACCGGCAAAGCCTTGGAATGAAAGAGTACTGTCATCTAGCTCTACATCATAAATGAAGTCACCGCCAGTTAGAGAGGTAAGCACGACTGAACCGTACACTTCATTCGGCACTCGCACACCAACTTGTGCGTAACCCACTTCTAGATAATCAGAGTACATGAACAGTGGTAAACGTAATTTACCACCACGTACCGTTAAGTTCGGCGTCACTTTGTGGCTTAAGAATGCCCACTCAATATCTGGAGACCAGTTCTCTTTTTTATTACCACGAGCAACCATTTGAACAACGGCTGAAGTTGACTCATTAACTTCGAACTCACCTTGTAAACCAAACAAAGAACCTTCATCAAAACGTACTTTATTCTCCGACTTCATGAAGCCGTGGTTTTGATTACCCAGTTGCATGTTCAAAGATGCAAAACCATTGAAACTAAATTTATCAGCAATTGAGTTTTGCTCTTTCGCTTCAAGGATAGCGACCTTTTTCTCTAGCTCGGCCAATTTTTGCTCATCTGAAGCATGTGCAGCAAACGATGCCGCAAGCGCCACTGCTACAGGCAATAAGCGAAATGGGGAGTTAGTCATTATTGTTCTCCGTTATACTTTGAATTGTGATGTTGATTTACTCAGCTCTGTCACGATGCCACTCAACTGGTGGCTCAGAGCTTCTAGTTGATCGGTAGACTGAGACACTTGGTGAGAGCACTGTCTAAAATCATCCATATGGGTATGAATTTGTTTTGAAGCGCGAGCTTGGTGTTCAGTGGTACTCGCTATCTGGCGATTCAGCTCGGTAATTCCTTCAACCTGTCCGCTAATTTCTAATAGGTAATCACCAGCGTTTTGTGCATCTCCAACCGCTTGAGAAGAGCTTGCGAGACCTTGATCCATTGCACCTACCGCCGCATTCGAACCAAACTTAAGCTCGCCGAGTAAGGCATTAATCTCGGTTGCTGATTGTTGGGTGTTATTAGCGAGTACACGTACCTCATCAGACACAACAGCAAAGCCGCGCCCATGCTCTCCTGCTCGAGCTGCTTCAATCGCCGCGTTTAGGGCCAGCAGATTGGTTTGCTCGGCAACGCTTTGAATCGTGCTGAGGATTGAGCCCACATTGCTGGCATTTTGGTCGAGCTCTTTTAATTTTCCGGCGGTATCGCGAATATTGGTGGCAAGCTCTTCGATCTCTTGGCTTGTTTTCAAAACGACTTGGGTACCCGTTTGAGCACTGGCATTGGCCTTTTGAGCTTGTGAATCGGCATGTGATGCAAAGCCAACCACTTGTTCAATAAGAGCAATGATATTGTTAACTGCGTCAGTCACTTCTTCGATGTGATCACGTTGGGTGCTGTTCAACGCTAAGGTTTGATTGGATTCACTGCGGATTTTGTCGCTCACAACCTCAAGCTCCTGCCCAATGCTCAACGTGCTTGCAATGATCCCTTGAAGCTTCTCAATAAACTGGTTAACGCTTTGTACAAGGGTTGCTATTTCGTCTTTGCCGGAATAATCGATGCGTACGGTTAAATCACCATCTCCCGTTGCGATCGCTTGCATTTTCTCAGTGACGAGCAGAATTGAACTGATAACAGATTTGAAAATCGCATAGCCCACTGCAAAGACAGACAAAACAAAGAAAACGCCAAGCCAGATTGATTGCTGAGCAGCGTCGTTTGCGGCATTCTCTGAGTGCAATATGGTATTTACGACATTTTGACTCGCTGACGAGCGCAGCATTTCACTTGCCGCGAGTAACGAATCATATTCAGCGGTGAGCGTATTCGATCTTGCTGTGAGATTCGCGAAGGAGTCATTCAAGTTAATAAAATCTAGACTTAACGCGTACGCGGAGTCCGTGTACTTTTTTAGCGAGCTCGACACCTTATTGAATGCTTGCGCCTGTGAAGGTAAAACATTGGCCCCTTTACTTGCTTCAACTTGAAGTTCAGAAGATATTTGGCGCGCATAATCGAGAGCCTGTTCATCTTCCATGATCACAGCGGCTTCGAACTGCTGTTGAACATTTGGCAACAGCGAGTGAATTTTAGTGGCGTGCTCTAATGCTGGGTAATAACTTATTTCTAACTGAGTTAGTCGTTGGCTATTATCGCGATGAATAAAAACATTGATGGTAATTATCGCCGCTAAACTGAGCGAGATAATAGATAAAAGAACGACGAATTGTACTTTTATATTGATATAACGAGACAGTAGCATAAGGTTCTATTGAATTAGCGAAAATTGATAATTATGTTACCGCCAGTTCACTTTTATCGGTGAACACATTCACTAAACAAATATCACTTTATGTTTAAACCATTGGTCTATGTTTAAGCAATAATGAATTAAGCAACGCTCGTTCATCAAGCTGTATTACCTTTATCCCAAACAAAAACCCCGAGAGCGTTTTAGCTCTCGGGGTTTTATTATTAGCTGTTACTAATTTCTCAGCACATCGCTTTTATTCTCATGACGTTATTGGATGCGTATCCAGAATTTAACAGTATGAATTTACAAATCACTACCATAGATATCAAACGTGAAATACTTAGAAGCTATCTTGTCGTAGGTACCGTTCGCTCTGATCTCTTCGATGGCGTTGTTGAACTGTTTTGCGAGTTTTGAATCCTGCTTTCTTAGTGCTAAAGCCGTACCTTCGCCGATGTAGGCTTTGTCTGTTACCGCTTTACCCTTGAATTCAAAGCCCTCTCCTTCTTTCTTATCTAAGAAAGCGAGTGACAGTTGATCTGAGTTACCGAAGGTGAGATCTAAACGGCCATTCTGCAGATCCAGATATACTTCATCTTGCCCTGTATAACGCTTGATGTTGGCAACACTGCCAAACTTATCCGTCACGTAACGATCGTGAATCGTACCTTGCTGGACACCAATGGTTTTACCCGCTAAGCCCTTCTCATCAATTGCAAACTCCGTGTTTTTGGCAGCAACAAATACCGCTGGTGTTTGGTAGTACTTATCAGTAAACAAGATTTTGCGTTTACGCTCTTCGGTAATACGCATAGAAGCCATGATCACATCTGACTTTCTTGCCAATAGGCTTGGAATCAACGAATCCCAGCTTTGTGATACCCAAGTGCAATCGAGCTTGGCTTGCTCACATAGAGCATCAGCTATCTCGATATCAAACCCGACAGGTACACCTTCACTATTTTTATAGTTGAATGGCGGATAGGTAAAGTCTGACGCCAAACGGATTTCTTTCGCCTGTACCGTTGTACCAAGTAAAGCGGCCGCACAAGCAAGTCCTAGTATTATCTTCTTCATCATTGCCATCCTAGATATGATCTTTGTCGAGTTGAAATTGAGGTTCTCTATCTTGAAGCTGTTGGATTTGTTGCTTCTTGTCTAATTCGGTTTGGTAACTTACAAGTGACGCTATCACTTCCCCCATGCTCTCTGGGCTACCAATGCTGATTCGAACACAGTGACGTAATGCGGGCTCATGATGTTGATTCCTTATCACAATGCCATCTTTCGCCAATACACTAAACAGTTCGTGTTCAGGCTTGTGGCGCAATAACACAAAGTTGGTAGAAGACGGGTAAACCTGCTCAATGAAATCAAACTGATTCAGTTCAGAAGCAAAGCAATTACGTAGTTCAACCAACTTTGACGTTGCTTTTTGCATCACGGCAACACGCTCATGAGATAACGCCTCTAAAACTATCTGAGACGAACAATCTGGCATTGGGTACGGTGGAATAAGCTTAGAGACATACTGCATCACATTTTGACTCGCTAAGATGAAACCACAGCGTACTGCTGCCAGTCCAAATGCCTTAGACAAGGTGCGAATCACAACCAAATGTGGGTAGCGTTTAACCAGGTTCACAGCTGATGTTTGAGGTTCAAACTCAATATACGCCTCATCCACTACAACCAAAGATTTACCTTGAGTCCCCTCAAGCACATGAATCAGATCTGATTTCGGAATCACATTGCCCGTTGGGTTGTTCGGTGAACAAAGGAAAACAATATTGGCCAACTCAGCTTTATTCACGATGTCAGCAACATCTAAGCTGAAATCTTCCTGCAAAGGAGAGTCGAGCGTTTCAATCGCTAGTGCATCAGCGCAAAACTCATACATGGCATACGTTGGTGAACAGATAAGGATATTATCTTGAGCGGGTTTGCAGAATGTTCTGATCAGTAAATCAATCGCTTCATCGGCACCACGCACCGCAACGGTTGCAGCGTCAGTTTCGCAATAAGCTTGGTAAGCCTTGGCAATGTCTTGTGGTAAAAAATCCGGGTAACGATTATGGCTGGCTTCTCCTTGAAACAGAGCACTTTCCAATTCATTTGCATTTAACCAGACACGTCCATCACCACCAATTCTTCTTGCTGATTGATAAGGTATTAATTTTTTTACAGCCTGAGGCACTAAGCTATCAATAAAAGATGTCAAGAAGCTATCCCTTTCACATAATCACATTGTCTTCATCACTGCTTTCATATTCAAAAAATGTGATTTATACACATATTAAATCACTAATGATGAGTAAGTATTTACATTCAAACAGAACACTATTGATAAATGAATCGAAATAATTACATAATAGCCATAATAAAAAGTCATAGGTAAAGATATGAACAACACACTGCCTTCAACCAAAACCTTGCTCGCATTCCTGTCTACCGCAAGGCATCTCAACTTTACACGCGCGGCACATGAGCTCAATGTGACGCAAGGTGCGGTGAGTCGTCAGGTGTTGTCGTTTGAAGAAAGCCTTGGGTGTGATCTCTTCTATCGCCATGCTCGTGGTCTGTCATTAACGCCTAAAGGGGAAGAACTTGTTCCTCTCATTCAAGGGACCATTCAGCAGCTGCAATCGGCACTTAATCAGGTCGCGAGTTCTCCCTCTAAGATAAAACTCAATGCCCCAAGTTGCATCACTTCTTGGTTGCTACCCAAACTAATGTCGTTTCAACAGGCCTATCCTGAGATTGATGTCGAGCTCACATCTACCATCAAGCACGTTTTTGAGCCAAGCTTTGATCCCTTCGATGCGGTGATTACCTATGGCAAGAAACCAAGCCAGCACTCTATTGTTAGCCAACTGCTGTTCAACGAACAACTCGCCCCCATCTGCCAAGCACAGAGTATTGTTCCAAGCCACCTGATTGACAGCACTTCAACTGTCATCAAGCCACACAAGCTCGCTCAATACACTTGGTTACACGCCAACAATGAGCAGAGTGATTGGCGACTTTGGTTAGAACACATCGGCAGCCACGACCTTTCTAGCAAGAACAACCAGCAATTTGCTACGCTTGATCAAGCGATGAACGCAGCCATTCAAGGGTTTGGGATAGCGATAGGCGATATCACGCTGGCTAAACAAGATATTGATTTAGGGCGGTTAGTGAAAGTGAGTGAAGACAGTGTATTTTCAGGAAACGGTTACTTCTTATTGCAACCGAGGAATCGCCAGAATACGTCACTAACCGTGTTAGTTGACTGGCTTTTAGGCTAGGTATTGTCAAAATCGTTGTAGATCACATCGCCGCTCGATCGTCATAATGAGAATCTAATTATTCTCAAAATAAAACTATTATCCGCCAGCTACGTATTGTTTCAGTGAGAAGCGAGAACACTTTCATTTAACTATCTGAAAAGAAGATTATTTCAGAATGGCACGGGAAATGTTCTGCAAAACTAGACAAAATGGCATTTGAATTGCTTTGTCATAGATAACCCAACCAATATACAGCAGGTTGCATCACTTACCATCATTGCAGCTTGTCACGGAGGATAGGCTATGACCTTACAAAGACATACGTATTACGGCTTAATTCACCATGGAATTAAAACCTTGTTAATGGACAGAGTTGGCCACTTTACTGAGCGTGAATATCATGAGTATCTTGACCTAACGACAGGAAAATCCACGTGCTTCGCGATGAGTGAACAAGAGCTGGAGAACACTTTAGACAATCTGAAGAGCGAAGGTTATTTAGAAGATATCAAGAAGCTGATCCCTCGCTACCAAACGTCATCGATGCGTTGAAATTCTGCCAGCTTCAATCAGGTTAATACCCAATTGTCTCGAGCTGTTTTGCATCGAGGCAATTTTGGTTAGACTGTCGGTAACTCAACTAACCGGATATTCAGTCCATATGAAACAAATTCTTGATTTCATCCCTCTCATCATTTTCTTCGCGCTTTACAAGATGTACGACATCTATACGGCTACTGGGGCATTGATTGTCGCTTCTGCACTACAAATCGTTTTGACGTACTTCATCTACAAAAAAATAGAAAAAATGCAGGTGATAACGTTTCTGATGGTTGCGGTATTTGGTGGAATGACCATCTTCTTGCATGATGACAACTTCATAAAGTGGAAAGTCACCATCGTTTATGCCTTATTTGCTATCGGCCTCACTACTAGCCATTTAATGGGTAAATCAGCGATTAAGGGCATGTTGGGTAAAGAGATTACACTTCCGGATGCGGTATGGGGCAAGATCAACTGGGCATGGACATTCTTCTTCACTCTATGCGCAAGCATCAACGTATATGTTGCTTTTAACCTACCATTGGATGTATGGGTTAACTTCAAGGTGTTTGGCCTGCTAATAGCAACATTACTATTTACGCTGCTTACGGGCGTCTACATCTATAAGCATTTACCAAAAGATCAACAGCTCCAAAAAGAGCAGCAAGAGCTAACTGATAAAAATACTGACAAGAAGTAACCCCAAGGGGTGAGTCCTCATTCCGTTTTTGTTACAATTCTTGTCAATATGCTATACCTAGCGGCCAATGATACTCGTGATCATTGGCCGTTAGCTTTTTTGTGTTGCGGAAACTGGTCAAAATAAAGCCTATTATTAAATGTAAATCACATTAAATTAACGGTGGCTTATCTGGTCTCTTGTTGCTCATTGTATTCATTTGCCAATGCGCTTCACCAACCAACACTTCTGTTTTTATTTAGATAATCAATACCACCAAGAGTACAACAATGACGATTCAATCAACTTTGAACCCAATTGGTTCCCTACTTCTTCGCACATTAGCGATGCCTTCTGATACCAATGCAGCAGGTCAAATCTTCGGTGGTTGGATAATGTCTCAGCTCGACCTTGCAGGCGGCATCTTGGCGAAAGAGATCTCTAACGGCAAAATTGTTACCGTGTCGGTTTCGAGCATTGAATTCAAGCAGCCCGTATCCGTTGGTGATGTGGTGTGCGTTTATGGTGACTGCACAAAGATTGGCCGTAGCTCGATGAATATCGACCTAGAAGTCTGGGTTAAGCCGGTCCTGGATCACGGCATTGGCGACCGCTACAAGGTATGTGGTGCAACGTTCAACTACGTAGCCGTTGATGAAAGTGGCAAGCCTCGAACCATCAAGAAATAGTACTTTTCACTAAGTCATACCTATCTGTGGTCTTTAGTTTCAGCAAATGAAATCGCTAAAGACCATACAAGTCTCTCGCACCAATTCACAATTTCTTATCATTAGCTCTTCCAATACCAATTAGTTCGCGTAAATTAGCAAGATAGCTATTTTATAATCTCCCAAATTCAGTGAAGTAAAATAAGGATATGCCAATATGTGGTACGTGATTTTCTCTCAAGATGTCGAAAATTCATTAGAAAAACGCCTCAGTGTTCGCCCACAACATCTAGAACGCCTACAAACACTTCACGATGAAGGCCGCCTATTAACAGCGGGTCCAATGCCAGCTATTGATTCAGATAACCCTGGCGAAGCTGGTTTCACAGGTTCAACAGTAATCGCTGAGTTTAACTCTTTAGAAGACGCACAGGCATGGGCAGACGCAGATCCGTACATCGACGCTGGTGTCTACCAAAATGTCATCGTAAAACCATTCAAGAAAGTATTTTAACGTGAAAAAATGGATTATTAGCTCACTGGCCGCGATCCTGCTTGCAGGCTGTGCTTCAAGTGAGCAAGACCAACAAAGACAACTCGAGATGATGGCGCAGCATCGTGCTGGCGTGCTATCTGCAGGCCTACCTATTGAGTATGGCCCACTGTCTGTTATGCGAGTACTAGCAAAAAACACCGTGATTGAAATCATGATGATCTACAACCAAGATGCTAAAGGTGCTAAGCCTTTAAACCAAGTTGTCGATATGAGTGTGAATAGCTACTGTACTAACTCAGAAGTAAGAGCAAACCTAGATATGGGCTTGGCTTACAACATCAAGATCCGCAACACACGCGGACAACTGATGGTTGAGAAGCTGATAAGCAAAGATACTTGCCAGAGCGCCAATTAAGATTCGAGATTCGAGATTCGAACAAGTATAAAACTAGAAGGCCTCGCATTTGCGAGGCCTTTGTTTTATTAAACAATCAAAATCCTAGACTAAATTATGCCTCAACAGATTCCCACTCTTTACGCAATTCCTTAGTCGCGGAGACTAAGTTAGTCAGTGCTGCTTCTGTTTCTGCCCAATTGCGAGTTTTAAGACCACAATCTGGGTTTGCCCATAAGCGCTCTGCCGGTATTTTTTCCGCCGCCTTCTTAAGCAGGCTAATAATCCACTCTTGCGATGGGATATTTGGTGAATGGATATCATAAACACCTGGGCCAATCGCGTTCGGGTAGTTGAACTCTTCAAACGCTTTAAGCAGTTCCATGTTCGAGCGAGACGTCTCAATAGTAATCACATCAGCATCTAATGCGGCCACTGAATCAATGATTTCATTGAACTCGCTGTAACACATGTGCGTATGAATCTGAGTTTCTGGTTTAGCACTTGCCGCTGAAATCTTAAAAGCATCTACCGCCCATTCTAAATATTCTGCATGGTCACGCTTTTTAAGCGGCAGGCCTTCACGAATAGCTGGTTCATCGATTTGGATAATGTTGATTCCTGCATCTTGCAAATCAGATACCTCATCGCGTAATGCAAACGCTAACTGATTCGTGATTTCTTTACGTGAGATATCTTCACGCGGGAAGGTCCAACACAGAATTGTCACAGGGCCAGTCAGCATGCCTTTCATCTGCTTAGATGTCAGAGATTGTGCATAAGTCGTCCACTCGACCGTCATCGGTTTTTCACGCTCAATATCCGCGACCACAATCGCAGGTTTCACGCAGCGAGAGCCATAGCTTTGTACCCAACCAAACTTGGTGGTTTGGAAGCCTGCTAGGTTTTCAGCAAAGTATTCCACCATGTCGTTACGTTCGGCTTCACCATGCACCAACACATCCAAATCAAGTGCTTCTTGACGCTTCACCGCATCGGCAATATGACCTTTTAGTGCGGTCGTGTATTCCGCTTCGCTCAATTTTCCGGTGCGATACGCGCTGCGTTGAACACGAATCTCTCCTGTCTGCGGGAACGAACCTATCGTTGTGGTTGGTAACAACGGTAAACCCAACACTTCAGACTGGTGTGCAGCGCGTTCTGCATAAAGGGCGCTACGCTCTGCCAATGCTTTAGTGATTGTATTAATACGAGCCTGTACCTGCGGCTTGTTTACGTGTGTCGCGCTTTTCCGAGCAACAATCGGTTGGCTATAAGTCTCACACGCTAAGATGGCATTTTGATCTCCGTCTAGCGCGGCACCCAATAAGCTCACCTCCGTCACTTTCTGTTTCGCGAAAGCAAACCAGCTTTTCACTTCTTTGCTAAGCGAATCTTCTAGCTCTAAATCAACCGGGCTGTGTAGCAGCGAACATGAGCTCGCCACCCAAAGCTTATCGCCTAACTTCTCTTTCACCGGTTGCAGTTTTGCTAGTTGAGTCGCTAAGTCTGCTCGCCAAACATTGCGTCCGTTGATCACACCAGCAGACAACACCCACTCCGCCGGTAATTGACTCACAACTTCATCAAGCTGCTGTGGCGCTGCAGCTAGGTCGATATGCAGCCCGTTAACCGGTAGTTTGACGATCTTGTCTAAGGTATCTGTCACCGAATCGAAGTACGTGGTTAATAGCAGTTTCACTTCCCCTTGAATAACTTGGTATGCCAGTTTAAATGAATCAGCCCATTGTTTTTCAAGCTCAAGGGCAAGAATTGGCTCATCAATTTGAACCCACTCAACCCCCAACTTGGCAAGCTTCGCCAAAATCGCTTGGTAGGCAGTCAGCAAGCGGGGCAACAAGGTTAAGCGGTCGAAGCCCTCTGCTACCTCTTTCCCTAAGTACAAGTAAGACAGTGGACCAAGAAGGACAGGCTTCACTTTATGCCCTGCTTGAACGGCTTCATTCACTTCATCAAACAATTGTGGCCAGCTCACCTCAAACGAATCATCTTTACTGAACTCAGGAACAATGTAGTGATAGTTGGTATTGAACCACTTGGTCATATCTGACGCCGCTGCACCGTTGTTCGTGCCTTCAGAAGCGTGTTTCCCACCACAACAAGCAGCTTCAACTTGTGATTGCCCACGTCCCACTCGGAACAAGGTATCTAAATCAGGAAAAGCTTTCTCCTCTTCGCTACCACCAGCATGACGCTTTGGTACATGCCCCAATAGCAAAGTCGTTGTCAGTACATGGTCGTACCATGCGAAGTCACCCGCAGTTGCAAAGCTAAGATTCGCATCAGCTTGTACATTCCAGTTACGATTTCTCAGCTCGCTACCTAGCTGTTTGAGTTCTGATTGGTTGATTTCACCACGCCAGTATTTTTCGAGTGTGAATTTCAGTTCGCGCTTTTCACCGATACGTGGGTAGCCAAGAATATGCGTTGTTGTCGTCATGAACCTGTTCCTTATTCAATAATTGTTAGTATCTTTTCAGATTGCCTATTGTGTTCTTGCTTTCATAAAAAGGCGTCTGGATGGCTAAACTATCTACCGAATCGAATCGCTGAACAACGTCCAAATATTCATCTTGTTTATTAAAAATATTCATCATCAGTGAGTCAGAGATGAATATAGTTAAATCCATCTGGACATCTAGACGTTTACAAATGATAAAAAACCCCGTAGGGTGATTATTAAGAAATATTGAATTAGCTTAGGGAATATGAGGAATACTCATGATAGAGCTTAAACACCTGCGAACATTGACGACCTTGAGAGATAGCGGTTCGCTCACAGCAACAGCGACCTCTCTCCACCTGACTCAGTCGGCACTTTCTCATCAATTGAAGGATCTAGAGGCACGTATTGGTGGGCAGTTGTTCCTGCGCAAAACTCGGCCAGTAAAGTTCACTTCAGAGGGGGAGATCTTGCTTAAGCTCGCTGATGAGATTCAACCAAGAATCGCTAAAGCAGAGAATGAGTTGGCGAGCCTCAAAGAGGACGTGAATGGGCGTCTGCATATGGCGATCGAGTGTCACTCATGCTTCCAATGGTTAATGCCTGCATTGAAAGAGTATCAAGTCGCTTGGCCAAGCGTGACTCTAGATTTCTCATCCGGTTTTGGCTTTGAACCGCTACCCGCGCTAATGGCCGGCGAGTTGGATTTAGTGATCACCTCAGACATTCAACCTCGCTCTGAGATCCACTATGAGCCACTTTTCGATTTCGAGATGCGTTTGATCACAGCGATTAACTCTCCTTTGGCCGAGAAACCAAGCGTTGATCCGCAAGATCTTAGCGATCTCACGATGCTTTCCTACCCAGTTCAAAAGCAGCGTCTAGATGTGGTGAAACACTTCTTGCAACCTGCGGGTATTGAACCGAAGAAGTGGAAGCAAGCAGACAACACCTTGATGTTAGTACAAATGGTATCGGCAGGGTTAGGAGTTGCAGCCTTGCCAAACTGGGCAATCAGCGAGTTTTCAAGACAGGGATTAATTGCTAGTAAGCCTCTGGGTAAAGGGCTTTCAAGAAGGCTATTCGCTGCGGTAAGAAACTCAGAGAAAGACAAACGTTATCTGCAAGCATTCTTCAGCACTGCAAGGCAGCAGAGTAAGAGCCACTTGGATGGGATTGAAGTCGTTTAACCATATCGGTTATTAGATCAACACAAAGTACAAAAACAAAAAAGTCACAGATTACCTGTGACTTTTTAGGTTCAGTAATACTTATCTTACGATATCTGTTCAATCGCGAAAAATAGACTATCTTGCGTATGACTTAAACTGATTAGTCAGTGGGTCGTATTGATAACCAAGCATGTCTAGCTTGCCTACAACACTTTCTATATCCATTTCATACATGCTAATGAGTTCTTCAAAACTGTCGCATTCCAAGCGCAGTTTTTCGTTCACTATTCCAAGCAAAATAATGCTATCTAGGCTTTTGACGTTGCTTAAATCCATCTCGCACTCCTTACGAACACTCTGACTAGATTAAGTTTAGAACGCTAACTCGCCTCTCGCTAAAAAACAGATCACACTTCTTAACTCAAACCGGTAATTACAGCGCCCAAATTGGTGTTAGGCCAACGACAGCGGCTAACAACATCAGCAATGACACCGTAAGTTGGACCTTCTCTGCCGTTTTAACAAATAGTAGGTGCCAACACCACACCACGATTGAAGAGATAAGCAGCGCAAAGCTAAACAGCAATGCTGAGATAACAGGCTCTAACTGAGCTTCAGAAAGCGAGTAAACGTTCACAACTGTCGCTAGTACCACCAGCATTCCAGTCAATACACCGACAACAGGCAGCACACGGTGAAACGCTTGTAAGCGCGTTCTTGCAATGGTCAGCAATAGATGAGCAAACGCCGCGCCCAATAAAACCACCAACAATAATGTCGTGATAATACCAACAACCGTTGGTTGCTCAAATGCTTGGATAGCAACGTAAGACAGCGCCAAACCACACGCCAGATACATCACCCAAATCGGGCCCGAATCACGTGTTTTCTTAGTCTGAACTTGAGAATAGAAATAAAAGATTGCGAACACGACAAGAAACGCCTCAATTTTCACTGAAGCCACGGCTAACCAAAGTACGCCAATCGCAGGTAACATTTTGTGGATACGACCACGTTGCCCTGGGCAAATATCTCCCTTCACCAGAATCAGGGTTAAGATCAGTTGAGCTCCTAATAACATTGGAGCAAATTGCAGTAATAATGTTTCGACCATTGTGGATCTACTTATCTAGACTTATTTTCGCCGAATAATATCAAAAACTGCTGTGAACACTAATCAAAATCACAAATTAGCGACGTTATTCAAGCCTTCAACTATGCTGTTGTTTGGCTCTTTTGTCGTTTTTATCTGCAAACTGGCGAAAGACACCAGAACTAACAGGGGCATGTTCTACTGGCTAGTCAGGGCGCATGCCGCTATAATTCCCGCCTCAAAAATCAGAGGTCGAAATATGTACAGCGATATCACTCCTATTCACGAACACAAAAAATACTGGGCCGAGTGCTACGGAACTGCACCCTTTTTGCCTACCAGTAGAAAGGAGATGGATGCTCTTGGATGGGATAGCTGTGACATTATTATTGTAACTGGTGACGCTTATGTTGATCACCCGAGCTTTGGTATGGCTATCATCGGCCGTCTTCTTGAAGCTCAAGGCTTCCGCGTGGGCATCATCGCTCAACCGAAATGGGACAATAAAGATGCCTTCATGAAGCTAGGTAAACCAAACCTATTCTTCGGCATCACTGCGGGTAACATGGACTCCATGATCAACCGCTATACCTCTGATCGCAAATTACGTCACGATGATGCATACACGCCAAATAACGAAGGTGGTAAGCGTCCTGATCGTGCAACTCTGGTTTACTCTCAGCGTTGTCGTGAAGCCTATAAAGGCACACCAATCGTATTGGGTGGTATCGAAGCGAGCTTGCGTCGTGTAGCTCACTACGACTACTGGTCGGATAAAGTTCGTCGCTCTGTACTGTTTGATGCAAAAGCGGACATCCTACTATTTGGTAACGCAGAACGTGCACTAGTAGAAGTGGCACACCGCCTTGCTGATGGTGAAGAGATCTCTAACCTAACCAACATTCGTGGTACGGCAATCAACCTGCCTGCTGCACCTGAAGGTTACAAGATCATCGACTCTTCTCGTATCGAAAAGCCAAACAAAGCTTACGTACCAGTAAACCCGTACGAAGTGGAAACGCAATGCGATACCAAAAAAGATGAAGAGCCAAAGGCGCAGCCAATTACGATTCGTCCTTCTCGTCACGATGCGAAAACAACCGCGGTTCGTATACCTGCGTTCGAAAAGCTTAACAACGACCGTATTCTTTACGCTCACGCAAGCCGTATCTTACACCTAGAGACAAACCCGTACTCAGGCCGTGCTCTGATTCAACGTCACGGTGACCGCGAGCTTTGGGTTAACCAAGCACCAATCCCTCTAGCTACAGAAGAGATGGATTACGTGTTTGGCCTTGCTTATAAGCGTGTACCTCACCCGATGTACGGCAAAGCAAAGATTCCAGCCTACGAGATGATCAAAACCTCAGTAAACATCATGCGTGGCTGTTTTGGTGGTTGTTCTTTCTGTTCAATCACAGAACATGAAGGTCGTATCATCCAGAACCGTTCAAAAGAATCTATCTTGGATGAGATCGAAGACATCAAAGATAAAGTACCTGGCTTTACTGGTACCATTTCTGACTTGGGCGGCCCTACGGCGAATATGTACCGTTTAGGTTGTTCAGACCCGAAAGCAGAAGTGAACTGTCGTCGCCCATCGTGTGTGTTCCCGAAAATCTGTGAGAAGCTAAACACAGACCACAAACACACCATCGACCTGTACCGTTCAGCGAGAAAAGTACCAGGTGTTAAGAAGATCATGATCGCTTCCGGTGTTCGTTACGACTTAGCGATTGAATCACCAGAATACGTGCGTGAGCTTGTAACGCACCACGTAGGTGGCTATTTGAAGATTGCTCCAGAGCATACTGAGAAAGGCCCTCTAGATCTGATGATGAAGCCGGGTATGGGCACTTACGACCGTTTCAAAGAGATGTTCGAGAAGTACAGCGCTGAAGCCGGTAAGAAACAGTACCTAATTCCTTACTTCATCTCAGCTCACCCGGGCACAGAAGATGAAGACATGCTTAACCTGGCGCTGTGGCTGAAAAAGCACAACTATGAATGTGACCAAGTACAGAACTTCTACCCATCGCCAATGTGTAACGCAACGTCGATGTACTACTCAGAGACAAACCCTCTGAAACGCGTTAAATACAAAAAACGTGAAGATATCCCTGTACCAAAAGGTGACCGTCAACGTCGTCTGCATAAAGCACTGCTTCGCTACCACGACCCAGAGAACTGGAAACTGATCCGTGAAGCACTGATCGACATGGGTAAAAAACACCTAATTGGTGATAAGCCAGGTTGCTTGGTTCCTGAGGATGACTTTGATGCTCAAACACCAGCACAACGTCGTAAATCTGGTCGTCACGGCTCACAACGTTTTGCTACTAAGCACAGCAAATCTCAACCAGGATTAGGCGGCGAGAAGCCACGTAACCACTCTAAACCTGGTGGCAATAAGCCAAAACCAGGGGGTAAGAAACCTACTGGTAACAGCAATGGTGGCCAAGGTAACGGTGGCGGTAATGGGAACTCTCGTAAACCAGCAACTGGCTTCATCAAGAAAGGTCCTGGTGGTCAATCACAAGGCACTGGCAGCGGAAACGGCAAACCAAACCGCAATAAAGGCGGTAACGGCCAAGGTGGAAAGCCGGCTGGTAACGGAAAGAACCGTCAACGAGCTGCACAACGCTAGTATGTAAACAGATACCATTAGCGAACATAAAAACACAAAGCGCAGCTGTTTAGCTGCGCTTTTTGTATCTTTCGTTGGGAAATCTAAAGCAACGTGACTTTTGAGAAAGCCTAGCGGGCGAAAACCCAATACTGACTGAACAAATAGTTCGTCACCATTCCTACTAAGATACCCATTGCCATTGCGACAAAAACAACCCCGTCAAATGCAGGCAGCATTTCTGTCGTCAGCTTAAAACACAGCAAATTAGGTATTGCCGATATCGATGCTGACAGCATGAACTTTTGCCATTGAATCAACTTATCTGACCAACCGCCCTGCCCTTTGAACTCAAACGTCAGCACACGATTGCCCAACCAAGTTGTCGTGGCGGCAGCAATGAAGGCACCTATCCTTGCACTCATCAATGGCAACCCGGCAAGGTAGTGCAGCAACGAGAACACTGTGCAATCAACAACAAACCCACCAACACCAACCGCAGCGAACCGAATTATCTTATGGTGGGATTGTAAATTCTGGCTGTACACCCGAAGCTTATCTTTGCAAACGCGTAAG
Organism: Vibrio sp. Makdt; assembly: GCF_027587015.1. Lineage (NCBI taxonomy): Bacteria > Pseudomonadati > Pseudomonadota > Gammaproteobacteria > Vibrionales > Vibrionaceae > Vibrio > Vibrio sp. Makdt. The sequence goes on from NZ_JAPPTH010000015.1 coordinate 22,373, forward strand.
CTTGCGTTAAGGCTGACCATAGCTTCCAATTTGAATGTGACTCAACGATTGATTGGGTTTGATGTTCTGGCTATGACAGGTGAACAAAGCTCGCTTTATTTTGACGGTCGGCTCCAAAATACAGGTCAGCGCGTTCTCTTTGATCTTGGTTTCTACTTCCGATTTTTTCCCTATCAAGTAGAACTTGTCGATACCATCTAGCTGTTCAATATCGAGCAATTTCTTTGCCTGCCCATGGCTGTAAAACTGCCCCGAGAATGGTCGTTTACCCACGTAAAAGCTTGGCGCAGAGTCTGTTATCTGTTCAAAGATGATACGGTCACTTTTCTCATTTGCTTTACCTAAGTTCAGGTAAACCATCGCGATCATCAACAGCACAGGTAAAACAAGCGCAACGCTAGAGAACCACTTCTTGTCTTTTTCCACCACTAACATCGCCACCAGTAAACCAAGCGCTGGGATACCCGGGAGCACATACGCAGGAAGAATGTTACCTGCCATGGTAAATAGAATCAGAGGTGAAATTAACCAACATACAAGAAATGAAAACAGCCCACGATTCTCAATGTTGATTTGAGCGATTTTCTTACGGCGAACGAACGCCAATATCGGTAAAACAATAGACCAAGGCGCGGCGGCTTGAATCCAGAATACCCAAATCATACCTCGCGTCTGGTCGTGTGCAGAGCCATAAAGATCCCCTTCCCAGCCGCTCACTACAAAACGCTTAAAATGCTCGCCAACAATAAAGTAGTCAATAAAACCCGGTGTCGCCATTTCTGCCATGATGTACCAAGGCAAGGCAATCGCCAGCATCACACCTAATCCAGACAACAGTGGAAAGCGTTGCCATAACACTTTGAAAGCACCAAAGAAGCCATGTTGTAATACTAACCAAGGAAAAACTGCGATACCCATAATGACAACGGCCACAGGGCCTTTTGCAAGTAAACCTAATGCCAAGCCAATGAAACCGATATATCCCCAATTTCTATTGGTCTTGTCACTGCCTTCTCCCTGCCAACACAAATAAAACCCTAGCATCGCAATCGTCATAGATAAGGTTAGCGCCATATCCGTCATTACAGCACCGGCAGCAATCGAGAAAATGCCACAGGTCGCCAATACCACTGCCGCAACCAGCGCACTTTGTCCGGTACGCTTCGCCATATACGCGACCAATAAAATTGTCGCGAAACCGGCCAACCAATGCGGAGCACGGACAGCAAACTCGCTTAACCCAAAAAGCTCAATGCCAATCGCACTCATCCAGGTAAACATCGGAGGCTTACCCCAAAAAGGGATGCCGTAATCGAACTGAGGAGTTAACCAATTGCCGGTTTCCACCATTAGACGCGCCATTTCCCCATAGCGAGCCTCAGTGGTATCCATCAACGGATACGTCGCCAAAGACAAGAGCCTCAGAACCAATGCAAAAGCCAATAAATACCATAGGTGTGTTCTATTCAGGCTCATGCCGATTCCTCTAATTTAAAGTGTGTTTTTAATGCGGGTGTATCAACCACAGACTGGATCAAATACAAAGGACGATTCTTGGTTTCAATGAAGATACGACCTATGTATTCCCCCATTAAACCGATACTCAGAAGTTGAATGCCGCCGAGGGCAAGTTGAACCACCATCATGGATGGGTATCCTGTGATTGGCTCACCAAACATCATAGTTTTGAAGACAATAACCATCCCGTAGATAAACGCGCTCAGCGCGACCAAACCACCCACAGCCGTCGCAATACGCAGCGGTCGAATTGAGAATGACGTAATACCATCCATTGCTAACCCGATCAGCTTGAGGTAGTTCCACTTCGTCTCACCACAGAAACGTGCATCACGATTAAACTGAATAGTCACTTGGCGAAAACCCGGCCATGAAAAAATGCCTTTCATGTAGCGATTACGTTCTGGAAGTTGGTTAATATGGTCGACAACTTCACGGCTCAGCAGTCGGAAATCCCCCACATTCTCTGGAACGTCAATCTTGGCAGCCACATTCATCACTTTATAAAAGCTCGCCGCAGAGAACTTCTTAAACCAAGTTTCTCCGTCACGTTGGCGACGTTGCATGTTCACCACGTCATAGCCTTCACGCCATTTGGCAATCATTTGAGGAATTAACTCAGGAGGATCTTGCAAGTCTGCATCTAATAAGATCACCGCTTGCCCGCGACAATGCTCTAAGCCAGCACTCATCGCCGACTCTTTACCGAAGTTACGGCTCAGTCCGATAACAGAAATAGAACTATTGATAGAGGTAAATGAGCTTACCACGTCTAAGCTGTTATCTTTACTGCCATCATCGACATAAACAATCTCACTGGTAATCGGCAGGCTATCTAACACCTTGGTTAAGCGTGAATGAAACTCTTCCAACACCTCTTGTTCGTTATAAAAAGGCACAATGATAGACAGCAAAACCGCTGGGTGGATCTGCGAGAGGGGTTCTTTAGGTCGGCTAATATGAAGTTCAGACATAATACGTTCTTCTATTTATTAATCTGAGATCAATTTACGCGCTAATAAGTGAAAGTTATGTTATTGACATATTTTTCACGCTCACCCAGGATAATGTTACTGTCTATTTCTGTATGAGAATCAAAATGAAACGAGTTCTATTGGTCGAAGATAACCGTGAAATTGCAGGTGTCTTATTTGATTATTTTGAGTGTATTGGCATGGAACTCGATTATGCCGACAATGGTGAGCTGGGCCTGCAACTCGCGATGGATAACTCTTTTGATATCATCATTTTAGATCTGATGTTGCCACGAATGGATGGACTGACAGTTTGCAACAAACTACGAGATCAAGGCAACGCAACGCCGATCCTGATGCTGACTGCACTCGATAGCCGCGAAGATATGCTGAAAGGCTTTGACCACGGTGCAGATGACTATCTCACCAAGCCCTTTGACTTAGATATTCTCGAAGCAAGGATGAATGCACTGGTTCGCCGTTACCGTGGAAAAGTCGCCTCCTCTAAGCTTCAATTTGACGAGCTCACCATCGACCAGAAAACCCGCAAAGCTTACCGTCAAGACAAGCTACTTGCACTCAACCCAACCACCTATACCATTCTTGAGATGCTGTGCCAGAATGCACCTGAAGTGGTAACGCGTGAAGACATCTCGTACAAACTATGGGAAGAAGACGAACCGAACAACGATGTGCTACGTAGTCACATCTACCAACTGCGTAATCAACTCGATAAGCCCTTTGATACCCAGATGCTGATTACGGTTCCTAAAGTTGGATTCCGTCTGGAGTCTTCCAATTGATTCTCAATGTTCTCACCAGCACTAAGACCCTAACAGGCCGTTTAGCGCTTTTCTTTGGCTTAATGGCGGTGATTGTGACGGCATTTGTCTATGTGGTTTTTATATCCGCACTGTTTTTGTCTGAAGACCGCGTCGGCGAAAGGCGAATCCTGATTGACCGCAACTACGCCGTCAGTCAATTTCAAGCTGGTGAGAGGGGCGAACTAAGAATAGATGAGCTGACCACGGCCTATAATGACCCAACGCTAATACCGGAAGAGTACTCTAAATTTATAAAAGGCAGAGAAAACTTCCTTGGCGAAGTGGGGCAAGAGCCGAATTCACGTATGGTTTATGTAGGAGAATATTCAGACCAAGGAAAAGCCTATCCTATTATTCTACTGTCTGAGATAGACCTTATCGAACTGGATCAAACAGAATCAGTGTACGCGACAATGTTTATACTCACGTTGCTTTCTATCCTAATTTTTGGTTTTGGTTCGCTACTTTATCGATTATCGAAACGTCTCATTGAACCATTCAACTCTCTCTCTGCCCAGCTTGAGTCGAACAAACTCAACCTCAACGAGGAATTTGGAGTGAGTGACGATGCTGCGATTGAATTCCGTCAACTGACCGAACAACTCAATCAATATCGTCGAGAAATCAACTCACTAATCAAGCGAGAACAAGCCTTTGCACGCTACGCAAGCCATGAGTTGAGAACACCATTAACGGTTGCACGTGGTGCTAATAAGCTATTGCTTCGTAGTGATACTACCGAGTTTCAATCTCGTCAGGTTGAGCGTATTGATGACGCCATCGTTCAGATGTCGGAGATGGTCGATGCCTTGCTTGGCCTCGTGAGATATGAAAGAAACAGTGACGACGCACCACCGCGCTTATTTAGCCAGCAAGAACTAGAAGCTATTGTGTCAAAAAGCACTTCACAGGCCTCTGACAAAGAGGTCGATATATCATTAACCGTTGAGTCTGAGCCGACCATTCAAGCCACCAGCGCTATCATGAACATGCTGATTGGTAACCTACTAAGGAATGCTATTGCTGCGACCAATAGTGGTACTGTGACAATTACTTTGTCTGAAAACGGCATCACGATTGAAGACCAAGGCGAAGGCTTACAAGATCAATACAATCCTAACGGCCACGGTTTAGGGCTACTGATTGTTGATGACCTGTGTCAACGCTATCATTGGGACTTCAAACTGTTCAACCGAACTTGCGGTGGATGCACAGCTCAAATCACCTTTTAGAGCGATCAATATCGAGTGAAAACTTGATGTAGTTGGTTTACAGAGCCAATAACCTGCTAGATACTCGTAAGTCCAATTTGATTTTAAAATGCTGGCTTTTTAGTCAGCATTTTTACTAAGTGCGATGAAACTAAATAATAGCCCTGTAACTCAGCATCAATATAACGACCACACTTTTTTCTTAAAGCGTGACGACCAGCTGCACTCCCATTTTTGTGGCAATAAAGCTCGCAAGTTTATGAAGTTGCTAGAAGACGATCATCCGAACATTACCACCCTGATCAGCTACGGTTCAGCTCAAGCGAACTCTCTGTTCTCACTGGCGGCATTGGCAAAGATTAAAGGCTGGACACTTGAGTTTTACGTCGACCACCTTCCCGAGTGGCTACTAGAACGCCCTATCGGTAATTACCGTGGTGCCATCGACCTCGGCGCTAAAGTCATTTCAGTCAAAGAGACAGGCTCTGAACTTCATCCACAAGCGTATGTTGAGCAAATAAGACAACCAGACTCACAGTGTATCGTGTTACCTGAGGGTGGCCGATCTCAACTTTCCGAATATGGCGTAAAACAACTGGCGATGGAAATACTGAGCTGGACTCGCTTTGAAAACCAATACGATTTTGTTGTGGCCCTACCCGCAGGAACTGGCAGTACTGCGCTGTACCTTCATAAGCATTTAAAAATGCACAACATACCAGTGTTAACCTGTGCTTGTGTTGGTGGCAGTGACTATTTAACGCAGCAATTCAATGAGCTTGGCGAAAGTGAACATCCGCAGATATTGCCTCTCCCGAAAAAGCATCACTTTGGTAAACTGTATAAGCAAGACTATCAGACATGGCTAGATCTTCAGGAGCAAACTGACATTGAATTCGATCTGCTTTATGACCCATTAATGTGGCAATGTTTAGAGCAATGGCAGGCAGATAATCCGACTAAAACCATTATCTATATTCATCAAGGTGGCATCTTAGGCAATGAATCAATGCTGCCTCGCTATCAGCGTAAGTATCCTGATATCAGAACAAGTCGTTCTAACAGCGATGGCTGCACATCCCCTGCTTGGTAATGGTTCAAACCTCCTAAACCTGTTATGCGAACAATCACAGTGACGGCTTACTGTGATTGTTTCTTTCGTTTAAGTCTCTTTTCATTTCAGACAACTGCCCTTCTTGCTTTACCCATCAAAGTCAAACTGACAATCTGGCGAGAATCATAACGTTATCTATACTTTCCATTGGATTGCCACTCGTCACCTGAAGGATTAACGTATGCGAGCACTTACTACACTAGGTCTGTTTTCAGTTTTACTTCCCTTTTCAGCAATTTCTGGAGAAAACGTCACTTACCAAGTTGACGGTATGGACTACGAAGGTTATTGGAGTGAAGCCAGTGACCAAGCCCCTTTGGTGTTGCTAATACACGATTGGGATGGCTTAACTGATTACGAAAAGAAGCGTTCTGAGATGCTCAACGAACTCGGTTACAACGTGTTCGCTATCGACCTATTTGGTAAAGGCATCCGCCCTACCGAAGTGAAAGACAAAAAGCAGCACACGGGCGAATTGTATAAAGACCGTGAAAAAATGCGTGCGCTACTCAACGCAGGAGCCATGGAAGCGAAAAGACTTGGCGGAAACTTAGATAACAACGTAATGATGGGATACTGTTTCGGCGGAGCCGCCGTCTTGGAAGCCGCGAGAGCAGGGATTCCATCCAAAGCTTATGTCACCTTCCACGGTGGTTTATCTACACCAAAAGGACAAGACTACTCACAAACCAAAGCACCTGTTGTCGTGTTCCACGGAACGGCAGATGCCATGATCTCAATGCAAGATTTTGGCAACCTCGCCGCTGAACTCGAATCAGCCAAAGTACCTCATGAGATGATCACCTACAGTGGTGCTCCACATGCGTTTACCGTGTTCGGCTCCAATAATTACCAAAATGAAGCTGACCAAAAATCGTGGGAACGATTCACACATGTGTTAGAAACCACCACCCGATAAGCCGCAACACTCAAACCAAATTAGCCCATGCTTAATAGCAAGCATGGGCTAATTCGTATGACCAAGTATTTGATGAACTACATGTAACGATGGATACTCAAGTCGTCTGCTTTTACATCGCAATCAGAACCACTGACCACACTCGCTAGTAGCTTTCCTGAACCACATGCCATCGTCCACCCCAGAGTACCGTGACCAGTATTGGTAAATAGATTCTTAATTGGTGTCTTTCCGATAATAGGCGTGCCATCTGGTGTCATTGGCCTTAATCCGGTCCAGTATTCTGCCTTAGAGAAGTCTCCCGCTTGTGGGAAAAGATCTTTAATCACCATATCAATCGTAGCTTTGCGTTTTTCTGGAATCAGGTAGTTGAAACCAGCAAGCTCTGCCGTCCCTGCAATACGAATTCGGTCATCGAAACGCGTCATCGCCACCTTATAGGTTTCATCCATAACCGTTGATGTTGGTGACTTATCCGCACTCACGATGGGCAGTGTCAAAGAGTAGCCCTTCACTGGATACACTGGAATCGATAAGTCCACTTGCTTGAGCAGTTCACGAGAGTAGCTTCCCGAAGCCACCACATAAGCGTCCGCTCTAAATTCACCTTGAGTTGTCGTAATGCTCTCTATAGTTTGGTTATGATGATTCAAACTCACCACTTCAGTATCAAACACGAACTGAACGCCTAGCGCCTTGGCTTTCTCAGTCAGAGCTAAACAGAATTGATGGCAATCACCGGTTTCATCATCCGGTAAATATAAACCGCCCACCAGCTTGTCTTTCACGTCAGCTAATCCCGGTTCCACCGACAGACACTGCTCCACACCAAACAACGAGTGCTCGATGCCGCTTTCTGTTAGTAGCTTCATATCCTGCTGAATCGCATCCAGTTGTTTCTCGCTTCTGAACACCTGCAGGGTACCTTTCTGCCTGCCCTCGTATGCCAAATTTTCACTGGTTCGAAGTTGGGTTAGACAGTCTCGGCTGTAGTTTGCCACTCTCAACATCCGTGACTTATTCACGGCGTATTTAGCTTCGTTACAATTGGCGAGCATCTTAGTCGCCCAAGAAACTAGATCAGGGGAAAGTGACGGCTTCACTTTCAAGGGAGCATGCTCTTGGGTGAGCCATTTCATCGCTTTCAAAGGAATACCCGGCGCCGCCCATGGTGATGAATAACCGTAAGAAATTTGCCCGGCATTGGCAAAACTGGTCTCTTTACCACTGCTATCTTGGCGGTCGATAACCGTGACCGAGTGGCCTTCCTTCGCAAGGTACCAAGCGCTGGTCAACCCAATAACACCGCTGCCAATTACAATTACTTCCATTCTCTTCCCCTACGCCCGATCAAATCTGCCGAGCATTACTGCCTGTTTCAAACTACCTTCGTTAATAATTTGTAACTTATTCAGCAAGCGTTGACTTAACAATTAAACATGCGTTGATAAAAAGTCAATTTAGTCGAAAATCGGAATAATGAGTTTTGGAAGTGTGATGTTGAAGGGCTTCAGAGCACAAGACATTGCGAGGCCCCACACCCAATAAATTAGTTCATTGGCGGTAACAAGTCGAACCAAGAGTAGGACTATGCGTTTCACCAACCCTGATCTATTTAGATATTGTGAGCATCATGACTTAAGAATGTGGCGTTCTCGATAAGAAAGTCTAAAAAGGTTTCGGCTTGCAATGAGAGCCCACGGCCTTTAAGAGATTGAACTTTCACCGTCGCTTTAGAGAAAGTGTCTAACTCAGTCGCAACCACTTCAATTTGTCCCGATTTGATCTCATCAAGCACGGTGAGCTTAGGCATAAAGGTTACGCCTAGGCCTGCCGAAACAAAGTTAGTGAGTGCGGTAACAGAGTTAGTTTGAAGCTTAGGTTGCAAAGTAAGATGAGAGTTTTGTTCGGCCTGCTTTACTAGCCTTCCCATACCTGTCGAGTTGTCGATCAACGCAATAGAAGCCTCTCTAACATCTTGCAGTGTCACTGGTGCTTGTTGCGTCGTCAGTATGTGCCCTTTTGGAGCGATTAGCTCTAGAGGATGACTACGCTCGACGTGTGAATGCAGTTTAGGGTGAGGAGCAGACGCATAGGTAATCGCGAAATCGATCTGTTGATCCTCCAACATTTTCACGGCATCCAACGCACCCGCAATTTCAATCGATAAATTGATATCAGGGTATCGAGCCATGAAGGTCTGCATGGGTTTAGAGACCAAGTTTGTGATAAACCCTTCCCCTATCGCGATGCTAACGTTACCGCCCTTGAGGTTTTTCAGTTTGGTTAGACGTGCCAGCACCGCCGTTTCACTGCGAACGATGGAACGGTAGTAGCTCAACAATTCATTGCCAGCCTCAGTCAGCAGTGATTGACGATTATTGCGTTCCCACACCTTCATTTCTGCTTGTGCTTCAAGCTGCGTCAGCATTCGACTCATTGCCGCAGGGTCAACGTTCATCATCTTAGATGCCTTACGCAGCGACCCATATTTTGATAACGCATTCAGATACTCAAGCGCACGGAGATTAAAATGATGCATGCAACTTCCTTGTGATTCGACAGACACACGGCAAGCGTCTCACAATTTTCTCATTTGCCCATCTAGGAATTGAGATACCGACACAACAAGTTTGCAAGTTGTGGGCTGAGTCACCAACACAAGTCCTTGAAGAGCGATAGGCACGATATAGAAGAAGTATGTATTCGCGCCAAATAAAACAAAAACACAGCTCAATTCAACGAAGAAATGAGCTATGTTTGATGTTCAATATCGGCTGTTTGAAGCCGCTAAACTGTCGCTATTTTAAGGCAAGCAGCTTATCTACAAATTCAGAGAAACCATACCCACCAGGCTTGCTCATCACCACTGATGGGTGATGCTCTAGTCGTTCCCAGTAATGCTGAATATTCGCCACACCGACACTATTAGGCAAAATTTCAAACATGTATTGGTCATTCATCGAGTCACCGACATAGCAACTACGCTCGACTATCTCTTGATCAGATAACCCCTTCTCTTTGAGAAAAGCGGTTGATGTCGCTTTCTTAGAGTGCTCACCATACCAAGCGTTGATGTGAATTGAGCTTGCTGTGGCATGTGCACCTAATGCGTGAATCTTAGAGACTATCTCTTCAATAATCGCATCATCGACTTTGGGACGGTTTTGACCTATGTCTATCGCAACTTCACACAAACGATACGACTGATCCAGCGTTAAGCTGAGCTCTGGATAATCGCTCAAAATAGCTAAGACTTGTTGTTTCAGTTTGCTCTGATTAGCACTGACTTCTGGCAATGGGATATCAGATCGCAATGTCAGATAACCGTTTTTCTTTTCCATAATGAACGCGCCATTCTCGCCGAGAACCGCATCAACAGGCCATAGTTGAGCAATATGATCACACCACCCTGCACATGCGCCCGTTACCGCAACTACTTTTTTCCCTGAATCACGTAGCTTGCTTAACGCAATCAAGGTTTCAGGAGGCAATTGACCTTGCCACGTTAAGGTGTCATCCACATCGGTTAACACCCAATCTATCTTTTTCCAATTTTGGTTCAATTCATTCGATACCGAATTCATTTCTACACCTCTAAACAATCAATCACTAAACAGTGTTAAAGCAAATTCGGTAAAAACATCACTAAGCTTTCAGAGAAAGTCAGCAACATCAGAACCGTAAGTAGTGCTAGCAACAACGGAGCCACTTCTCTTACGAAGTCGACCATACGAACTTTTAAAATCGAGCAAACCGTAAACATCATCGAACCAAATGGCGGAGTCACACCACCAATCATGATATTCACAATCACAATAATGCCGAAGTGAACCGGGTTAACGCCTAGGTTAAGCACAGCTGGCAGGAGCAATGGCGTGAGTATGATCATCGCAGCGCCGCCTTCGATGAACATGCCAACCACTAACAGCAGCACGTTAATCAACAACAGCAAGACGAGCTTGTTGTCGGAAAGTTCAATCAACGCAGACGCAACATTGTGTGGGATCTGCTCTAGCGTCATGTAGTAACCAAAGACCATGGCACCGATAATGATGAACATGACACTACTGGTGCCTTGCACTGTTTCACGCATGATCAGCGGGATATGGCGGAAGCCCAGTTGACGATAGACAAAGATGCCAATAATCGCGCAGAGTAATACAGCAATCGCACCCGCTTCAGTAGGCGTGAACAAGCCAAAACGCATGCCTAAAATAATGCCAAATGGGATCAACAGTGCCGGTATCGCTTTCAAGAAGTAGTGAAAACGCTCTTTGGCAGAAGCTGGCTCAGAGCGAGACGGTTTGTAACGACGTTTACGAGCGATGAACGCGATCGTCACCATCAGCGACAGCGCCATCAAAAATGCCGGAACGTAACCCGCAATAAACATTTGATGGACCGACACATTCGCTAATAAAGCAAAGATGATTAGATTGATACCAGGTGGAATCACAGGGCTAATACTTGATGAAGCAGCTGTTACAGCGGCCGTGAATGGTAAGTCGTAACCACGCTTGGTCATCTCAGGAGCAAGAATCTTAGACTGCATCGCCGCATCCGCATTGGCAGATCCAGAGATACCGCCCATCAGAGTACTCAATGCTACATTCACTTGAGCAAGGCCACCGGTTTTGTGACCAATCATAGAATCAGCAAAGGCGAGTAAGCTCTTACTGATCCCCGCATAGTTCATCACCGAACCCACCATGATAAAGAACGGAATAGCCAACAACGGAAAAGACTCAGCAGAGCTAATAAAGCGCTGCATCACCAAGCTCACCGGAATAGAGTCATTGATAAAAAGAAAGTAAACCATCGCTGATGCGATCAGAGAAAACGCGATGGGTATGTTCAATAGAAACAGAACAAACAGAATAAGGATTGGAAGATAGCTTTCCATGAATCGTACCTACTTAGAAGAGCACTTTAGAGAAGCGACATCGTTCGCAATAAATCGAACGGTGTGGATCGCCATCAATGAGAAACAAAGCAACAACACGCCATTGATAACAAAATATGATACGCCCATGACTGGCGTTACCTTGTTAGATAACATGAGATATTGATAACTCAGAACTGCCATTAAAATGTTCAGAGCCAGTAGGAAAACGGAAACACACAATCTAAATGGGATTTTTGCTTTTTCTGGCAACATGGCAACCACCACATCGACTCCCATGTGAAGCTTGTGTTTGTAACAGGAGCTAATTCCTAAGTAGACAGCCCAGATAAAGCAAATAACCGACAGCTCTTCACTCCACGGGACAACAAAGCCAAATCCATAACGCAAGACGACGTTAACGATCACAACCAAAACGGTGATCGAAATAGCGATAGAAGCGAGGATTTCTTCAATATTTTTCAATAAAAACAAAAGACTTCTCCAACGAAATACCGAATACAACGTGGGTATTTCAGGAATAAAACGGCCTAAAGATGTTTAGGCCGTAATCATTAACTAATTAATTTTACGTGTGCAGTACTACTGTGCCGCTCGAATCGTTTCCAACTCTTTCATGATCGTTGCGTGTATACCTTCGCTCCATGTTGGGAACTGGTTGTATACGTCCGCTGTCAGTTGGTTGAACTCTTCAGAATTCACTTCATTGAAAGTAACACCTAACTCTTCAAGTTTCTGAGTATATTCAACATCCAGTTTGACTAGCTCAGCAGTGTTAGATTCAGCACCAGCCTCTAGCTCTTCATTGATGATCTGTTGTTGCTCTGGCGTAAATTTGTCCCAAAGCGTTGGTGAAATGTAGATACCCACAGTGCCAAGGAAGTGCTTAGTCAAAGACATGTTCTTAGCCACTTCGTAGATCTTGGTTGAGTACATTGTCAGGATAGAACCTTCAAGACCGTCAACAACGCCTTGCTGAACACCTGCATAGGTCTCAGGGAATGGAAGAGAAGCTGGAGCTGCGCCCATTGCTGAAAGTGTGCTAATGAACAGCTGACTTTGTGGAACACGAATACGCATGCCTTTCATGTCATCAGAGTTAACGATCTCTTTATTGGTGATCATGTGGCGGAAGCCAAACATGTAGTCCGCATTTAATACTTTGATGCCCTTCTCTTCCGCTTTAGTCTTAAGGCCAGCGACGAAATCAGTGTCCATCATCGCTAAGTATTCATCGTAGGTGTTGTACAGCATTGGACCTGCCAGTGCAGCAAAGTCAGGCACGTAATCACCTAGATAAGTCAAATCCTCTACGGCAATCCAGTTGGCACCGTTAACCACTTGTTCCAAGTTATCTTTGTAAACAGGCAATTGACCACCAGGGAAAACTTTAATGTTTACCGAGCCATCGGTTCTTTCTCGAATTTTGTCGGTCGCTTTGATTAGCTCTTGTGTAAGCAGCTCATTTTGAGTGAACACAAGGCTCATGTTGATATTGATCGGCTCGTCTTTAGCTTCAGAACCAGCCTTGTCAGCTTCACCACAACCAACAAGCAGCGTTGCCGCCATAATTACTGTACCTAATAGCTTTTTCATTTTTAATCACCTTTATGTGGCTATCGTTTTCTAAATATAGAGGGTGTTATTAAGTTTTCGTAGAGTATGTGAGTGAATTATTACATTCATATGAACATTAATCTTAGTGATTTGAACATAGTGAGTATAAGGTCTCACTATTGTACAAACTCTATCCAACTCTTTTTAACTAGTTCTCATTTAAAACAGCGCAATATGGTGGAGAGTTAATAAATCTGTAATAAAGTAGAGCTACTGTTTCCTGAATTTTCAAATGAACATCGAGATTGAATTATGATCACAGGCCACCGCGGTGCCGCTTCTTTAGCACCTGAAAATACGTTAGTGGGTATTGAACACGCAGCGAAAGCTGGTGCTAAATGGATTGAAATTGATACCCAGTTGAGTGCTGATGGCATCCCTATGGTTTTTCATGACAAGACAGTCAATCGTTGTACTAACGGAACGGGCAATATCGCCGATTTAGACTTAACCACACTCAAGGCGTTAGATGCTGGTAGTTGGTTTGGTAGCGAGTTCGCGGGGACCACGATTCCGACTTTGAGCGAAGCGTTTGATAAATGCCTAGAACTTGATGTAACTCTGAACCTTGAAATCAAAATTTATGACGATAAAGCTATTCAGCCTCTAGTTGAAACAGTGATCGCACTGGTTGAGCAAAAGCAGTTCCCTATTGAAAAACTGCTCATCTCAAGCTTCAAAAAAGAAGCGCTAAGTCTTTGCCAGCAAATGATGCCTGAGGTTAAACGTGGTTTTATCTGCGAAGTGTGGAACGATTTCAGCCTGGAATCCCTTCAATCACTAGATCTGTACAGCATTCATATTGATCACCGCATCCTTGATGAGAAAACAGCAAAAACGATCAAAGCTTCAGGCGCAGTTCTTAAAATATGGACTTTGAACGATCCACAATTGGCGGCTAAATATTTCAACCTAGGCGTCGATAACATCATCACTGACGTACCAAACCAATTTTAGTGGGCTTCTATGGAACTGAACCATCGCCAGAAAGAAATACTCGCAACGCTTAAAGCAAACCAAGATATTCAGATCGACCACTTAGCCGAGTTGTTTTCTGTTACCACTCAAACTATTCGTCGTGATGTAAACCACTTGTGCGAGCAAGGCCTAGCACGAAGAGTACACGGAGGAGTGAGCTTACCCACTACGCTCACTAATACTAGCTACCGATTCCGTGCTGGTGTTGAGTCTGAAACCAAAGACAGTATTGCAATGGCGGTTGCCGACGCGATCCCTGAAGGTTCAACGGTCATGATGGGCATTGGTACGACAGTCACTCGCATCGCTCAATATTTGTTGGCAAAACCCGCATTGCGAGTGATCACCAACAACCTGCAAGTCGCTCGCATCCTTGAAGCAAATGAGCAAATTGAAGTGTATTTGGCTGGCGGTTTGTTCAGACGAGAACACCAAGACATGGTGGGAAGTAGCGTGGTCCACTTCTTTTCCGACTTTGAAGCAGACATCGGCATCTGTGGTTGTGGTTCAGTAACAGACAGTCACTTCGCCATGGAGCATGAACAAGTTGAAGCTGACCTATCCAAGTCGATCATAAAGAACAGCCGTGAAAGTTGGCTAGTCGCAGATGCTAGTAAATGGGGACGCTTTGCCGCTCTAAAGGTAGCGTCACTGAATGATTTTGACCGCATCTACACAAACAACACTCAGCTGCCATCGGAATTGAACATACATTTGGTCGAAGACTAAGCACATCAATAAAGACGAAAAACATAAATAGAAAAAAGCCTAGCTTCAACGCTAGGCTTTTTTGATTCAGCAAGATAGACGGGAGAAAGACTACATCCCAACAAAGAAACTGATCACCAGCGCATTGATCAAATCGACAAAGAAACCACACACTAATGGCACCACGATAAAGGCTTGTGGACTTGCACCATAGCGGTGAGTCACGGCTGTCATGTTTACAATCGCTGTTGCAGTCGAGCCTAAAGTAATGCCTCCGAAGCCAGAACATATCACCACTGAGTCGTAGTTTCTTCCCATCAAGTAATAAGCCACAAAGATGGTAAACAGCAGTGAAAGTAGAATCTGGATACTCATGATCACTGAGATGTAACCAAACAACCCATCAAGGTCCCAGATACGCAGTCCCATCAATGCCATGGTTAAGAACATGCCCAGACAGATATCAGAGATCATTGCCAACCCTTTACGACCTTGGGCAATTTTTTCTTGTGTGCGACGCTTCTTGAACAAAGCCCGACCAACGTTTCCGATTAAGATACCCGCAATTAAACAGCTCACGAATAACGGCAGCTTTAGACCCATTGAGTCGATAACTTCACTCAAGCTGTAACCCAGCATGAGCGTCAAGTTTAAAATCAACCATGCCCACAGAACACCGTAATGACTAAGCTCAATTTTTGTTTCACTTTCTTGGTATGCACCAACGGTCACTTCTTCTTCATTTGAAGGGCTCACTTTGTGTTTATTGAGAAGGTAGTTGGCAATCGGGCCGCCAATGACACAGGCTGCAATCAAACCCACCGTGTTGGACGCCACACCAAGCTCCAGCGCGTTAGAAATACCAAACTCTTCTACGAACATTGGCGCCCAAGCTAGAGTTGTACCAACACCGCCAATCAAGCTAATTGAGCCTGACAACAAGCCCGCTTTCGCATCCATACCAAAACCCGATGCGACAGCCATACCCACCACGTTTTGAAGAACAATAAAAGTCGACGCGAGACAGAGCAGGATAAACAGCGGCCGCCCACCTTTTACCAGCGTCTTGATGTCCGCTTGTAGCCCAATACCAGCAAAAAAGTAGAGAAGCAGAAAGTCTCTGACATCGAGGCTAAAAGTGATCTGGATTTCAAATAGATAGTAAAGCGCAGCGACGGTAGCGGCACAAACAAAGCCACCAATAACTGGCTCTGGTAGTGAATACTTCCTTAATACTTCAGAGCGCTCGATTAAGCCTTTACCAATAAACAGTAATGAGATCGCTATAGTAAAGGAGAGCATTGGAGAAACGAGGGTTTCTGTCATGATGCGGTAGATTCCTAAGAGTTAAGGTTATTCATAATGTTGCTTACTCTTAATCTTGTAGATCCACAGCGATAAATCAAGCGTTTATCGGTGACATCAATCGCTAATCTGGATCAAAATGCTTCAACATAAACAGTGGGAGTGACGAACACAAAAAGGATTTGAGAAAGGAATGTTTCGAAAAGAAGAAGGGGATAAAAATTTGGGCACCCAAAAACGAGAAAACCCCAGCATTTCTGCTGGGGTTTAGAATAGTGGTGGAAGGATGGGGATTTGAACCCCAGATACGCTATAAACGTATACTCGCTTTCCAGGCGAGCGCCTTAAGCCACTCAGCCATCCTTCCACAAACTGTGTTGAGCTCGTCACTCAACGAGGCGCTACTTTATTGATTCTGCTTGCTTTGGTCAAGGGGCATTATCAAAAAAAGTGCCTTTTTAAGTTTGTTCGATTACAAATTAACTCATTAGATCAAAAACAAACCAAATTTCATTCTTTCGCTGCACTTACGCTTGTTGCTTTTCTTAAGCTTGTTGCCTTTCTTAAGCTTGCTGACAGTAACCTGGAACTCTAAACCACTTACGGCACATATCTAAGAAGTAACCGTACAATACGCCCATACCACAAGAGATCACCGCGTTACTGGTTACCGCAGTCACGATCTGGTCGCTTGAAGCACCAACAGCTAACAAAATACCAGCATACACTGGGGACTGGAATAATACATAAGCCATAAGGTCTGACAGGTTTTTCATCAACGAGCTGTGTGAAAGCTTTGCACCATTACGCAAGAACCAATCACGGAACACGCCATAAGGCCATGCAATGGCAATATTTACCGGAATCGACAGCGTTCGAGAAGCAAGAGATTGCTCGAACGTCATACCAGAGATGAACACTTCTACGATCATGCCGGAGATAAAACAGAAAACTACCATAGCAAATGTATCCGCCGCTGCGTTACGAATACAAAATGGACCACGAGACTTCATTGAGCGTTAAACCTAAAATATATCACTACCTATTTAGTGATTTAGCAACATATAAACAAGGCACTTTCGCACCTCACCAGATAATGTCGCTATTAAAACACAAGATTAGTAGTCATACATTTCAAATTCAAAATCAAGTTGTAAATTAACAACCAAAAACCATTTAAAAACCAGTCACTTCAACCAGGAAATCACTTAAAGGTCAAAATATAGGCGATTCGTTATTAACTTTCCGTAATTAAACAACAACTATGCCATGGGAAGGTTCACGGTCATTATGTTGATAACATCTTGAGTCGGCGGAGCGCCCAAAGAAACCTGTTCTAACGCTTTATCGACTTGAAAAGAAAGCTCAGCATTGTCCATAGGTTCGACATGCTTACGTAGGCTTTCTAACGCAGACTGAATCAGGTCTAGGTTATTGTCTTCTAACGCGACATAGAGTGTCACGAGTAGCTCTTCGGTATTGTCCTTGTTGTGCAGATCAGGTTTCGGTAGTGAGCGGCTTGGGCTCTTATTCTTATGAAGGTTCGTATCGTGACTGTTTAAGCTCACAGGCTTAACTAAAGGCCCGTTCTCATTCTGACTTTTGGTTTCATGATATTGATACAACTTATTAGAGTAACGGAACAGGGCATCATCAAGTTCACGCTCATCAATCGGCTTAGCGATAATATAATCTACTCCAGCCCCAAGCATACGCTCACGAGTCTCTTTGAAGACATCAGCCGTACAACCAAATATCAATACTGAAGACACTTCACCAATTAGCGCTCGAATAGCTGTTGTTGATTCTACGCCGTCCATGACTGGCATGTGGTTATCCATCAACACGAGGTCAAATCGTTCAGCAACAAGCGCCTGTATCGCCAGTTCACCATTTTCAACGCTCTTGCAAGTAAAGCCCTTGCTATTCATAAAGGTCTCAATGATTACCGTGTTGGTTCGATTGTCTTCAACGATCAGCACCTTCAAACCAGAATAATCTAACTTCTTGTGTGGCAGGCTCTCTATTTCACCAGGCTGACAAGGTTGTATTTTCAAACGTACATCAAAGCTAGTGCCTATCCCCTCCTCACTGGTGACGGTAATGTTGCCATCCATAAGTTGAGTAATTTTCTTCACAATGGCTAGGCCAAGTCCTGTACCACCAAAACGTCTTGTCGTCGAAGACTCCGCTTGTTCAAACGGTTTAAAAATACGCTTTTGCGCCTCTTTCGATATACCGATGCCGGTATCACGAACTCGGATGCTGAGGTAAGTATCGCCGCCCTCGACCATCTCTTTAAGGTAAACCTCAACAAAACCGCGTGAGGTGAACTTCACCGCATTATTTAAGAGATTAAATAGGATTTGACGCAAGCGAGCTTTGTCGGAAAAGTACCAACGACCGGAAGGCACTTCCGAATAGACCTTAAATTGAAGCCCTTTCTCTGAAGACAATGTGTAGTAAACACTGTTGATACTGCCGATGATCGAATCCAGCGGGAAACGCGTCTCATCAAGATCTAACCGACCCTGCTCAATCTTTGAAAAGTCCAAGATTTCGTTCAGCAAGGTCATCATGTGATCGCCTGATTCATACAGACTCTTTAAGTGCTTCTCTTGCTCAGCATTAAGTGGAGTTTTTAACAGAATTTGCGCAGTACCTAAGACACCATTCATTGGGGTACGAATTTCGTGTGACAGGGTCGCAAGGAAAGCGGTCTTTGCATTGGTTGATGCTTGCGCTTTCACTTTTTCTGCTTCGAGATATACCGTCTTCTCATTGAAGGTTTTGATTAGGTGGCCGATCTCATCATGACTTGAATAATCAACGTCAATCACCTCACCGGCTTTTGAACTGTTAACCTGAGTGGCTATGTTAGTGATTGGAGTGATTAAATAACGGTTAAGTAAGTAGTAACCCGCCATCACACACAGTAGCAACAAGGGAACAATACCACCCTCGATACTCATCACCTGACGAAACACTTCGTCTGCTACCCGCGATTTAGAGTTAACGACATCGACTTGCCAGCCAAATTCACCGAATTGATTGCTACTAATGTAGATCCCTTCAACGAGATTAAAGTTATGAGAAACCAAGACTTGGTTTAGCTTGTCTCTCAAGGTAATACCAAGGTTGTACTCTTCTGCATGGTTCTTAATAAAACCCAGTAACTCTTCCAAAGAGAGGTCCACCGTCGCGATACCCGCAAAGGTGCCATCGTAGTAATAAGGCGAAGACGCCGTGATCATTCGAACGTGCGTGTATGGATCGATGTAGACATCACTCCATGAGATGGTTCCCTGCGGTTCATCGACCACTGAGGTATACCAGTATTCTTCGTGATAAGGGGCATTTTTAGGATTGTTGTAAGAAAACAGTTGGTCGATGGTGCCATCGTCAGCTTTGTTGAAGAAGTAACTGTTCAGCAACTTATCGGGATCGAGCGTGTAAGGTTCAGGCCAAATACCAGCACTGACGATTGTGTCGTCACTCGCGGCTAACATCGACTTGAACAGCGGGATAACATCTTCGCCTTTACGATGCGCCTGAGCAAAGCCAACTAAACTATCAACAAAGCCTTGAGAGCTGCTGAGTGGCTCTGTAATCAACGAAGACAGCAATTGCGTACGTAGATCGAGGTTTTGCTGCAGTTTGGCGCGCACGGGGGATTCTACGACGTAATACGTCACACTACCGACAATAGCGATAAACATTGCAAGGTATAACCCAAGCGCTACCATGCTTTTTTTCTTTAAGGACGACCGTATCTGCATAATTCTTTTATTGTTTTCTTTTCTGTTAAACCTAGTGTTTATCATCAACGACATCAAGCCTTTTTAGATTGAAGCTTGATTGGCACAAGTTCATTGGTACTATAAGCGCAAATATGTTCCCTTTTACGGTACCTCACTTTGACTTTACAAGATATTCTTGCGCTTCCAGAGTTGGAAGGAAAGCTAATCACAGAACACAAAACCATAGGCTTTGTCACTGCAATGGCTGCAGCGCCTAATGTGTTAACCCCGCATGAGTGGCTACCGTTCCTTTGGGGTGGCGAAGAAGTTGCTCCTTTCACTGATGGCGAGCAACTAGAAAGCTACATTGAAGTGATCATTGCGCTTTGGAACAAAACGCGTCCAGAATTAATCGAAGGCACTTGGGCTTGGCCTGAAGCTTGTCAATTAGACGAAGAGGAAGTGGTTAACACTGCTGCTCGTGATTTCTGTGAAGGCTTACTTCAAGGCTGGCAGATTGCCCGTGATGATTGGGAAACGCTAATGCCTGAAGATAGCGAAGACAACGCGCTTGTAGGCGGCGTTCTACTTTCTCTTAGCATGCTTTACGATCCAGAAACTTCAATCGCTACGCTTGCAGAACAAGGCATTGAAGGTTTAGAGCAGTTTGAAGAGATCTTCAATGCGGTTCCTGTGATGCTTTGCGGCCTAACTCAGCGCGGTATTGCTCTGGCTGAAGCTCAATAAAAAAGTATTCAACAAAAGCACTTAACTAAACAACAAAAGGCCTCACATGAGGCCTTTTTTAATTAGAGCATGCTAAGTAACGCGAAAAACTCCAAATACCTAGAAGAGCACTCACATCAAAAAGATTCGTTACTTAAAAGCCTTTCCAATCAAAGTCATCAATACGCTCATCAGCAATATAGAACAACTTGGTACCACTGCTGACAACTTGATCCAATTCTGGGTTGAGCTCAATACCATTTCCGGAGTCTATCGCAATCAAGGTCGCTTGATAGTTCTCTTTAAACACAGAGAAAATCGGCGCAACGGTCACAGGCTCAGCGTCTTGAGGGTAATAAGTCGAATACTGTGTCATGCCACGTGTCGAGCTGAGTAGTTCTTGGTGCAGTGCACTGGAACCGGGATCAACAGCAGCTTTTGCAAGCATCTCTGCACCTACTGCCGGAATACATTCGGAGTTTGGGCAATGTTTATGTAGCAAGTCACTCAATGCTTCATCTTTAAAGTAAACCAACAGATGTGCTTCTGGATTTCGGTTGGCACAGTAAAGAGCGGCAGATAAGGTAATATCATCTTCTGGGTTATCAATCAGAATACAACTGGCTGACTCAATACCCGTCTTTTCCATCTCTTTGCCATCTGTGTAGCTGTTTACTTTAACGAAATTAATTTCGCCGGGTAACGGGTTCTCAATATCTGAACGAGTACATAACACAATTGGTCGCCTGCCCGTCTCTTCGTGCTGCAACATACGAATGAGGTGAATAGTTCTTTGCTCATTCCATCCAAGCATCAAAATGTGGTTGTCCACTCTAACTCTCCTTTTTCCTAGCAAGCCCGCTCGCCAATATTCAACACCTTCTGTCGCTACCTTGCCGAGTAAGGCCGCGAAAAGACTCAGTCCACCCGGAATAACAAACAGTATAACGATCCATTGCCCTGCTTCTGTCGTAGGTGATAAGTCGCCGTACCCTACTGTTGAAGCGGTCACCACTAAGTAATATGCGAACGTGGTAAACGAGCCAGTTAGAGCTGTTTCACCCGCTAGATACAAACTCGACCATGACAGAAATACGTAGCCTAAGAAGGTGAATAGTAAGTTTTTTCCATTCAAAACAAAGATATTTGCTTTGACCCAACGTTTGAGTTGTAACCAGATTATCATTCGAGCCTCGAATCCTTCGATCTTACTTATATGCTAGAAAAAATACACGATATCAACAAGATGAATCATCAGAAAAAGATACATGCTCACAAGATTGATATTTATCAGCTTATCTTTGGGCACAAAAAAACCAGCACTATAGGCTGGTTTTTAATTTAGTCAGATAAATAAGCCGCTTAAGCGTTGCCTTTTACCTGCATGTTTAGCTGCTCTGCGAAATCTAGCATACGGTTCAATGGGATAAGCGATTTAACACGTAGCTCGTCAGAAACGAAGATTTCGTGTTGCTCACCGCCATTCTCAAGCGCATTTTCAATCGCTTCAAGGCCATTCATCGCCATCCAAGGGCAGTGTGCACAGCTACGACAAGTTGCACCAGCACCCGCCGTTGGTGCTTCAATCAGCTCTTTTTCAGGAACCAGTTGTTGCATCTTGAAGAAGATGCCTTTGTCTGTCGCGACAATCATCTGTGGATGAGGCAGCTCTTTCGCTTTCTTGATTAATTGGCTAGTAGAACCAACGGCATCAGCCAGCTCAACAACGCTTGCTGGAGACTCTGGGTGCACAAGAATTGCAGCTTCAGGGTATACCGACTTCATTTTCTTCAATGCATCAGCAGAGAACTCATCATGAACGATACACTCACCTTGCCAAAGCAACATGTCAGCGCCGGTTTGATTCGCGATGTAAGAACCTAAGTGGCGGTCAGGGCCCCAAATAATTGGTTTGCCTTCAGCGTCTAGGCTTTCAACGATTTCTAGAGCAATGCTCGACGTCACCACCCAATCTGCACGAGCTTTAACAGCCGCAGAGGTGTTCGCGTATACAACGACAGTGTGGTCAGGGTGAGCATCACAAAATTCTGTGAATTTATCAGCAGGACAGCCAAGGTCAAGTGAACATTCTGCTTCAAGCGTTGGCATGAGAATGCGTTTTTCAGGAGTAAGGATCTTTGCAGATTCACCCATGAAACGAACACCTGCGATGATCAAAGTGCTTGCTGAGTGACGGTTACCGAATTTAGCCATTTCTAATGAATCGCCAACGAAACCACCAGTTTCTTCTGCCAGAGCCTGAATTTCAGGATCGGTGTAGTAGTGTGCAATTAGAACTGCATCTTTTTCTTGAAGTAGTTTTTTGATGTTTGCGATGTGGGCCTGTTTCTGAGCGTCGCTCAATGGAACTGGCTTAGGCGGAAACGGGTAAACTGTATCGATTTTATCTAGTATATGACTCATTGCTCTTGCTCTACGCAACTTCTTCCGAGAATCCGAGTATTCTACACAGGACAGCGATGAGGATCAAAAAGGATTGGTTGTAAGCAAGTACAGTTAGATATTGAAACAGGCATAAAAAAGAGGCGCCTTAGCACCTCCATTTGGTTTTATAAGTGGGTTTGCGCCACTTTAGCCGAAGCACTATTTGGGTACTCGGTAACGACTTGTTGGTAATATTTCTTAGCTTGCGGCGCATTATTGTTGCGCGCTGCTATGTCACCAAGCTTAACCAGTGCGTCCGCTCGCTTGTTTGAGTCTTTGTACGACACAACAGCGGCAAAGCTCTTCACGGCTTCTTTATCTTGCTTCTTAGCAAAATAAAGCTGACCTAACCAGTAATGAGAATTAGGTGTGAAGGTAGAATCTGGGAAGTCTTTTTGAAACTTCTGGAATGCAGCAATTGCACCCGTGTAGTCTCGTTGCTTGAGAATCATGTCTACAGCATTTTGATAAGCAGTCTGCTCATCGACATCAGTACTGAACGTACCAGAAGCTTCTTTAGAGCCTTCGCTCGCGGCTACTGCTACTGTTGCGGTACCTGCTGCTTTCACCTCACCTCTTACGCGATCAAGCTCGATAAAGAGTTCACGTTGGCGCTCTAGCATTTGTTTCATATCGTAACTGTTGCGTTCTAGCTCACCACGAAGTTCACTGATTTCCAGTGCCATGTCGTCGATTTGCTGTTGCATTTGAAGCTGAACAAGATTGCGATTTTGAAGCAGGCGCTCTAAACGCTCAATATCTGATTCGTTAGATGCTGATCGAGAGGAAGAAGAAGTTGAATTGGTTGCGGTGCTATTGAGATCGGATACTGGAGCTGGTGCAGCGAACGCAGTGTTCGCTGCACTTGCCAGTAACGAAAGCAAAATAACTCGCTTTGTGTTACTGAACATGAGGCAATTCCTCAATTAAATAGCTTACTAAGATTAGTAAACTAGTACTGCGCGACGGTTTTTAGCGTACACATCTTCAGATTGACCTAGAAGAAGTGGCTTCTCTTCACCGTAGCTTACGATAGAGATTTGGTCAGCTTGAACACCTAGAGCTTGTAGGTATTTTGCTACAGCTTGTGCACGACGCTCGCCAAGTGCGATGTTGTACTCAGGAGTACCGCGCTCATCAGCGTGACCTTCGATAGTTACTTTCATGTCTACGTTCTTAACTAGGTAAGCTGCGTGAGCTGCTAGCATTTCTTCGTAGTCGCCAGCGATAGTAGAGTTATCGAATGCGAAGTAAATTGTTTGAGTTTCACGTAGTGCTTGCTCTTTAAGCTCTTGCTCAGACAGTTGACCGTTAGCGTCAATTGGCGTTACAACAGTTGTATCTACGTTGCCTTCTGAACCAGAAGTTGTTTGGTTGCTTTCAGTACCAGAAGTTGCAGATGTTGCTTCATCAGTTGAGCTACATGCCGTTACTGCCATCACTGGTAGTGCAATCATCAAGCCTTTAAGAACTTTATTAAGTTGCATCGTTTTTTCCTTACGTTATCAAACTTAGTTTCTACAGCCGACTAAGTGCTATAGATAGTTAATGCCACAATAGTTAACACTATCAATAGCTAAAAGAATCTGTGACTTTTCCTAGAGGAACGGTGACCATGCCGGCGCTCTTACGCGTCCGTTGGTAGCCGGTAATCTAGCTTTAAAGCGACCATCGATAGACACCATCGATAGTACGTTCGTCTTGTTGTAAATAGAGCTATAGATAACCATACCTCCATTTGGTGCAATACTTGGAGATTCATCTAACAATGTTTTTGTTAGTACTTGAACCGCACCGGTTTCCAAATCTTGTTTAGCCAAGTTAAAACCTGAGTTGCTGCGATTTACCATTATCAGGAATCGTCCATCAGGGGTAATCTGACCACCTAAGTTTTGGCTACCTTGCCAAGTAATACGAGAAGTCGAATTATTGGACAAATTTACATTATATATCTGAGGTTTACCACCACGATCAGACGTAAAAATAAGAGACTTGCCATCTGGATGCCAGAATGGTTCCGTATTATTCGAACGGCCGCGGGTAATTTGAGTCAGTTTACGGGTTGCGAGGTCAAGTGTGTACACCTGAAGACTGCCCGTTTTCGACAATACTAGCGCTAGCTTTTTACCATCAGGAGAGAATCTTGGCGCACCATTATGACGTGGGTATGACGTCACTTTCTCACGTTCACCCGTGTAAATATTCATGATGAAGATTTCAGCTTGGCCATTCTGGAAGCTTACGTACGCAAGCTTTTTACCGTCTGGTGACCATGCCGGCGACATTAGAGGCTGCTTAGAGCGAAGTACTAGGCGCTCATTGAAACCATCGTAGTCTGCTACGCGAAGCTGGTACGGGTATTTGTCTTTGTCATTCACAACAACGTAAGAGATACGTGTTAGAAACGCGCCTTTTTCACCTGTTAGCTCTTCATAAACCAAGTCAGAGATACGGTGTGCGTACTCTCTTAAGCGCTTACCTGGTACGGTCGCTTTCTTGTTGAACAACACGTGATCTTTAGAAAGCACCAATTGACCTTCATCGCTTAACGCTCGGCTTTGTCCTTTCGTCAGCTGACCACGAACAATATCGATCAGTTGGTAATTCACCACGTACTGCCCTTCGGCGTTCTTCGTGATGCTACCTGTTAATAGTGAATCAACACCTAGGTTTGTCCAAGCGTCAAAGTTCACCTCAGTTTCGCTGTAAGGCGTTTGCGGCATTTTGCTTGTCGCAACTGGGCTAAACTTACCACTGCGCTGTAAGTCAGAAGCGATAACCGCTGACACATCGTGTGGTAGTGGCTCTGCACCTTCCCAGCGGAAAGGTACGATAGCAATAGGTCGTGCAGAGTTAATACCGTCTGTAATAACTAGCTCCAGTGCTGCATGTGCAAACTGGCTGCTTGTCGCTATTACAAAAACAAAACTCAGTAATAGTTTCTTTAACACAAGTTCGTCCTTTTACTCTGGTGATACCGTTAAATTAATGTCTTTTAGTGACTTCACAATGTCTGGGTCTTTAGGCAGTGGGTAAGATTGTACCTGTGCCACCGCACGCTTGGTTGCTGCACATAAGCGGCTATCGCCATCCAATATGCTTAGGCTACCCAAGATAGCGTTTGATCCTGTTGGAATAAGCTTGAGGTTAACTCGGCATGAGCGACCTCGGTAGCTGTCTTCTAACAATAGGTTTTGTTGAATCAATTGGGTGTAAATTGCACCGTAACGCTGCGCTTCATCACTAATAAATTGTTGTCTTGCTGAAGAGTTTTGAGTCGCTTCAGTTTCAAGCCCTGCAAAGATATCGTTCAGTGCAGCTTCTTGCTGTTTGCGCTCTTTCTCAGCCCTGGCTGCCGCCTCTTTTGCTTTACGTGCCTTCTCTGCTGCAGCGGCGGCTTCTTTCTCTTTCGCTATACGCTGCTTCTCAGCACGTTCAGCGGCTTCTTTTTCTTTACGAGCTTTTTCAGCGGCCTCTTGTGCAGCTTTCTCTTTTGCCACGCGTTCTTGTTCCGCTTTTGCAATCGCTGCTTCTTTCGCTTTACGCTCTTTCTCAGCTTTCACTAGAGCCGCCTCTTTTAACTTGCGGTCTGCTTCTGCTTTAGCAGCTTTCTTCTTCTCTTGCTCTAAACGTGCTTGTTCAGCTTTGCGTTTTTTCTCGTTTTCGACACGTCGCTTTTCTGCTTCTCGTGCGGCTTTCGCATCCTTCGCTTGTTGCTCTTTTAGCTTACGGATGTTTTCTTCTTCAGCCTTACGATTCTTTTCTAGCCTTTCACTTTCGCGTCGAAGCTTGTCTAGGCGCTCTTGCTCTTTCTTACTCGCCGCTTCACGTTGTTGACGGATTTGTTGAGCTTGTTGACGAACCAATTGAGGGTCGATAACGACAGCCTGAACCATCTGCCCCGTAGGTTTTGGTTCAGACATAGTAAAGTCCGCTCCCCAAATGAGAGCAACGAATAAGACAACGTGCAGCCCAAGTGAAATTAGAAGCGGCTTTTTAAAACTATTGGATTTTTTATTATTCGCTTTCATGAATGCTACGGAGCTATTCCCTTATATCCGTTAAAAGGCCAACCTTTGGCACACCTGCACGGCTTAATTCATCAAGTAACAAAACCACTTCAGCGTAAGGAGTAGCAGCATCGCCGCCCACCGCCACTGGAGAATTCGGTTTCAAAGACAGTTCAGCTTTTACTCGAACGATAATATCTTCCAATGACAAGCCACGCTGCACCTCTTCGTCGTTGACACTTAGGCCAAGCTCACCATCTTTGTTCACTTCAACGATAATGAAACTCGCATTGTCGTCGCCTAATAAATCTTGCGCTGACTTAGCGGTTGAAGCCTGAGGCAGTTCAACATCTACACCTTGAGTAACAAACGGTGACGTCACCATAAAAATGATCAGCAGCACGAGCATAACGTCGATATAAGGTACAACGTTAATCTCAGCTGTCATTTTACGTTTTTTAGGTTGGTATCCAGCCATCTATTATTCCCTGCCAGCCATCGCTTGACGGTGAAGAATGCTGTGGAACTCTTCAGAGAAAGTCGCATAGTTATGTTCTAACTTACCAACACTGCTGCTAAAGCGGTTGTATGCCATTACAGCTGGAATCGCCGCAAATAGACCCATCGCTGTTGCGATAAGCGCTTCTGCAATACCTGGCGCTACCATAGCGAGTGTTGCTTGCTTTACTTCACCTAACGCGATGAATGAGTGCATAATACCCCAAACTGTACCGAACAGGCCGATGTATGGGCTGATTGAGCCAACGGTTGCTAAGAAAGGTAGGTTGGTTTCTAACTCATCCACTTCACGAGCCACTGCTACGCGCATTGCACGGCCAGTACCTTCCATGATGAAGTCAGGAGACGTTGCGTTTGATTTACGAAGGCGAGCAAATTCAGTAAAGCCTGCGTAAAAAATTTCTTCTGTTCCAGAAAGCTCGTCTTTGCGCTTATTGCTCTCTTGGTACAACTTAGCCAGATCAACACCAGACCAGAATTTATCTTCGAAGACTTCGGCTTGTTTAGAAGCTTGAGATAGCACCTTACTTCTCTTGATGATCATCGCCCAAGAAACGACAGACATGCCCATAAGGGTCAGCATGACCATTTTCACTAGTAAACTAGCTTCTAGAATTAGGCCTAAGATTGAGATTTCAGCAGTCACTATTCGTTAGCTCCGTAAGAATAAATGTTGGCATTGCCTTGGGTTTCATTTTTTGATTTTCGATACATGCTACCTTAACCATTGCTTTACACAATGCTTTGCCATCAGGATTTACGATCTCTTGACAGAAGACCAAGGTAGCTCGCTTTAACTCGTAAATATTTGTAATGACTTGTAAAGAATCATCAAGACGTGCGCCTTGAATGAAATCAATATCCATATGTCGGACTACAAAACCGATGTTTTGTTCTAATAATACTTGTTGAGAAACGCCAATTGAGCGCAGCATCTCAGTTCGAGCACGCTCGAAGAACTTGAGATAATTCGAGTGGTACACCACGCCACCTGCGTCGGTGTCTTCGTAATATACGGTTACTGGCCACGTAAACGGCTTAGATAATCCCTGCAAATTGATACCACAAACCAAAAATCGATAAAGACATCACTATAACCTAACTCCTTATCATTAATAGTATATGGCTGTGAATTTTTTGATTTAATAGACGAAAAAAAAGGCCATCTGTATAAGATGACCTCTTTTTGACTAAAAACCCAACAAGTACAAAGGCTCACGTTCAATGAGAACCTAAACCACACCTATTTTATAGAAGGCGTAGCACCGTTAGGTAGAGCAGAATGGTGAGTGAAACGTATGGGCTAAACAGTAGTTGCCACATCCAAGCTCTCGGTTTAAATCCAACACCGTAAACCATGCTTGAGCATACTGCCCAAATAAACATAGGCCCGATGATCGCGTTAAATCCACCGATGCTTGCTGCATACGCTTCAGGATCCCACATCACTAAACCAACATGCATGAAACCCAATATTAGGGACAAAGCTCTTAAGAGAGTCTTGTCCATTGGTCGATGCAGCTTAGCGACTTGTTCTGCGAGATTACTCACTGTCTTTGTCCATCATTTCAGAATGCTCAAGCCATAGAGCATTGATGATGCCGAATGCACATGCTAGAAGTACACCCAAAATCCATGCGAAATACCACATAAAATTTCTCCTAAGTTATTTCACTTCTAGCTTAGTAAGCTGAAACGTCGTTATCTTCGATGTGTTTCTTATCTAGGCGACCGAACATTTTGTAGTATGTCCAAGTTGTGTAGCCAAGAATCACAGGAACCATTACCGCCGCAACTGCAGTCATTAGACCAAGTGTCAGCTCACTCGCTGTTGAATCCCACATAGTCAAACTATGGTCAGGGTTCAGGCTTGATGGCATTACGAATGGGAACATTGCAAAACCAGCCGTTAAGATAACACCAGCGTTAGATAGGCTCGAGAATAAGAAAGCAAAACCACCGCGCTCAAGACGAGATGCAATCACAGCGAACAGTGGCATAACCACACCAAGAATCGGTGCTGCCCACATTGCTGGGTACGTCTCGAAGTTTGTCATCCACGCGCCAACTTGAAGTGATACTTCTTTGTTTAGCGGGTTAGAGTCTGCGAACGTGTCAATCGTGCTTGTAATGACATAGCCTTCGATAGATTGAACCCAGAAGCCACCAATAACAAATAGAACAATTGAGACCAGGCCTGTGATCTGAGCAACGTTACGAGCACGAGCGTGCAGCGCTTCTGTCGTCTTCATTTGTAGCCATGTTGCACCTTGCGTCACGAACAACATCAGAGCCAATACACCACATAGCAATGCAAACGGGTTTAGCAGAGCGAAGAATGTACCGTGGTACTTAGACATCATTAGGTCGTTCAGGTCAAATGGAACACCTTGTAGAAGGTTACCAAATGCTACACCAAAGATGATTGGCGGAACTGTGCCACTAAAGCAAAGTGCGTAGTCCCACGCTTTACGCCATTTTGGCTCTTCAATCTTAGAACGGTAATCTAGAGCCAGTGGACGTAGCCAAAGCGCTGCTAGAGTCACGTACATAGCAAAGTAGAAGCCAGAGAAAGACGTTGCGTAAACCAGTGGCCAAGCGGCGAACAGTGCACCACCAGCCGTGATTAACCAAACTTGGTTACCATCCCAGTGAGGGGCAATCGTGTTCAGCATGATACGACGTTCAGTGTCACTCTTACCGATAACCGGTGAAAGTGCTGCAACCCCCATATCAAAGCCATCAGTTACTGCGAAACCTACCAGCAATACACCGATTAGGATCCACCAAATAAGTCGTAAGCTTTCGTAATCAAACATTAATATTCCCTCACTTATACTTCAACTGAACGGCTAACTTTGTCTTCAACAGAGTTATCGTTTTGTTCGAAGTGGTAACGGCCTGTCTTCAAGCTACTTGGACCTTTACGTGCGAATTTCAGCATTAGGTAAACTTCTGCAATCAGGAACACTGTGTACAGTGCCAAGATAGCGAATAGAGAAGTCCATAGCTGTTCAATAGTTAGTGCTGATGCAGCAACGTTAACCGGTAGGATTTCACCAACCGCCCATGGTTGACGACCAAATTCAGCAACGAACCAACCTGCTTCAATCGCAATCCAAGGTAGTGGGATTGAGAATAGTGCTGCTTTAAGTACCCATGGTTTCTGTTCGATCTTCTGACGACACGTTTGAACAAACGCCGCACCGAATACAAACAGCATGATGAAGCCACAAGCAACCATCAGACGGAATGACCAGAATAGAGGCCAAACTGTTGGGATAGAATCATCCGCAGCCATTTGGATTTGGTCTTCTGTTGCATCAACAACGTTGTCTGTGTAGCGCTTAAGAAGTAGACCGTAACCTAGGTCACCTTTCACTTCGTCGAACGCTGCCATGTTTTCTTCAGACTTATCGCCTGCACGTAGTTTTTCTAGAAGCTCGTAAGCGTACATACCAGTACGGATACGATCAACGTGGTCATCACGTAGGTCACGTAGACCCGTTACTTCTTTATCAAGAGAACGCGTTGCAATGATACCCATTACGTAAGGGATCTTAATTGCGTAGTCAGTATCCATTGTTTCTTGGTTAGGAATACCAAAAACAGTAAATGCTGCGGGTGCTTCTTCCGTGTGCCACTCTGCTTCTACTGCAGCTAGCTTCACTTTCTGAACTTCACCAAGCTCGTAACCAGATTCATCACCTAGTACGATCACTGACAAGATCGCCGCCATACCGAAAGATGCTGCAATCGCGAAAGAACGACGAGCAAAGGCAAGGTCACGACCTTTAAGAATGTAGTATGAGCTGATACCAAGGATGAACATCGCACCCGTTGTGTAACCAGACGCTACTGTGTGTACGAATTTAACTTGCGCTACCGGGTTTAGTACAACTTCAGCGAAGCTCACCATTTCCATACGCATGGTTTCAAAGTTAAATTCCGCACCCACTGGGTTTTGCATCCAGCCGTTTGCTACCAAGATCCAAAGCGCAGAGAAGTTAGAGCCAAGTGCTACTAACCAAGTTACCGCTAAGTGTTGACGCTTTGACAGTCTGTCCCAACCGAAGAAGAAAAGGCCAACAAAAGTAGACTCTAGGAAGAATGCAACAAGCGCTTCGATAGCTAGCGGAGCACCAAAGATGTCGCCAACATAGTGAGAATAGTAAGACCAGTTAGTACCAAACTGGAACTCCATGGTTAAGCCTGTCGCTACACCAAGAGCAAAGTTAATACCAAACAATTTACCCCAGAACTTGGTCATGTCCTTGTAAATTTGCTTGCCAGTCATTACATAAACAGACTCCATGATGGCAAGTAGAAATGCCATACCTAAAGTCAGTGGAACAAATAGGAAGTGATACATCGCTGTAAATGCAAACTGCAATCGCGACAGATCAACAACATCAATCATGGTAACTCCTTTGTGTCGGCTGAATGACACTTGTGTGATTATTCACCTCAAAAATCCATGTTAAAACAATTTGTAGAATTGTTATTACAACTTGAAATTTGTAGCAAAAACGTACCGTTATAGTTAGATTATTGTTAAGCATGAGCTAATATAGCTGGCGCTAATATTACTGGTAAAATCAGTATGTTTCAAAAGGTTTATGGGAGAACCCTGCGTTGATTTGTATCAAATTTATTCGTGCAAAATAGGGTTAATTTTGTACAAATATGATTAAAATCACACCAATTCGGCTTGTCTTAATAACAGTGCATGATACCTGTGACAAAACCTCAGCACACCATCAACATTCAAGTCACAACTACCCATAAAGTATTAACAAGAAATATGACAACTTATTTCAATTTTTGTTAGCCAAATCAAAGCTGAAATCAAAGTTTTCATTTTTGAGTGACCCTATTTGAGCTTTATAGCGACTCGCGCAAAGAGTTGTTATTCAGTAAAATGCAAAAAATCCCAGCGCTTATGCAACTGGGATCTTTAAAAATGAATAATTTAGCGATTAGACGGTAGGTCTATCCCAAAGTGTAAATAGGCTCTATCAGTCGCGATTCGGCCCCTTGGTGTTCTTTGTAGATAACCTTGCTGTATTAGATAAGGCTCCAATACATCTTCAATGGTGTCTTTCTCTTCACCAATTGCTGCAGCCATATTGTCGATACCAACTGGGCCGCCACCAAACTTCTCCATAATTGCCAATAGAAGCTTTCTGTCCATATAGTCAAAACCTTTGGCATCAACATCTAACATGTTCAGTGCGCTGTCTGCGACCACAGGGCAAATATGTCCGTCCCCTTTTACTTCCGCATAATCGCGGACGCGGCGCAGTAAACGGTTTGCAATACGTGGTGTACCACGAGCTCGGCGAGCCACTTCCAACGCCCCTTCTGCTTCCATCGAAAGGCCAAGGCAGTCAGCGCTGCGCTGTACGATGTTTTGCAAGTCTTCTACTTTGTAATACTCGAGACGTTGAGTAATACCAAAACGGTCACGCAGTGGAGAGGTCAGTGAACCAGCACGCGTCGTTGCACCAATCAGAGTGAACGGTGGCAAGTCAATCTTGATAGAGCGCGCCGCAGGGCCTTCACCAATCATGATGTCCAACTGGTAATCTTCCATAGCTGGATACAACACCTCTTCAACCACAGGGCTTAAGCGGTGGATCTCATCAATGAATAGGACATCATTTTCTTCAAGGTTGGTCAGCAGCGCCGCTAAGTCGCCGGCTTTCTCTAACACCGGCCCAGAAGTGGTGCGAATGTTTACATCCATCTCATTGGCAACAATGTTCGCCAATGTGGTTTTACCCAAGCCTGGAGGACCAAATATCAACAGGTGATCAAGTGCTTCATTACGCAATTGCGCCGCTTTGATGAAAATCTCCATCTGGTCACGAACGTGGTCCTGACCTTGATAGTCGGCTAACGCCTTTGGTCGTATTGCACGGTCGATAACATCTTCATCTTTAAAGACCGGATTGTCAGGAGCAATGAGGCGATCTGCTTCAATCATAGAGAGTTCCAATTTGAGAGTATTAACTCTGTTATCTTTAATTCTTGCTTAGCCGTTATCTAATATTCGCGCTAATGAATACTGAGGATATTCTAACGAGATGGTAGTCGCTAGAGATAAACACGATGCAGTAACTGAGCTTACATCGTCAGCGTCGGTTTTTATTAAACCATCGACTTCAAGGCATCACGAATCAACTGTTCGCTCGTCATACCTTCTTTAGCCACTTGAGAAACCACCTTAGAAGCTTGAGTCGGCTTATAGCCCAATGCAAGCAGTGCACTTACCGCTTCTTCTTCAGCATCGTGAACGGTTGGCATAGAGTCAATTGGCGCCGCGTCAGTCGCAGGCGTAAACAGGTCACCAGCACCCCAACCTTTTAGTCGGTCTTTCATTTCAACAACTAGACGTTCAGCGGTTTTCTTACCAACACCCGGTAGCTTCACTAGCGTAGAAATGTCTTCACGCTCAACACTCTGAACAAACTGGCTCGCCGTCATACCGGAAAGAATACCAAGGCCAAGTTTAGGGCCCACACCGTTTGCTTTGATGACTTCACGGAATAACGCCCGCTCTTTAACCGTGTTGAAGCCATAAAGTAGCTGAGCATCTTCACGTACTACAAAATGCGTGTAGATAATTGCCTCTTCGCCTACGTTTGGTAGTTCATAAAAACAGCTCATTGGCATTTGTACTTCGTAACCAACACCACTGACTTCAATCAATAATTCTGGTGGCTGTTTTTCTATTAATGTACCGCGTAGACGTCCGATCACAGTTCGCTCTCTTGATGGAATTTAGTTTGAGGGACAGAATATAAAAGAACTGGATGCTTATCCAGTTCTTTATGTTTTTTGGAGGGATTTATTTACGCTTGTTTAGCTTGGGAGACCACGTTATTTAGGCTTTCGACGAGATCTTTGACAGAGGTAACATGTCCTGTCAGTTCAGAACCATAATTAGCCACTAAACCTGATACCGATTTTGTTTCCGCAACGCTCTGTGCCACTTCTGAGCTCGCAAGATCCAGCTCTTTCAGTGAGTCCATCTGCATTGCCATAATATCGGTCAATTGGTTCACATCAGTAGAGATAGTCTGAACCTCTGAAATAATGCCGTTCATTTCATTAGCTGTCGTTTCGATGATCGCTCTACCATGTTCCACTTCCACTTTACTGCGATCCAACAAGCTTCGAATCTCAATGGCTGAGTGACTACTTTTCGCTGATAGCTCCCTTACCTGATCAGCAACCACAGCAAAGCCTCTGCCCTGCTCACCTGCGCGAGCCGCTTCTATCGCAGCATTCAGTGCGAGTAAGTTGGTTTGCTCAGCGACCGACGTAATCAAGTCTGCAACCTTCATGATTTCTTGGTTGCTTTGAATAATTTGGCTGATTGCACTGGTCGAAGCCTCAAGTGACTCAGAGCTTTTCTGTGCTTTAGTGCCTACGGCTTCGCTGCGATCTTTGAGTTCTCCGACAAATGAGTTGGACTCTGCGATACCTTGCGTCATCTGATGCAATTGCTGGCTCATCTCCTCGGCAGCACTCGCCTGAGATTCACAATTGATGTTCAACACTTCAACTTGCGCATGTAGGTCTTGTGACTGTTGTTCTAAATGGACAGAAACGTCCTGTAGGCTTTCAGAGTTTGAATTCGCTTGGTCAAGTACAACTGACAAGCGCCTTTCGCTTTGTGTCGCTTGGTTTGCGATCTGCTGACTTTCCGAAATCGCGTCTTCTGCCATCTCGATAGCGACTTCTTTCTGTTTCGCGGTAAAAGCTTGAGCAATGCAGATCACCACCAGTGGCATAATCACGCCAGACCAGGTTTCAACCACCACCGCTTCCGAAGTAAGTACTAACTGCGGAAATTCAAAGCCATCAAGATGAGCCGACGTCATTACCAGTGACACGCCAATCACTAACCCACTCCATACCAAAGCAACAAGGCGTGTTCCTGATAAAAAGAAGGCAACCACTAACAAAGGCACCCAATACGCCTGAGTCGAATCCACCACACCACCACTTTGATAGATGATATTGAGCGCATGCACCGCCATGCCGACAAAGCCAAAGTTAAGTGCCAAGCTAGGTTTGCTGGTAACACGCAGTAGGATAGCTGAGATCAGTTCAAATACGATCAAAAATACAGAGGTAGCTACCAGAAGCTGTTCCCCGTGCTTTGTCCATTTAACCAAGCTATAGACACCGACAAAAAAGGCGATAAAGGTAAAGAGTAATAAGATATCGGCTTGTCTGACTTGGTTATTGCTCCATCCACTGCTTTTAGGTAGAAATAGCGCGCGCCAAAGCTTGATAGGGTTCATCAGTGATCATCCTTGATTAACTTGTTAGACCTCCGACCAATGTTAATAACATGTTAAACAGTGCGCAATGTTATTATTTAGGTTCTGTTCGAAAGATCTCATTTCATCAGGGATTTAGCGGCGTATTGCTGTGATCTGAGCCAAACCAAACGTGAGGCTCATCAATGGAAAAAGAGAAGGTAACCTGTTGGAAGCTAACTGGAGATGGAAATTAACGATAACGCCCTTTTCTCGCTCCGGTCGCTTTACCCGCCAGTGCAATCAAAGTTTTGTTGGTGTTGGCGTGAGTGATCGCTACACCGAGCGCATCGGCGGCATCAGCCTGTGGCTTAGCTGGCAACTTAAGCATGCTCATCACCATATTTTGAACCATAGACTTATCTGCGCCACCATTACCTGTTACCGCTTGCTTAATTAAACGAGCCGCGTATTCATGAACCGGCAAATCTGCATTTACAGCGGCCACTATTGCACTACCACGCGCCTGACCCAGCTTGAGTGCCGAGTCCGCATTCTTTGCCATGAAGACCTGCTCAATGGCAAACACATCTGGCTGAAACTGAGTAATGATTTCACTCACGCCCGCATAGATCTGCTTAAGTCGGCCTGGCAGCTCTTTTTCTGAGGTTCGGATACACCCACTGCCTAAGTAATACAGATGACGGCCATTTTGACGAATCACGCCGTAACCGGTAATGCGAGAGCCAGGGTCGATCCCTAAGATAATAGACATAACTTCTAGTACTGATTATTTATACATGCTTTATCAGCTTAGTATATCGAACGATAAAAAAAATGCCCGTTAAATTAACGGGCATTTCTATTTACTTAAAAAGAAGGTTACTTAAAGAGAAAGTCACTCACAGAAAGAGTCACTATTAGCTTATTCAGCAGACTCTTCTTTTTGTGCAACTTTAACAGCGATTGCTAGCTCTTCCAGTGATGCAGGGTTTGCTAGGCTTGGCGCGTCTGTTAGTAGACATGCAGCTGCTGTTGTTTTCGGGAATGCGATAACGTCACGGATGTTCTCTGTACCACAAAGTAGCATTGCTAGACGGTCAAGACCGAATGCTAGACCAGCGTGTGGTGGAGTACCGTATTGAAGAGCATCTAGTAGGAAGCCGAACTTCTCTTGTTGCTCTTTCTCTTCGATACCTAGGATACCGAATACAGCCGTTTGCATTTCTGCGTTGTGAATACGTACAGAACCGCCGCCTACTTCGTAGCCGTTGATTACCATGTCGTATGCATCAGAGTTTGCTGCTGCTGGGTTCGCTTTTAGCTCTTCCGCAGTCACACCTAGTGGTGATGTGAATGGGTGGTGCATTGCGTGTAGGTTGCCTTCGCCGTCTTCTTCAAACATTGGGAAGTCAACAACCCACAGTGGAGCCCATGCAGATGTATCTGTTAGCTCTAGGTCTGTACCTAGTTTAAGACGAAGTGCGCCCATTGCTTCAGCAACGATGCCCGCTTTGTCTGCGCCGAACAGAATGATATCGCCAGATTCAGCTTCAGTGCGATCTAGAATACCGTTGATTACGTCTTCGCTTAGGAATTTAGCAACTGGAGATTGGATACCTTCCATACCTGCTGCACGGTCGTTAACCTTCATCCAAGCTAGACCTTTCGCGCCGTAGATGTTTACGTACTCTGCGTAACCGTCGATTTGCTTACGAGTTAGCTTAGCACCACCTGGAACACGGATAACCGCTACACGACCTTTTTCGTCGTTAGCTGGGCCAGAGAATACTTTGAACTCAACGTCTTTAACTAGGTCAGCAACGTCAACAAGCTCTAGTGGGTTACGTAGATCTGGCTTATCAGAACCGAAACGACGAATCGCTTCAGAGAAAGGCATTACTGGGAATTGACCTAGTTCTACATCTAGAAGCTCTTTCCACATATCGTGAACGAGCTTTTCAGTGATGTTACGTACTTCTTGAGAAGACATGAACGATGTTTCGATATCGATCTGAGTAAATTCAGGCTGACGGTCAGCACGTAAATCTTCATCACGGAAACATTTAACGATTTGGTAGTAACGGTCAAAACCAGACATCATCAGCAGTTGCTTGAACAGCTGAGGAGATTGAGGAAGCGCGTAGAAACTGCCTTTGTGAACACGGCTTGGTACTAGGTAATCACGAGCACCTTCTGGAGTCGCTTTAGTTAGTACTGGTGTTTCGATGTCTAGGAACAGGTTCTCGTCTAGGAAACGACGAACGAAGCTAGATGCACGTGCACGAAGCTTGATGCGATCGCTCATTTCTGGACGGCGAAGATCGATGTAACGGTACTTAAGACGCTGTTCTTCAGAGTTCGTTTGGTTGAAGTCTAGTGGAAGCGCTTCTGAACGGTTAATGATCTCTAGACCAGTCGCGTAAAGTTCTACTTCACCAGTAGCCATGTCTTTATTTACTTGGCTGTCAGGACGAACACGTACTTCACCAGTAAATTTGATACAGAATTCATTACGCAGTTGGTTAGCGATCGGGAAGATATCTTTCATATCTGGATCGACAACAACCTGAACGATGCCTTCACGATCACGCATATCAATAAAGATAAGACCGCCTAAATCACGGCGACGGTTTACCCAGCCGCACAATTCTACAGTTTGTCCCGCCAGGGACTTGTTCAGGTTACCACAGTAATGGGTACGCATAATGAATTTCCCAATCTCTTAATTATTTACTAATTTCCAAGCTGTCAGTGGTCATTCCACACAACAGAGCAAAGAATCATTTATACGCGGAAACTCGGTTAAAATCGACCTTCCACACTCGAATTTATTGTGTTTTATCTGGCTTTGCTGCTTTTTAGCTCATCAAACGCGCAAAGATTCACCAAAACCAAAAAAATTGCGATAATTATATCTCGAAAGTACCTTAATCAGCAAAACTCTCGTAAAGTAGATTTTCGTTTCGATTAAAAGCAGTAATGTGATGACTAGTGGTGCAAAAACGATGGACACTTTACCTTTAAGACTTGGATTAACCATGTGGTCTCACTCTGAGTGGCAAAGTCAGTTCTATGGCAAGGGAACAAAGCCTGCGGAACGCCTAGAAAAATACACCCAAGTTTTTCATACCGTTGAAGGCAACACGACCTTTTACGCGACACCAAGTATGTCTACCGTTCATAATTGGAAAGCCGCAAGCCACGATGACTTCAAGTTCACCTTCAAACTGCCCAAGTTCATCACCCACCAGCAACAGCTTAGACACTGCCAAGCCGAACTCAAAGAGTTCTTAATGACCATGTCACCCCTTCATGATCGCATCGGCCAGTGGACCATACAGCTACCACACAGCTTTGAACCTAACATGCTTCCTACTTTGCAAAAATTTTGCACCTTGTTTCCAAAGGAGATGCAGCTCGGCGTTGAAGTTCGCCATTTAGGCTTCTTTGATAAAGGCGATGCTGAAAAACGCTTTAACCAATGGCTCGTGGAAGAAGGCATTAACCGCATCATTATGGATAGTCGCCCTGTTTTTTCTGCGCCGCCAACCACAGAAGCGGTAATCGATGCGCACCAGAAAAAGCCACGCGTGCCCGTTCATGCCATTGCAACGGCCAACAACCCGATGATCCGTTTTATCGGTCACCCTGACCAAGCGCCAAATATCGAATTTTTCAAACCTTGGTTTAGCAAAATCCCCCAGTGGTTAAGTGACGGCAAACAACCGTATCTAATGATCCACACTCCAGACAACAATCATGCGCCGGAACTCGCGATCGCCATCTATGAGTTATTGCAACAGCAAGTGTCTGAAAATACGTCACTATTACTACCCAACTTGGAACAATTTCCAGCTCAGAAAGGCAATCATCAAATCTCGATGTTTTAAGGCTTCTTGTACGTACAACAGTAATCCTCAACTGTAATCTGAGTTTTCGTGACAGCAGTCCTATTTTTTCGTAAAATACGCCCCCTTTTATTTGGTACGAGTTTTATACCAATAACGCTGACTGTCGAGAGAGAATGCCATGAGCAAC
Source organism: Vibrio sp. Makdt (assembly GCF_027587015.1). NCBI lineage: Bacteria > Pseudomonadati > Pseudomonadota > Gammaproteobacteria > Vibrionales > Vibrionaceae > Vibrio > Vibrio sp. Makdt. The sequence continues at coordinate 62,204 of NZ_JAPPTH010000015.1, forward strand.
AAAGACAACATCTTTTCCGCTCCTATTGATAAAATTGGAGACTTCACCTTTGATGCAAGGGTCGCAGAAGTATTCCCGGATATGATTCAACGCTCGGTTCCTGGCTACAGCAACATCATCTCAGCTATCGGTATGTTAGCGGAGCGATTCGTAAAACCGCATTCAAACGTTTATGACCTGGGTTGTTCTCTGGGCGCTGCAACACTTTCCATGCGTCGTCAGATCCAGCAAGAAGGCTGCACAATTTTCGCTATTGATAACTCAGAAGCGATGGTTGAGCGCTGTAAATTACACGTTAACGCTTACCGCAGCGACACGCCTGTAGAAGTCATCGAAGCCGATATTCGCGAAGTCGAAATCAAAGACGCTTCGGTAGTAGTACTTAACTTCACGCTGCAATTCCTTTCGCCAGACGATCGCTACGCCCTACTTGAAAAAATTCATGCTGGCCTGCGCCCAGGCGGAATCTTAATCTTGTCTGAGAAATACGTATTCGAAGATGAAAGTTCGAACGAACTGCTTATCGACCTGCACCATGATTTCAAACGTGCTAACGGATACAGCGAACTTGAAGTAAGCCAAAAACGTAGCGCGATTGAAAACGTAATGCGCCCAGACTCTATCCCTGTTCACAGAGAGCGCTTTAATAAGATTGGCTTCTCAAGCAGCGAAGTATGGTTCCAATGCTTTAACTTTGGATCAATGTTCGCGATTAAATAGCGCGCAAACTCGGTTAGCTCGTACTAGAACGTCATCCTCACCGTAGTGAATGACACGATAACTTTTACACCACCAATTCAGTGAAAAACTATGTTTAATTTTGCCAATTTTTATCAACTTATTGCCCAAGATACTCGCCTACAGCCGTGGCTTAACGTTTTGCCACAGCAACTGACGGATTGGCAAAATGCAGAGCACGGTGATTTCGATCGTTGGTTACGTGCGTTAAACAAGATTCCACAAGACGTGCCAGATCAAGTTGACCTGAAAAATTCAGTGACGATTGGTAGTTCTACGCCATACCACACAGGGGAACTGAAAAAGCTAGAAAGCTTATTGAAGACGTTCCACCCGTGGAGAAAAGGTCCTTATACGGTTCACGACATCCATATCGATACAGAATGGCGCAGTGACTGGAAATGGGATCGTGTGCTTCCACATATTTCTCCATTAAAGAACCGTTCAGTGCTAGATGTTGGCTGTGGTAACGGCTACCACATGTGGCGCATGCTAGGTGAAGGGGCTCGCTTAACTGTGGGTATTGATCCTTCTCACCTGTTTTTGATTCAATTTGAAGCGATTCGCAAGTTAATGGGCAACGACCAACGTGCTCATCTTCTACCTTTGGGTATCGAACAGCTACCAAAACTTGAAGCCTATGACACAGTATTCAGCATGGGTGTGCTGTACCACCGCCGTTCTCCATTGGATCACCTAATTCAACTGAAGGACCAATTGGTGTCTGGCGGTGAATTAGTGCTGGAGACCCTAGTTATTGAAGGCGATGAGAACGCAGTATTAGTGCCTGTTGATCGCTACGCACAGATGAGAAACGTGTACTTCTTCCCTTCTGCTCGCGCACTGAAACGCTGGCTTGAACAAGTTGGCTTTAAAGACGTACGCATCGTGGATGAGAATGTCACAACAATTGGTGAGCAGCGCACGACAGAGTGGATGACACACAACTCTCTGCCAGATTACCTAGATCCAAACGACCCAAGTAAAACCGTTGAAGGTCACCCGGCGCCGAGACGCGCTATTCTTGTCGCAACCAAGCCATAAACTAAATATTCAAAAGCCCAAATTGCGTCGTAACAAAATTTGTCTCTAGAGCTCATTTATTTTCTAAAACAGATCAATGTTTAATAAATGAGCTATCTCAAATAGCAATAATTGGCGTAGCGCTCACATTGCGATTCAATATGACCAGACTCTTACAATAGGATGCTTCACGCATCCTTTTTTGTGGGCTAAACTTCTAAATAGTCTGAACTATTCTCTAATTTCCCAAAGGTTTTTTTATGTTTAAGCGATTATCGCCAATTGTGGCGGTTGGTTTGCTCTCTGGCTGTACCCTAACTAACGGTGCGGCCTACCACCAAGAAACTCTCGACGCTATTGCCCGCTCTGAGACAAACATCGCAAATAAAGTTCAAAATCTTGAACTGCAACTAAGCAATCAAAGTGATTACATTGAAAGCTTAGAAGACGAAATCACAACCCTTTCCCAACAGCTTGATGTTCACCTAACCAGCATGGAACACAAAGTGATTGAAGAACTGGAAGAAGAAGAGCCAGTCGCAGTTGCAGCGGCTCCTGTTGCTCCGACTTCACAGCCTACAATCCTTGGCGGCATCGAAAAAGTATCTATCGACTCTATCAAACAAAGCTTCGATGCTCGTGTTGATACGGGTGCAACAACATCCTCTTTGAATGCTGTCGATATCAAAGAATTCGAACGCAATGGCAAAGATTGGGTACGATTCCACCTAGCTGATAAATCACAAGCGACAGAAGATCAAAAATGGATTGAAGCGCCTGTTGTACGTTATGTGAAAATCCGTCAGTCAACGACTGACCAAGCAGAACGTCGAGCTGTGATCGAATTATGGGTTAAAGTTGGAAAAATCCATGAAAAAGCGCAATTTACATTGGCGGATCGCTCTCAAATGAGTCACCCTGTATTACTAGGGCGCGAATTTATCAAAGACATCGCGCTAGTAGATGTAAGTAAACAGTACGTACAAACGGAAGCCAAATAACAATAGTAGGGTAAGCTATGACGTCACGAATTCCATTTTATATCTCTATTTTCCTGCTCATCGTAGCAGGCATAACACTGAGTATGTTCAGACATACGACCTATGGTGTTCCTTGGACCCCAGGGGAAACCAGGCAGGTGTGGGACATTGAAGCACGTATCGAATTCAATGCTGTAGGCAAAGAAGCGAAGGTTTCATTAGCGGCTCCTCATACTCAGTCTAACTACACACTTATTAGCGAGTCAGCTTCATCACCAGGCTACGGTATCTCATACTTGAATACCGAATCAGGCCGCCGCGCTGAATGGTCTATCCGTTATGCTGATGGCCCGCAAACTATTTACTACAAGACTCAATTCTTAGTCGACAGCCAAGCAAAAGTTACTGAAAACCCGCCAGAAGGTGAAGTTGCTCAACCAAGCTTCGACGGCCCAGAAGAAGCGGCGTCTCTTGCACTAATTGACCGCGCAACCAAGCGTTCAGCGGACAACCTAACCTTCACTCGTGAGCTAATCAAAACGCTTAACGATCCAGATAGCCAAAACTCTGCGCTGCTTCTGAACAACATGACCAAAGTGGAAGCGACACACAAGTTACTTTCGGCAGCGAAAATACACAATAAAGTGGTTGGTGTTATCGAGCTAGAAGATGGCCGTCGTCGTCAGTCTATCCAGAACATGATTCAAATTTGGGACAACGATCAGTGGATCCTATTCTCTCCTGAGTCAAGCGAACAACAAATTCAACCAAACCTACTGATTTGGGACGAGTCAAACGTATCTCTATTAGATGTCGTTGGCGGCCAAAACAGTAAAGTTCACTTCTCTATGATTGCTCAAGAGGTCACCCCGACTGAAGCAACCAACAGCAAAGTCTCTGCAGACCAGCTATTAAACCTATCGATTCACAGCCTACCGCTAGAAGAGCAAGCGATGTTTAAAACCATCATGCTGATTCCTATCGGTGCATTAATCGTGGTGTTCTTACGAGTCATCATCGGATTGAAGACATCTGGTACCTTCATGCCGGTTCTGATTGCGGTTGCCTTTGTTCAAACGCAGCTAGTAACAGGTATCGTTGGTTTCCTTCTGATTGTCGGTACGGGTCTTGTGATTCGAAGTTACCTATCCAAGCTTAACTTGCTACTGGTAGCCAGGATATCCGCGGTGATTATCACGGTAATCATGATTATTTCTGTGTTTACCGTAGTGGCATTCAAAGTGGGCCTGACTGAAGGTCTGTCTATTACGTTCTTCCCAATGATCATCCTATCTTGGACGATTGAACGTATGTCTATCCTATGGGAAGAAGAAGGTGCGAAAGAAGTAATGCTACAAGGCGGTGGCTCTCTATTCACTGCGATTCTTGTTTACTTGGGTATGACTAACCCGTTCATTCAACACTTAACGTTTAACTTTATCGGTCTACAACTGGTTATCCTTGCAACCATCTTGTTACTAGGTAACTACACAGGCTACCGTCTGACTGAGCTTCGTCGCTTTAAACCGCTAACGGAGGACTAAGCCATGTTTGATCAGTTTACTTCGCCGTTTCGGTTGAAAGACAAAGGCATCATGGGAATGAACAAGCGTAACCATAGTTACATTGGCCGCTACAATGATCGTTCCAAGTATCCGTTAGTTGATGACAAGCTAAAGACTAAAATCATAGCTGAACAAGCTGGTGCAACTGTACCTAAGCTTATCGGCGTGATCAGTCACCAAGCTGAAGTAAAGACAATCCATAAGATGGTAAAAGAGTGGCCTGGTTTTGTAATCAAGCCGGCTCAAGGGAGTGGTGGTAAGGGTATCCTTGTCATCACCTCACACAAAGACGGCGTTTACACCAAGCCGTCTGGCTCTACCATTAATGAAGAAGATGTAGAGCGTCACATCAGTAACGCTCTTGCCGGTCTTTTCTCACTAGGTGGTAAGAACGACGTTGCCGTAGTTGAAAACCTAATTAAGTTTGATGAGTGTTTCGATGGCTTTAGTTACGAAGGGGTGCCAGATGTGCGTATCATCGTATTCAAAGGCTACCCTGTGATGGCGATGATGCGTCTTTCAACCTCTGCTTCTGATGGTAAGGCTAACCTTCACCAAGGTGCTGTTGGTGTAGGGATCGACATTGCAACGGGCAAAGCGGTGCGAGCGGTTCAATTTGACCAACCGGTGACGCATCACCCAGATACAGGTAAAGAGCTAGCATTATTGCAAGTTCCTCACTGGGAAAAGTTGCTAACACTGGCATCAAGCGCTTGGGAAATGACAGGTCTTGGATACATGGGTACTGACATGGTTTTAGACCAAGAAGAAGGCCCAATGGTACTTGAGCTTAACGCACGTCCAGGTTTGGCTATCCAAATCGCGAACGGCGCAGGTCTGCTACCACGCTTACACCATATTGAGAACCTTGGTACGCCAGCTGAATACCCGAAACCAGCAGAGCGCGTTGCATACGCAGCTAAGCAATTCGGTGTTCACGGTAACGAGATTGTTCCGAGCTAAGCTATTTACTGATTAGGTCAATGGACACCTAATTAGAGCTCAATAAAAAAGCCGCATAGCTCTGAGAGTTACGCGGCTTTTTAGTACCAGCAGTTTAACGGATTGGGCTAAACCTCTGTAATTTCAATTACAGGCTCTCGAATGGGATCAATCCGCACCGCCGCAACCTTAAACTCTGGGATCTTGGCATGAGGATCGGTTGCCGTTGTCGTCAGGCGGTTCACTGGCGATTCCACAAAATGGAATGGAATAAACACGACGCCTTGCTGCATTCGTTTCGTTACAAACGCCGCAATTTCAATTTCACCACGACGTGTCGACACCTTGAGCATTTGTCCGTTGGAAATCCCTAACGTCTCAGCATCTTGAACACTGACCATCCCACGTGGCCCCGCCAACTTATCCAAGCCTTTTGTTTTGCGCGTCATAGTACCTGTATGGAATTGCTCTAGGATACGCCCGGTAGTAAGTACTAGCGGGTACTCTTCGTCTGGAAGCTCAGCCGCATATCGAAACGGAATAGCTTCCATTTGACCGCGCCCACGAGTGAACTGAGTTTGGTGCATGATACGGGTACCGTCAGGGTTGTTCTTGTTACTCGGCCATTGCACGCCATTAACCGTGATGTTCTCCCAACGCAATCCGGCATATTGTGGCGTAACGCGAGCAATCTCATTGGTGATATCCGCAACCGTTTGATAGTTCCAATCGCCGCCCATCGCATTCGCCAACATTTGAATGATTGCCCAGTCTTCCTTCGCTTCACCCGGTGGTAATACCGCAGGGTTAATACGCTGAACACGTCGCTCAGTATTGGTAAAGTGACCAGACTTCTCAGCGAACGAGCAAGATGGCAGAACCACATCCGCATACTGCGCCGTTTCGGTTAAGAAGATATCTTGCACCACAAGGAAATCTAACGCTTCAAGCCCTTCAATCACGTGAGTTTGATTCGGATCACTTAGCACAGGGTTTTCACCCATTACGTATAAACCACGCACATCTCGCTTACATGCCCCATCAATAATCTCGGTCAGTGTTAAGCCCGTTTCAGCCGGCAAATCAGCAGTGCCCCACTCCATCGCGAACTTTTGGCGAACCATTGGGTTATACACTTTCTGATAGCCCGGGAGGTTATTTGGCAATGCGCCCATGTCGCAAGCACCTTGAACATTCGATTGTCCACGCAGCGGGTTGATACCGCCACCTTCAATACCGATGTTGCCACACAACAGTTGCAGGTTAGCAATAGATCGAACGTTGTCGTGGCCAGTGGTGTGTTGCGTGATACCCATGGAGTAATACACCGCCGTGCGTTTTGCAGTACCGATCAAGCGCGCCATCGCGAAGATGTCTTCTGCTTTAACGCCAGTTACTAGCTCTACTTTGTCTAACGAATAACTTGGCGACATTACCTCTTGCAGCAAGGTATCAAAGCCATCGACACGGTCATCAATGTATTCTTGGTCATACCAACCGTGTTTGATGATCTGCTGCATCACACCATTAATCAGCATTACGTCAGTACCCGGTCGATGTGCTAGGTAAAGCTCAGCGTGATCGGCAATATCAATTCTCTTAGGGTCCGCGACAATCAAACGAGCACCGTTATGTCTTACCGCCTGTTTAATGTGTGAGCCGATAATAGGGTGTGCAGATGTAGTATCAGAACCAATAATGAAGATGACATCCGAGTGTTTGATGCTTGGGATGTCATTAGTCATCGCCCCACTGCCCAGCGAAGCTTCAAGCCCAGTTACCGTTGAAGCATGGCAAAGGCGAGCACAATGGTCGACGTTGTTAGTACCTAGTTCACGACGAACGAATTTTTGGAACGCATAGTTATCTTCATTGGTGGTTTTAGCCGATGAGAAGCCCGCTAGTGCATTACTGCCAAAGCCTTGTTTAATCGCCGTGAACTTATCGGCAATGAGCATGATAGCTTCTTCCCAACTCGCAGGTTGCAACCAACCATCTTTACGAATCAATGGCGTTGTGAGGCGAGCATCACTGCTCACGAAGTCAAAACCAAAGCGCCCCTTAACACACAGCATGCCTTCGTTAACCGGAGAATTACCTCCCTCGATATAACGGATTTTGTTCTTCGCTTCGTCAACATGCATGGTCAGCTTACAGCCCACACCACAGTAGGTGCAGATAGTGTCGACCTTCTTAAGAACGTCGGTGTCACCTTGCTTTCTATCTCTCGCGTCCACCATCGCACCAGTTGGGCACGCTTGAATACAAGAGCCGCATTGAACACAGTTCGAGTCACCCATTAAAGTCTGATTCGCCCCGAAATTTGGGCGACACTCAGGTCTTGAAGCGGGCTTACCATCAGCCTGATTCATGAAGCTTAGAACGCCATGAACATTTTGTTCACGACACGCCTGGATACACTGACCACAACTGATGCAGCGGTTTGCGTCAAAGATGATGAATTCAGAGCTATCATCGACGGCAAACTTCTGTCTTGTCGAACCCACTTTCGCTTCTTCTGTTCGAATCGCCTGCCAACTCTCATTCGAAGCCACATCGATTTTGTACTCTGGATGTGTTTGGGTTGCCTTGTACTCAGTCGAGTAATCACGTAGGTCACAATCGGTATTGGCTTGGCAACCACACTCCAGACATCTTGCAGCTTCAGCGATTGCATCAGCATTATCAAAGCCCGTTTCTACTTCTTCAAAGCTCTGCTCTCGCTGCTCTGGAGTGAGCTCTGGCATAATCTTACGTGCCATGCGTTGTATCGACTTGTACTGCTCGGGATCAACGGCTTTGAGCTGCTGATGCTTTCTTGAGTTAAACGGTTTAGCCGGAATATTTTCCATATCACCATTGAAGAATCGGTCGATCGCTTGCGCAGCAATACGCCCGTCTCCCACTGCTTCTACCGCAGTCGCTGGACCACGTCTGAAATCACCAATACTAAATATATTGCCCGTACCTGTGTGCATGGTTTGCGGATCTGCATCTGCGGTGTTCCAACGTGTCAGTGGGATATCAATCTCTTCGTTATCCATGAAGCTTAGGTCAGGCTTTTGCGACACCGCAGCGATAACCGTATCGAACGCTTCAACAAAGAACTCACCCGTTGGTTTAGGGCTACGACGACCAGAAGCGTCAGCAGGGCCAAGCGCCATGCGTTCTAATCGAATTTCTGATACATGGCCATTGTCATCAGCAATATTCTCTGCCGGGTTGGTCAAGAAGTGGAACTTCACACCTTCATGTTCAGCTTCTTCGATTTCATAGTCTTCAGCTGGCATTTCATCTCGCGTACGACGATAGATGAGTGTTGTATCAGCCCCATCACGCACTGCGGTTCGTGCGCAGTCAATCGCCGTGTTACCACCACCAATCACAGCGACTTTTTTGCCGGTAGTAAAATGTTTGTCAGTCACATAGTCTTTCAGGTAGTCGACACCCAAATAGCAGCCTCCGAGATCACTACCCGGATAATTCATCTCAACGGCTTGCGATGCACCTACCGCCAAACAAACCGCATCAAAATCACGACTAAGATCCGACAAGGTGAAATCAACACCGAGCTTTTTATCGCACTCTACTGCCATTCCATTACGACACATAAGCTCGATTTCTTTATCTAGAATCGACTTCGGTAGACGATATTCAGGAATCCCATAACGTAGCCAGCCACCAGCTTTAGGCATCGATTCATAAACACTGACGTCATAACCTTCATTAGATAGGTAATAGCCTGCTGTTAAGCCACCAGGACCACTGCCGACAATCGCAATGCTCTTCCCTTTATTGGGTTTCTTCGCTGGCATGTAGCTCTCTTGAGCAGCGAGATCGGCATCGGCTGCGTGTCGCTTGAGTTGGCGAATCGCAATCGAATCATCGACTAAGTTTCGACGGCATTCCGTTTCACAGAAAGCCGGACACACACGACCGATCGATAGTGGCATCGGCAGTGTTTTCTTAATCACTTCAATGGCTTTAGTATGATCATTTTGCGCGATGTGATGAAGGTAAGACTGGATATCTACTCCGGCCGGGCAAGCGGTTTGGCACGGTGCTTCACAGTCAGCATAGTGGTCTGCCATGATTCGATTCAACGCATCTTGGCGATGAAGCGTTAACTGTTTTGATTGAGTCGTAATGTTCAAGCCATTGACGACCTCAAGCTCACACGAGCGTGTTACGCCCATCCCATCCACTTCAACCACACACAAATCACACGGCACTTTGTCCGCTGTTTTGTTCAAACCACATAACGATGGAATCTCTAAACCACATGTTTTTGCCGCCTCAAGAACGGTTTGCCCTTGTTCGACGATTCGAAACTTCCCATCAATGACGATTTGAATCATAGCTTGTCCTACCTTTACCTTTCGCACACTGCGAGTTATCAATAATTAAAAATAAAGTAATACAATATTATTAATATTATTTAATCTATGTAATTACCATACATTAATTATGGTTTTGTGCGTGTGACCTCAAACAAGTTCCATTGATAATAACCATAAGGTATGAGTGGTCTTATCTGTATATGGAAAACATTAAGTTGAAGATAAAGACAATTGGAGGAAGGCAGGTGTAATCAGGGAGATTAGACTTCAGATATTAAAAAGCCCCTACCACTGTATATAAAGTGAATAGGGGCTTTGAATTGATACGATAAATCGGCTTAAAGCTTACTGCTCAGCTTCTTCAATCAGCTCTTGCACTGGCGATGCAGGTTTGTTTTGTGCAAAACCACGCAGACCAACAACGTGTACGTGTTCGTGATCTTTGAAGACCTTACGTACCAGTTTGTAGGTTGTGCCTTTCTCTGGGCTGATGTTCTCAGGCGCTGCAATCAGAAGCTGCATGCCTAGACGGTCACACAGTTCAAACAGCGTAGAGATAGACTTCGCATCCAGACGAGCTGCTTCATCAAGGAACAACAAGCGACATGGAACAATGTCTTTGCTACGCAGTCGACGAGACTCTTCTTCCCAGCTCTGAACAACCATCAATAGGATAGATTGACCAGTACCAATCGCCTCACCGGTAGAAAGTGCACCCGATTCCGCCTGTAGCCAGCCGTCTGAACCACGGTTAACTTCCACACTTAGCTCTAGGTAGTTACGGTAATCCAGTAGCTCTTCACCCAGCACTTGTGGAGAACGTTGACCCATGTCGATATGTGGGTTCACACGTTGGAACAACTTCGCCATTGCTTCAGAGAAGGTGAAGCGAGTCGTCTCGAACAAGTCTTTATGCTGCTCTTGTTGAGTCGCTAAGCCCGATAGCAAGATTTCGTGGCTTTCACGGATCTTAACATTCAAACGTACGCCTTTAACCTGACCAAAGTAAATGTTCGACAAGCCTTGGTTCAGCATACGAATACGGTTCTGCTCACGCTGAATCGTCTTCTTAATGATGCTTGCTACCGACTCAGAGCTGATCGCTAGGCGGTTTTCACGCTGCGTCAGTTCTTCTGTTAATCGGGCTAACTCAACTTCCATCTCTTCGATTGCTTCAACCGGATCATCCGTATGAATGATGTCTTGGCGAATACGCTCGCGAAGATGTTGGTAAACCGCAATATAGAATAGAACCTTACGCTCTGGATGTGCGTTATCTTCAGATAGACGCAGCGAATCACGTAGATCTTCATTGTCAGCCACAGCCAGACGCAGTGCACCCAGTGATTTATCCGACATTGAGCGAAGTTCGCCCGCCGTTAGGTAAGCCAGTTCACGCTTATGTAGACGACGTTCAACGTCATTCTCACGAGCTAAACGCAGTACTGAACACCAACCTGCTTTTGCTGCAACAACGAAGGTACGAAGCTCTGTGTACTCTTTCTGTACTTTCTTAAGACGCTTAGCCAGTGCTTTCATCTCAAGTTCAGTTGAGGTGATCGTACGTTCGTATTCGCTCTTACGGCTACGAGAAGTATGCAGACGCTCTTGAAGCTCGTCACGACGACGTACAGCGCGCTCTTCAGCACCTTCATCAGCGTTAACACCGAACTCTTGAAGCTCTTGTTTGAACTCTTGAACCGTCTCTTGCTTCGCTTGGTGCGAGCTCTTCAGCGCTGCCAATACTTGGTTGTACTGGTTCATCTGTTCGCGAGCTTGCTTCAAGCCATCGCGGCCTTTCGCTCGAGCTTGTTCTGCTTGAACCAGTTTCGCTTTCAGTTGCTCACTCAGTTCACTGCTCTTGTTAAGTAGATCAACCGAGTCTGCGTAAGCAAAGTAGTGACGACGTTCAATCAGATCAGACAATGCGAATACTTTGCCTTTAAGCGTTTGTAGCGCGTTGTCTGCCTGGCGGTACTCAGCTTCCAAAGCTTCAAATTGCTCTGGGTCAGCGTCTAGCGCAGAAACGATTTGCTCTAATGATGCAAGTGCTTTGCCGTGAGTGTTCAAGTAAGACTTAGCTTCACTCAGGCGTTCTAGTTGTGCTTCAAGTTCAGCCAAACGCTCTGCTAATGTTTCGTCTTCGAGAATACGAACCATAGGCGCTAACTTATCAAGCGCAGCAATCGCCTGTTTGCTTTGTTGAAGCTGGCTACGTTGCTGTTGCTCTTTCGAATCCAGTTCAGCCAATGAACGTACTACTTGGTTACGTTTCTCACGAACGACTGCAAGTGCTTGCTCTGGATCTGCATTAAACGCAACGTGCAGGTGTTTCGCTACAAAGCTGTTGAATGCTTGGTATAAACGATTCAGCTTTTGAGAGTCAAACGCAGCTTTCGCGTGATTCTCAACAACCACATCGCGCTCTTCTCGCAGTTTCTCTAAACGCTGCTCACGAGCCGCACGACCAAACAGTGGGATCTCAGGGAAACGAGAGTAACGCATTTGGCGATCGTTCAATTGAACACACACCGCGCCTTCTAATTCATCAGCATTGAACGAGCTGTCATCAAACGCGTCTACATCACCTTCAAGGATGTAAAGATCTTCAGGACAATCATCAAGATCAATCAGCTTCTCTTTGATGCCATCAAGATCTGAAACCACAATCGCATGACGAGCTGGGCCGTACATCGCACTGAAATATGGCGCATCGCCAATTGTGATGTCGTCGTAGATCTCTGAAAGCAACACGCCACCAAGGGTGTCCGCTAAGCCTTTCAAGCGAGGATCGTTAGAACCACCTGGTGATGCTAGACGCTCAATTTCTTGCTCAAGTTCAGCTCGGCGAGTTGCCAGTTGATCTTTAGCCACCGCTTGAGACTTTTCATCTTCAAGCACTTGTTGCATTTGCGTCATCACCGCTTGGCTATCTTCTAGCTCAGCTTCGGTTTGATCTCTTAACGATTCAAGCGCATCGTTTGCTGTGATCCAAGCAGGAGCAATGGATTCAAGCTTTTGAATCTCTTGGTCGTGATTTTGCTGAACACGACGTTGCTCACTCTTGGCTTCACGCAGTTCTTCTTGAGCATACTCAAGCGTTTCGATTTGCATGGCATGACGTTCGCGTTCTTCTTCGAAAACCGCTTCGTCAGTCAGTGAAATATTGTGTTGCTTTTGGTATTCAGTCGCCAGCTCTTTTGCTTGACGCTGCTGCGCCACATCACGAGCCATGTCGCGATGCTGAGCACGCCATTGCTGTTCGTTCTCAACAACGTGTTTTGCGTTACGACCTTTTTCTAGAGCTTGTTTAGCGCTGTGAGACGCTTCTTTACGTTCAACATCACCAACAATGCTCTTAACCAAAGACAGAGCTTTATCGAACTGTGCAGAAGCTGCTGAAGACATGTCTAGCTTGTGCTTAGTAGACAGTAGCTTCTGTGTGCTTGACTCTTCTTGTGCTTTTAACTCAGAAACCAAGGTCAACGCACTTTCTGCCGTAATAGATTCATCACCTAGCAACTGCTTGGTTTTCTCTAATGCTTGAACCGCTTGCTGGTATTGAAGTGCGCGAGTCTGCTGAACATCCAATGCTTGTTGGTAATCAGCAAGCTGAGTTTTCAGGCTATCCACTTCTTCTTCAGTAATGGTTGCCTGCTCTTCTGCAAGAAGTACTCGCTCTTGAGCTTCTTCAACCACCATCATCTGCTCTTCTAGACGCTCATTAAGCTCTTCTAGATCTTCGCTGTAGCGAGCAATTTTCTCTTGCTGACGAAGTGCAGTTTGAACCAATTGAAGATGATCCGAAGCCGCTTGGTAGTCTTGTTCTAGAGACGATTCTTGATCCACCAGCAACTCAAGTTCTTCTTGAACTCGATTCAACAGGTTGTTTTGCTCAAGTAAAGTTTCACGCGAACCAAACAGTTCACCACGGAACTTCATGGTTTGATCTAACTTATTGCGACGGTCATTCGCATGGCGCATGTAGTCTGCTGCCACGTAGTTAGTCGATTCAGTGATCAAATGCTTGAACAAATCACGATCAGACTGAGTTGTCTTGATCGCTTCTAGCGTCATGCGGTTCTCACGCAGTGCCGATTCCATATCTTGGAATGCTTTCTTCACACCACCATTTTGCGGCAGAAGGTAATCACGCAGAGAACGTGTAATCGCACTTGAGATACCACCGTAAAGTGATGCCTCAATCAGACGGTAGAACTTAGAGCGGTCGCTGCTGTTACGCAGTTTCTTCGGTACCACACCGTATTCGAACATCTGTGAGTGGTAATCCACAATCGAAGAGAACGCTTTGAAGTGTGCGCCTTCGTATTGTGCAACTGCGGCCTTCACATCATTTAGCTGACATACACGAGCATGACTGTCTGAAACGTTCTGAATCAATACATCCGTTGGCTTCACATGGCTTGGAAGACCTTGGATAACGAACGGCTTGATGTCTACTTTCTTGTCACGACCAGCAACTTGCTGCAGTTTTACTGCAAACAGTAGGCGTTGGTTACGAGAGTTCACCACATCTAGCGCTGCATAACATGCGCCTGGCTGAAGCTTACCGTAAAGGCCTTTATCACGTGATGACTGTGAGCTGCCTGCTTCCGTTGTGTTACGGAAATGCAGAAGGCTTTGGTCAGGGATAAGTGCTGTAATGAATGCCGCCATTGTAGTCGACTTACCTGCACCGTTACCGCCAGAAAGCGTTGTAACCAATCCATCAATATCAAAAGTACGTGCGAAGAAGCCGTTCCAGTTGACCATGGTTAATGATTGATACTTACCTCTTTCAATCATGCTTCACCTTCTACTTTTGTTTGTTCGCCGTCGTTTGACTCAAGGTCAAAGTCAGCTTGATCGTTAAAAATATCTTGTTGACCGTTTTCATCTACATCTGATGTAGCTTCAGCTTTCTCTTCATTCAACAAGCTACCTTGGTTAGGTTCTTGAGTATGCACCACAGCCTCACCATCACGGATAAGACGCAGTTGAGCTTCTCTCATGTCATCGCCAACACGTACGTCCGCACCAAAACGGAATACCGCTTCGCTGATACGGAATTTGCCCGTTTCGCCAATCGCAATCAACATGCCGATACGACGTAGGCGACGCAGAGAAGTACGCACTTTTTCAAACAGTTTTTCTTTGTCTAAATCAGAACCAGACGCACGGTTTGTTGCTAGCTTCATGAGTTTTTTCTCATCCGCTAGCGCCATTAGCTCTTCAAATAGCTCTTGGTTAGTGAAGATACCTTCGTGTGCTAAACGCTCTGGGCTTAGGTACAAGAAACACAATACCTTACCAACAAGCATGTCTAGCTCAGACAACACACTACGGCCGATCAGCGACGTAGAACGTGGACGCAGATAGAAGAAACCTTCCGGAGCTTTCACAAGTTCTGTATTGTAGCGTTGGTAGAAATGCTGAAGCTCAACTTCAAAATCAGACAGTAACGCGTGGTTATCTAGGTCTTCTGTTGAAATATGCTTACCTGAACGCAGCATGCTGTCTAGCGCAGGGAACAGTGGGTTCGCTATCGCTTTTACCAGTTTCTCTGGCATGTAATCATCAGTACTTGTTAATGACATTGGCTTGTACCTTTGCACCGAAATCGTTGATTGCCTGCCAATCTGGCTGAATAGCCTGATAGTCAGACTCTGAGTAACCTAAGCGCACCGCTTGGTCGACAACAATTCTGGCTAAATCAAAATGGTGTGTGCGAGGGTGTTCAGCGAGGTAGTCGCGTAACACAAGGCCAAGATCGATTGGCGCACCTTGCTGTTTGTGAGCTTTTAACATATCTGCAATTCTTTCAGACAGCAGATCGTTCACTTGCTCAAATTCTTCGTACTCTACGTCGAGTGGCGCTTGTCCTGTTACTTCGTCATCACGAAGCACTAGTGCTTCATCACGAAGATCCGTCAGCTTCTCAGCGTCGGCATAAGTTAGTAGCCACGGCGCATCAAAGTATTCCGTCACAGATTGACGTAGGCGTTGGCTGAAGGCACGGTTCTTATCCATATCAATCGCGGTACGGATAAACTTGTGAACGTGGCGGTCATAGCCGATCCATAGATCAATCGCTTGTTGGCCCCAACTTGTGATTCGGTCGAGCTTCATTTGCAGACCAAACAGGGTTTCGCCAACAAACTCGAGTTCATCGTCGCCGTAAACAATTTCTTGAATATCGAGGATCTGTGTTTGCAGTTCATCACCTGCCGCTTGCAAGGTATCTTGCAACTCTTTTAGCGTGGCTGAGGTTTCTGATAGCAAGACTTCACAGTTGTTGATCGCTTCACGCCAATCTTTATTAAGAAGATCGGCAATCTGCTGTTTTACGGTCTGCTGCTGCTCATCCATAACGCGTTGGTTAAGATCAATCTGATCGAAAATTTCACCAACAGAGTACTTGAGCACGCCGTAAACGTTCTTTCTCCAATGCCCTGGCGTACCACCTTTCTGTGCTGCTTCAATAGCTTTTGCCATTTCATCCGCAACCATAGAAAGTTGGATAGACAGTTTTAATTTAGAGAACTGACGGTGACGTAAATAATAATCTGAGATACCAATTGCCAACGGTGACAAGCGGTAGATGCTTGCGCCATCGGTAATTTCGCTGGTAAAGCGGCTAATCAGCTTCTGTTTAACCAACTCATTAATTGCATTATTGGCACGAAACGCTGAGGCTTCACCAGTATCTTCAAACAGTCGAGTGACGATAGTAAACGCATCATGCAGTTCACCCTCGCCCAGCTCTTCATCGAACCTTTCATTGCTTAATACTGCGATAGCAATCAAAAATGCTAAGCGCTCTGGCGGCAAGTTTAATGAAAAATCATGCTGCTTGACCCAGCCCACCAACTCATCAATTGGCTGCTCTTCGGCAGTTTGAGTCATTTCACTCATTGTGGTTCCTGTTACTGTTCTTCGTCATATCAAACACAGTAGATATGACGCCTATTTCTTTATAACGCGGGCTTCTTACGATTGCATAGCGCATATTGTGGTTTCTTTTACCACATTCATCACTGTTATTGCGCAGGTTTTTGAGCCCAAACGTGAATATAACGGCCTAGTGACAGATATGGCTCTTGGCGACATAGCTGTTTTTCTAGTTCCAATACATCTTCAAATTGGTAATCGCCCATGTACTCCATATTACCTATGTAGTCACTGAAGGAGCGAATGCCTGATTTACCACAGATTTCTAGACCAGCGTCTTCTATCCATTGATAAACCTCTTCTGGCTTCAAGCCTTTTTGTGGTTGCAGCTTAAACCGTTTTCGATGTGGCATCCCATTCAATACATGAGGAATGTTGCCACAAATCACATTTTTCAGGACTAATCCGTGGTGGTTGTAAAACATTATCGAAGCAATACCACCCGGTTTGACTTGTTCAAGTAGCAAATCAAGTGCTTCTTTAGGATCAGCTAGCCACTCCATAACGGCGTGAAACATCACAAAGTCGACTTTATCGTCGAGATGCTCTGCCACTTTTTGTACCGGAGAATGGATAAACTGATATTGCTCTAACAGCCCTGCTTCAGTGATCCCTTCTTGAGCCAGCTTAAGCATCTCAGAAGAAAGATCACATAGAGAAACCTTATGACCCAGTGCCGCAATTTTTTGCGACATCTGTGCCAATCCGCCCCCAGCATCAAGCACATGCAATGGAGAAGCAGAATCTTCAAACTTGCTCAAAGCTTGTTCTAAATCTTCCCATACGATGATCTGACGGATCTCTCCTTTGTCAGAGCCGTAAATGTTTTTTGCAAATTTGTGGGCAATATCGTCGAAATTACGGTCTTCAGTCACGGCTACTTGAGTTATTATGTCCTATCGTGCCTGCTATTCTGTCACAGGAATTTCAGGAATAAAGAGGCGATGTCTCTTTTTACTACTAAGTGATGTTTTTTCGGACTATTCGGATATGTTTGAGCTGAAAAAAGTAGTGTCTTCATTACTGATGCCACTACCAGCAATGTTAATTCTCGCATTTCTGGGCTTAGCCCTAGTGATGTTTACTACTAAAAGAAAGACTGGTTGCTTAATTACCCTCTCAGCCCTCTGTGGTATTTTCCTAATCGCTTTCCAGCCAGTTTCTAGTCAACTATTAATGCCAATGGAAAGGCAGCACACTGCATTTTTACCTGTCGACGAAACCGTCGATTACGTGATGGTTCTTGGTAGCGGCCACGTCGTTGATGACCAGATCCCACCAACATCTGAATTGAGTCGCACAGGCTTGATGCGTTTGAGTGAAGGTATTCGCATTTTACGCCTCTACCCGGGCGCTAAACTGATTCTGTCAGGCTACGGCGCTGGCACAGAGGTCAGCAACGCAAGAATGATGGCTAAGGTAGCCCTAGCACTCGGTGTTGCAAAGCCTGATATCATTCTGCTGGAAACAGCCAAAGACACTTGGGAAGAAGCCCGCCAAGCCGCTGCGTTCGTGAAAAACAAAAAGATGGTGTTAGTGACTTCAGCAAGCCACATGACACGAGCCCTAAACGAATTTAATGCAGCAGGCATGAAACCCTTGCCAGCACCGACTAACTATCTTGCTCAAGAAGGTATTGTTGAGCCTTGGAATAAGTACATGCCTAAAGCGATTTATCTTGAACAGACAGAGCGTTACTGGCATGAGACCATGGGGTTGGTTTGGCAAAGCCTACGTGACTGGCTAGACACCAGCAGTGATATTGCAGAAGAGCCAATCGTCGTGCCTGAAGCTTCGAGCCTAGCTGAAGACGAAAATGTCGTTTCGGCAGCTCAGCCTCAATAAGCAGTCTACATAAAAGACTGAGTCATAAAAAAGCCGAGACATCACTGATGATGTCTCGGCTTTTTAATATTTACTATTCTAGCGGACTAACATGTCCCGCAAGACTTAGTCACCAGCGAACATGTAACCTTCACCATGAACCGTCACAAAGATTTGTGGATTCTTAGGATCGAATTCCATTTTTGCACGCATGCGTCGAATCAGTACGTCGATAGTACGATCATTTGGCGCGTCTACTCGGTGGCTGATCATATTAAGAATACGTTCACGGCTTAATACCTGGTTAGGGTAAGAAGACAACGCAACCAATAATTCATATTCTGCTTTCGTCAGTTTTACTGGTTCACCGTTTTTGCTTAACGCACGACGAGGGATATCAAATGTCCACTCACCAAAACGAACCACTGATTCATCTTCAGATTCTTCAACCGCACCTGCTGCTGTTTTACGAGCGGCAGAAATACGCCAAAGTAGGTTTTTAACTCGAACCAGTAACTCGCGAAGTTCGAAGGGTTTAGTAACGTAATCGTCAGCGCCCATTTCAAGGCCAACAATTTTGTCGATGCTATCCGTGCGTCCAGTAACTAAAATAATTCCAATGTCTGATTGACTGCGTAATTCGCGAGTTAGCATCAATCCATCTTCGCCTGGTAAGTTGATGTCCAGCATAATGAGGTCAACGTTGTTTTCTTCTAACACGTTTCTCATTTGAGCGCCGCTTTCTGCTTCGCTTACTGTGTACCCTTCGTTCTGGAAATAACCAGCCAGTTTACTACGGGTCACCACATCATCTTCTACGACTAATACGTGATAGCTCATCTACACCACTTTTCTTATTTAATAGTTTCGGTGACTATTCTATTCATAACTAGTAACAATTCTAGTGGTACTGTAGATAAATGCCAGAAACATGGATTTTTTTTGATACAAGACAATCTTAAACCTTGCTATTTGTCGTCTGGCACAATTCAATATAGGCATTACTACTAACGAGTAACTTTGCATTTCGCAAATAACCTCGTCATCAGCCTTGGTGTGTAAAAAACACCACAAGACTAAATCAGGATTTACGTAATGAAAGATACGAAAGCGTTCAATGAGCAAAGAGCAGAAATTTACTGGTGGTTATCAAGCTTATTCGCTAAAGAGCTCACTCAAGATGAACTTGACCACTACCACTCTGTTGAAATTCGTTCTTTCTTAACTGGTTTAGGCGAAAATGAAACTCTCAAACCTGCGATTGATAGCTTAGTTGATGCACTAAACCGCTTACAAACACGTGAAGATGCACAACTGGAACTGGCTGCTGACTTTTGTGACCTATTCCTAAAGACAGACAAGCATGGTGCCCTTCCCTACGCTTCGATGTACATCGGTGAAACTGGTCTATTAAACGATAAGCCAGCAAAAGAGATGGAAGAGATCATGGCTAAGCACAACTTAGTGGTTAACCAAGATCTAAAAGAACCAGCAGACCACATCGCTATTGAACTCGACTTCCTAGGTAACCTAATCATTCGCTCTAATGAAACAGAATCAGAGGAAGAGTTAGAAAAGTCGTTCGAAGTTCAACAGCAGTTTATTGAGCAACAGCTACTCACTTGGATTCCAAAGTTCAAGGTTAAGTGTCATGAGGTTGATGAGTTCGGTTTCTATGCATCAGTATCATCGCTGCTACTGGCATTCTGTCAATTAGACACTCAATATTTGGCTGGTGAATAGCTTATTAGATGACTAGGTAAATAAATTCAGTAGAATGTGACAATTCACCCGGATTTCTGGGTGAATTTTATTGCGAGTATTTTCTAGTCAGTCTAAAATTGTGACCGCAAACGATAAAATATGAAACATTCACGAAATGCTATGCTTATTAAGTTTCAGAGCATTTCGGTGTTAAGACAAGCCGCTCAATAGCGGTTTTTTGTTTTTTAACACTTTAGTACCCAAAGAGCCCTACACATTTAAGCTCTTAGTTAGGTAGCTTAACGGCTACTTCATTCCGTACTTTGGGGAAATTAGCTTCTAATAGGATAAAACCATGGCCACTATAAAAGATGTCGCTCGCTTAGCCGGCGTATCAACAACAACCGTTTCTCACGTAATCAACAAAACCCGTTTTGTTGCAGAAGCGACTCAAGAAAAAGTAAATAAAGCGGTAGACGAATTAAACTATGCACCAAGTGCTGTTGCTCGTAGTTTGAAGTGTAATTCAACACGAACCATCGGCATGCTTGTGACTCAATCAACCAACCTGTTCTTCTCAGAAGTTATCGATGGTGTTGAGAGCTACTGCTACCGTCAAGGTTACACTTTGATCCTGTGTAACACGGGTGGTATCTATGAGAAGCAACGTGACTACATTCGAATGCTTGCAGAGAAACGTGTAGATGGCATCTTGGTTATGTGTTCAGACCTAACTGAAGAACTGAGAGAGATGTTAGACCGTCACGCTGACATCCCTAAAGTAGTCATGGACTGGGGCCCGGAGAGTTCTCAAGCAGATAAGATCATCGATAACTCTGAAGAAGGTGGCTACCTAGCGACTAAATACCTAATCGACCGCGGTCACTCAAAGATTGCTTGTTTAAGTGGCCACTTAGACAAAGCGGCGTGTGTGGAGCGTATCGCTGGTTACAAGCGCGCTTTGGAAGAAGCTAACATTACTGCAAATGACGACATGATCATCGAAGGTAACTTTGAGTGTGATACTGCCGTTCTAGCCGCTGACAAAATTGTTGAGATGGAAGATCGCCCGACAGCTGTATTCTGCTTCAACGATACCATGGCACTAGGCTTGATGAGCCGCCTACAGCAGAAAGGCATCCGTATCCCTGAAGATATCTCTATCATTGGCTATGATAACATCGAACTGGCTGAGTACTTCTCTCCACCATTGACTACCGTTCACCAACCGAAGCGCCGTGTCGGTAAGAACGCCTTCGAAATTCTGCTCGAGCGCATTAAAGACAAAGACCATGAAAAACGCGTCTTCGAAATGCACCCAGAAATTGTTGAACGTAGTACAGTTAAAACGTTAAATTAACTGATAAATTGAGTTTATTTTCATCAAGCGCACCTTTGGGTGCGTTTTTTTTATCAGCAACTAAAGTAAACCTAGTTTCATATAATAAAGATCATTAATTGAAGCAATATCACACTTTGAAATAACAAGTGTGAGCCTCATTCAACAAAAACTTTATTCTATTCAATCAGTCACGCACAGGGCAAATCACTTGAAAAGGTGAGACGCAAAGCTTCCGGCCTAAACCACTCGTTGGTATGGTAGCGGGGTTACCGATGGCAAAATGCAGTAACTACTAATAATTTAGTAATTTACGGCTTATTGACAATGTAATTGCAACATTTTGCTAATCTCTCGGACCTGCTTATTTGGTGGCGTAGTTCAAATACACCGAGATAAATAACATGGATAAACCGATACTAAAGGACTCAATGAAGTTATTTGAGCCCCTAGGAAAAATAAAGTCACGCTCAATGTTTGGTGGATTCGGTCTTTTTGCTGATGACACTATGTTTGCTCTGGTTGTTAATGACCAGTTGCACATACGAGCAGACAAAAGCACAACAAAACAGTTCGAGCAACAAGGATTTCAACCGTACGTCTACAAAAAGCGTGGTTTCCCTGTCGTAACTAAATATTTCGCTCTACCCGAAGGCTTATGGCAAGACCAAGAGAAAATCTTGCAGCTTGCGACTACGTCTCTGGGCTTTGCAAAAGAAGAGAAAGCTGAACAGTCCGCTGCTAAGCCAACTCGACTCAAAGACCTCCCGAATCTTCGACTCGCCACCGAGCGCATGTTGAAGAAAGCTGGAATTGATTCCGTAGAACGTTTATATGAATCTGGCTCTGTAAACGCATTTAATGCCATCAAGGAATCTCATGCGTCCTCCGTCAGTATTGAACTGCTTTGGGCACTAGAGGGGGCGATCAATGGCACCCATTGGTCGGTTATCCCGCAGCAACGTCGTGAAGAGCTTATCAGTCGCGTCAATTAACATTTTCAGTACACCTTTTTATACAACTAAGCCGCATTTCTGCGGCTTTTTTTTTCGATTCTGAATGTTAGATAGTCTGCGGCTTTAATGCTCTATCAATACCCTAAAAGGATGGGCGATAATTATACTTAAAGTCTACTTTGACCATCGGAACGAAGTTAATCTCTCCAGAAGAATTCATTATCTCTTTAACTTTAATGCTCCCGTTTCTTATTTCAAACGAACGCACATCTACCTTTTCCGATGCTTGAGGTAGGATTTTGCTAAGCTCATATGAGCCTTTGCCGTTTATATCCATCCAGATTTGTTTTCCAGATTCGTAAGCCTGTGATTGGCTCGCCACTACATCCCCTTTAAAGATTTTAGATTCTACAGCGGCTCTATGATAGACACCCGAACCCATAGCTTGGAAAGAGAGAAGGCCTGTTGTAGCGATAACCGTTATCATTGATAATAATTTCATAGCTAGCTCCTTAGTTGTCTGCCTGAATAATTATCTAAAACAATCTTCATGCCTCGATTGTTACGTATATAGAACGAGCCAAGACCAAAACTCTTTCAACTTTTTGTCAATTTTTACGTGGTACAAATTATTACGATTGAAATATTTTATGCAAAACAAGTCTCTAGTAGAGCGTTACCACCTTCTAATAAACGATTATTTTTTCCACATCTATCTATATCACTAACACAAGGCTAACTAATTGGGTTAGCGGTTCAAACCTAATTCATCACCTATACTAAATAGTTTTTTATTATCTTATGAAAGTTAATCTATGCTTTGCCTGTCTATCTATACTAATGGTCTGCATTGAAAATTTGAGGAAGTATCAATGAGTAAGAAAATGATATTGGGTATTGTATTGGTCGTAACGATCGTTTTATTAGGCATTAATTTTGGCCAATACCTCACGCTCGAAAACGCCAAAGCACAGCAAGCGGTGCTAAACGACTACATTGAAAGTAACTTTATTGCCGCCGCGGCGACGTACTTTATCGCATATGTATTGATCACCGCCTTCTCCATCCCGGGAGCAGCCGTTGTTACGCTGCTTGGCGCTGCTCTATTTGGATTTTGGAACAGCTTACTTTTGGTTTCTTTCGCCAGCGCGATCGGCGCAACTCTTGCCTTTTTGAGTAGCCGCTACCTGCTGCGTGACTGGATACAAACTAAGTTTGGCGACAAACTCACCACGATTAATAAAGGTGTCGAAAAAGACGGTGCATTTTACTTGTTCTCTTTGCGCCTTATCCCAGTGTTTCCATTTTTCCTTATCAACCTGCTAATGGGCTTAACACCCATGTCGGTGACTCGCTACTACGTAACAAGCCAGATCGGCATGCTCCCTGGTACGGCTGTATTCTTAAATGCTGGTACTCAACTCGCAGAAATTGATTCGCTTTCAGGTATCGTTTCACCTTCTGTACTATTGTCATTTGCATTATTAGGGGTGTTCCCAATTATCGCTAAATGGTTGATGAGCAAGTTTCGTTCAGCACCGGTTGCGGAATAATAATTGTGGCCGGATAAGGTTCTATATCAATGAAAATCTTCAGTGCATCAAATCCGACAGAGGCACATATCATCTGCGGACTCCTAGAAAGTGAGAATATTGCCTGTGAAGTACGTGGTGAGGGTTTGTTTGGTTTGAAAGGGGAAATCCCGTTCACAGAAGAAACTGACCCATACGTATGGCTATATGAGCCAGAAATGGCCACTAAGGCGCGTGCTATTGTCAATGACTACCAAAAACAGCAAGATTCTATCATCTATGAAGAGTGGCGCTGCAGTGAATGTCATGAAGTGAACGAGGCACAATTTGGTTCTTGTTGGCAATGCGGAGCTAACTCTCCTGAGTAGACGAGCTTAATGAAGCCTTAGCCGCTTCATCTGATTTATCCTCAAAACAAAAACGGGAAGCTTCAAATAGCTTCCCGTTTTTATTTCAATTCTATTATGAGTTCCAATGACCGACTTAGAAATCACTGGATTTGCTTTTGGATAAACTCGATAGAGTGCTGGTTGAATTCTTCAGGGTTTTCAACATTACACACATGACCACAGTTAGCAATTTCGACCAGTTCACTTGACTCGTGCGCCTCAACCATTTCTTTAACGGGCTTGATGAACATGTAGTCACGCTCTCCCATCAGATAAAGGGTTGGTATCGGTAACTCCCTATCTTTGAAATATTTCATTAAGGGGTTCACATCAGCCGTTAATATAAACCAACGTTTAAACTCTTTTTGACACAGCTTTTTGGCTTCACGAATAAACAGGTGACGAGACTCTTTTTGGCTTTTTTGTGGCATCACTATGTAAGCAAAAAGGCTATAAAGCCACATGTAAGGAATGATGTGTTTGCTTAGATTTCCTAGCTTAACCAATACTTGCGAGCGGGTGTTGAGTTTAGTTACCGCACCACCTAATACCATTGAACGCACACGCCCTGCCGCTAACTCCGCAACATTACGGACAATAATGGTTCCTAACGACATACCAACGAAGTGTGCGGAGCGGATTTTAAGGTGGTCTAATACTTTAAGAATATCGAGAGTGACAGCTTTGAATGTATAACGGTTTGATATCAGCTCTCTAAGTATGTTGTCTGATTTACCATGCCCTCTCAGGTCAATGAGGAGCAGGTTGAAATGCTGTTTATACGCCTTGATCTGCTTGAACCAAATAGAGGAGCTACCTCCGGCACCATGCACAAATACCACCCACTCATCGCTAGTAGGGTGAGTAAATGTTTTATGAAATAATAAACTTTCAGACATACCTATCGCTTTAATTATTAAAATGGAGCTAAGCCTCATCACAAGGCGATGGCTAAGGATATCACGCAATTAAGAAGATTAGGTGATAATAGTGTCAAACCTATCATTAGTGCCGCGAATACTTCACTTCACTTTCTACCTGACTTAAATGAGTTTGCAAGCTTTGTCTCTCTAAACGTGATGTACTCAGACCAGATAGCAAAAGGCGCCCTATTATTAGAGCGCCTCTTTCATTAAAGACAATCGCTGTGCATCCGCTAACTTTATCAGCTAAAACAGAGCGTTAAAATGCCGAGTGATACATCGTTAAATACTCTTTCGCAGCATCTTCCCAACTAAAGTCTTGTTGCATCGCATAAAGCTGAACACGCTTAATTTCAGATGGGTTTTGTGCGTAAAGCAGCAACGAACGGTGTAAAACGGCCAACAAAGCCTGCGGAGTCGGCTCTTCAAAAGCAAAGCCGGTCGCCACCTCTGGCTCCTCGTCATAATCATTCACACTGTCTTTTAAACCACCGACAGAGCGAACGATAGGTAAGGTGCCATAAGCCATACTGTAGATCTGGTTCAAACCACAAGGTTCAAATTCAGAAGGCATCAAGAAAAAGTCAGAACCGGCTTCAACTAAGTGTGCTAACTCATTGTTGTATGCCTCTACAAATGAGAATTTTTCTGAATGCAGTGCCGATAACTCTTTCAATTGGCTCGCTAAAACAGGGTCACCCGTACCCACAATCACAATCTGAAGATCGTTCTTCAAGAATTGTTCAATGATAGGCAGCAAGTAGTGAACACCTTTCTGGTTCGTTAGACGACAAACCATCCCATACACGGCACAATCGATAACCGGCAAGCCAACGTCTTGTTGCAGTTTCTGCTTACACGCTGACTTTCCACGCGCCATGCTGTGTTTGGTCGCTTTGTATTTACGAGGAAGGAATGCATCCGTTTCCGGATTCCAAGCACTGTAGTCACAACCATTTAGGATTCCGACTAAGTCTGAAGCTCTGCGTTGAAACTCTGCCGCCATGCCATGACTACCAAGCTCTGTTTTTAGCTCTTGCGCATACGTAGGGCTTACTGCGTTGACTTTATCAGCGCACAAGACACCAGCTTTAAGCATAGTCACGTGCGTATCACTGACCGCAGCTTCCGGAACATTACGACTGTGCATTTCTGGAAGACATTGCAGCTCATCGTATGAGAATACGCCTTTGAACACCGCGTTGTGGATTGAAATAACACTGCGCGTGTTCTCAAAGAAGTCATGTTGTTGGTAGCGAGATTTAAGCAAGAAAGGAACAAAGCCTGTATGCCAATCGTTCGCGTGAATAATATCAGGTTGGAAACCAAGCTTAGGAAGCATATCCAAACATGCTGCACTGAAGAACGAAAAGCGCTCGCCATTATCAGCATAAGCCTGATTATTTTCAGCGTACATTTCTGGACGGTCGAAGTATTTAGCACATTCAATACCAAACACTTGTACCCCTTCAACGCTTAACTTCTTAACTTGATAAGCCGTATGAGGCCAATGATCGAGCTCTGTTGCTAGAACAACTTCTGCAGAATCAATATTTGGAATGTTGCGGTAAGCGGGGATGGTCACTCGAACGTCCTGTTCGAGTGTTTGTAACGCTTTAGGCAGTGCCTTGGCTACATCAGCCAAGCCACCGCTTTTAATCAAGCCTTCAACTTCAGACGCTACAAAAAGTACCGAGAGAGTCTTAGTAACCAACTCGTGCTCCTTTAGGGATTACTACTACACCATCGTCAGAGACGTGGTAATGCTTTTTGTCTTCTTTCAGGTTTACACCAATCTGTGTACCCGGTGCGATGTCTGCATCTTTATCGACGATAACACGACGAAGTACACAGCCCTCGCCCACTTTTACGTCGCCCAATAAGATACTCTCACTGATATCACACGCTGATGCGATGTTGCTGCGGAAGCCAAGTACACACTTCTCGATACGAGAACCACGAACATAACTACCGTTACACACTAAGCTATCGATGATTTGAACACGACCATTAGCCGAGTCTGTAAACGTCGCAGGTGGTAATGGTGGGTAGTAAGTGTGTAGTGGCCACTTGCGGTTGTATAGTGAGAATGGTGCATCTTTCTCAAGAAGGTCCATGTGAGCTTGCCAGTACGCGTCAATCGTACCTACATCGCGCCAGTAAACTTCTTCTTTCTCACCTGTAATGCGGTTAGTACTGAAATCGTAAACAAACACGTCACCACGCGGGAACATATTTGGAATGATATCTTTACCGAAGTCATGAGTTGAATCTTCTTTATCCGCATCTTCAACCAGCTCTGCAAAAAGCTCATTTGCTTCAAATACGTAGTTACCCATAGAAACCAATGCAGAATCAGGGTCACCTGGAATTGGTTTAGGGTTAGCAGGCTTCTCTTCAAAGCCGACCATACGGCCTTCAGCATCAACCTCAATGACACCAAACTCAGACGCTTCTGCAAGAGGCATACGCAGTGCTGATACCGTTAGTGCCGCTTTCTTCTCTTTGTGGAAATCAAGCATCTGCTTAATATCCATTTTGTAGATGTGGTCAGAACCAAAGATACAAACTTGGTCCGGTTCTTCTAGCTGCATAAAGCGAAGGTTTTGATAGATCGCATCTGCAGTGCCTTCATACCAACGCTTACCTGTGCGCATTTGAGCAGGGATTGGGTCGATAAAACGATCTGTTATACCACTGATATTCCAACCTTTTTTCATGTGGTGGAACAGTGACTGTGACTTGAACTGCGTTAATACATAGATCTTCATTAGATCCGCGTTAACGAAGTTATTTAAAGCGAAATCAATTAAGCGGTAACTACCACCGAAAGGAACCGAGGGTTTGCTGCGCGATTCAGTTAAAGGTCTTAAACGAGAGCCTTCACCACCAGCAAGAATCATTCCCAATACACCAGCCATTTTATTCTCCATATATTTATAGCTTGTCGATGTCAGTGCTCGTAGAGGTATCTTCCTCTGGGGGATGAGCACTAACAATGTTTTCGGTACTTAGCGAATATCCATTCACATACAGTGACAGTATCCTAAGCCAAACGTTGTTATGTGTGCACTATTCTTTGCACTTGGTTTTATATACGTTATCGACTTTCCTGCCGATTTCAATTTTTAATACGCCATTCTGTGCTATGTAAACTGATTGCTTTCCTAAGACTTAAAGCAGCTCACATTACACCGTCTGGGCGAAACATTACATTAACACTCGACACACATCGGGTATACAACTAAATGCTGATCTGTGAGTTACAATATTCTAATTAAGTTACACATTCGTTACAGTTGCATAAGATAGTGTGATTAATCTCTTAATTTATTTTACCCTGTGAATTTAATAAATAATTACAACTAAGACTCAATTTCAACGAGTTGCATAGTTAGTCATATATGAGTCGAAAAAAAGCAGCCTATTGGCTGCTTTTTATATCAATAACGTTCAGTTACTTTTCTTTGGGCTTTTTACGTTTATCCGTTACTTCCCATTTACCGTCAATGTACAAGGCGGTCCAACCAGAAGGCTTACCATCCACTTCTGTACGAACGTAGTTCTCTTTTGTCTTACGACTAAAACGAACCACTGTCGGCTTACCGTCTGGATCAGCAACTGGTGCTGTAGTCAGGTATTGGAACTTCGGTGAAATACGGTCTTTAAAGCGAACTAACTCTTCCACTAAAGGAGCACGAGTTTCGCGTGATTTAGGGAAGTTACTTGCTGCCATGAATAGACCAGAAGCACCATCACGAAGCACAAAGTACGCATCTGAATTTTCACATGGAAGTTCAGGGAAATGTACTGGGTCTTCTTTTGGTGGCGCAACTTCGCCGTTTTTCAAAATTTTACGAGTGTTCTTACAATCTTCACTCGTACAATCCATGTACTTACCGAAACGACCATTCTTCAGAACCATATCTGAACCACACTTGTCACACTCAACAAGCGGGCCATCATAGCCTTTTACTTTGAATTCGCCGTGTTCAACCACGTAACCTTCACAGTTCGGGTTATTACCACATACGTGCATCTTACGCTTATCATCAATCAGATAAGCATCCATTGCCGTTTCACAAATTGGGCAACGCTTTTTAGCACGAAGGGCAGCTGTTTCAACATCTTCTTCGAGAACGTTAATAATACCTTCTTCATCACCAAGGTTAATCGTTGTCTTACAACGCTCTTTTGGTGGAAGTGCATAACCAGAACAGCCTAGGAATACGCCTGTCGAAGCAGTGCGAATACCCATATTACGGCCACAAGTTGGACACTCAATATCAGTTTCTACGATGTGGTTTGGCTTCATGCCGCCTGCATCTTCATCAAGATCCGCTTTTTCCAGATCACCGGTAAAATCTTTGAAGAAATTATCTAGCACGCCTTTCCAGCTTGCTTCGCCTTCAGCGATTTGGTCTAACTTCTGCTCCATACGAGCAGTAAAGTCGTAGTTCATTAGGTCATTGAAGCTGCCGTCTAGACGGTCAGTCACAATTTCACCCATCTTCTCAGCATAGAAACGACGCTGCTCAACTTTCACGTAACCACGATCTTGAATAGTAGAGATGATCGACGCGTATGTTGAAGGACGACCGATACCACGTTTCTCAAGCTCTTTAACAAGCGCCGCTTCAGTGAAACGAGCCGGTGGCTTAGTAAAGTGTTGCTTAGGATCCAATGCAATGAGATCCAGCTTATCGCCAATTTGCACTGCAGGCAGGATCGTATCTTCGTTTTTACCCATCGGACGTTGAACACGAGTCCAACCGTCAAATTTAAGGATGCGACCTTTCGCTTTTAATGTGTACTCTTCAGCTTTCACGCTTACTGTTGTTGAGTCGTACTGCGCAGGCGTCATTTGACACGCTACGAATTGATTCCAGATCAGTGAGTAAAGCTTGTGTGCGTCTGCGTCTACGCCGTTTAAGTCTTCTGACTTAACATCAACGCTTGAAGGACGGATCGCTTCGTGAGCCTCTTGAGCGCCCTCTTTGCTACCGTATACTAGCGCTTTAGGTGGCAGGTACTCTGCACCAAACTCAGAACCGATGTATTCACGAGCTGCTTCTACCGCTTCTGAACTCAAGTTAGTTGAGTCAGTACGCATATAAGTAATGTAGCCCGCTTCGTATAGGCGTTGAGCCAACATCATGGTTTTCTTTACGCCGTAACCAAGACGGGTACTCGCAGCCTGTTGAAGCGTTGAAGTAATGTACGGTGCAGACGGCTTACTCTTCGTTGGGCGGTCTTCACGTTTACATACTTCGTATTGTGCTTTCTCAAGAACACTCAATGCAGCTTGCGTTTGCGCTTCGTTTTCAGGTTTAAACGCAACACCGTCTTTCTGAGCTACTTGAAGTCTAAAATCTGTTTTTTCTGCTGTTTTGGTATCAGCATGCACATCCCAAAACTCTTCCGGAATAAAGGCGTTGATCTCGCGCTCACGCTCAACAAGAAGCTTTACAGCAACTGATTGAACACGGCCAGCGGATAGGCCTCGTGCTACTTTCTTCCAAAGCAGAGGTGACACCATAAAGCCAACAACACGGTCCATAAAACGTCGTGCTTGCTGTGCGTTTACGCCATCGATGTTTAGCTCACCTGGAGTTTCAAAAGCTTGTTGAATTGCGTTCTTGGTGATTTCGTTAAACACCACTCGCTTGTATCGCGTTTCATCGCCACCGATGATCTCACGAAGGTGCCATGCGATAGCTTCTCCTTCGCGGTCCAAATCGGTTGCGAGATAAACATGGTCTGCGTTCTCAGCCAGTTTTTGCAGTTCAGCAACAACTTTTTCTTTACCCGGTAATACTTGGTAATTTGCTTCCCACTCTTTATACGGGTTAATACCCATCTTTTTGATAAGAGCTTTGCGATCTTTTTCTTTCTTGATACGAGCTTTTTCTTCTGGGCTCATACCCTTTGTTGAAACTGCAGCAGCCTTTTTACCAGTACTTTGACCTGCCGTTGGTAAGTCACGTACGTGACCTACACTCGACTTAACGACAAAGTCTTTGCCAAGGTATTTATTGATAGTTTTAGCCTTGGCCGGCGACTCCACTATAACGAGCGATTTACCCATATTGACTCTAACGTCCTTAATCACGATGCTTTAGCACCAACAATTTAACTTGTGGGCTTTTACGCATGATATTCTAAATTCATTGCTTCTTTTTTTACTATTGTGCGAGATTACTAGAAGATCAACCGCTTTTTTCAAAATTGGATCTGATCGCTCGACAATTCGTCGACTCACAGATAAAAGGGTCACAATATAAAGAAGCTATAAAGTACTCGAAAAGAATACTAGCAAGGGCCTATTCATCAGGCATTAACTCTAAACGGGCTCATACTAAGCTTGTCCATGAATCGAACGCGAGCCCCATTCCATTATTTTTGCCATAAATCACAAAATAAATTGTGGATATTCGAAAAGACTCTCTTAATCGGTTGTGAAATCATTGAATTTCTAGTTCGACACCATAAACTCAACGTTATATTCAGTTATCAGAGATAAACTCATGACAAAGAAAGTAATAGCAGAATTTGATTTACTGCTTATCGCAAACCAAATTATCCAATCACATGATGACTACATTGAAGGCATGCGCGCAAACAGCGTAGTAGAGAAAGACGATGTGCTCGTCTTCAAAGGCGAATACTTCCTAGACAGCAATGGGATGCCGACAGAGAATACAACCGCAGTATTTAACATGTTTAAATACTTAGCGCACCATCTTTCAAAAGAATTTACGCTTCAACAGTAATTAAAAAGCTTGCCATTTAGGCAAGCTTTTTTACTTCCTGAGCTTATATCAACTTAGCATTCTTATTGACTCAGCATCTTCAGTTTGTCGAAGTAGTCAGGGAATGTCTTTGATGTACAACCTGGATCATTAATCGTTACCGGCGTATCGCTTAGCGCGACCAACGAAAAACACATTGCCATACGGTGATCATCGTAAGTATCAATCGCCGCATGTTTCAATTCAGCCACTGGGTTAACGATGATGTAGTCTTCGCCCTCTTCTACCTCAGCACCCACTTTACGTAGTTCGGTTGCCATGGCCGCAAGACGATCGGTCTCTTTCACGCGCCAGTTGTAGACGTTACGAATCGCTGTTGTGCCTTTTGCAAACAGTGCAGTGGTCGCAATCGTCATCGCTGCATCAGGAATATGGTTGTAGTCCATATCAATGCCCTTCAGCTCACCGCAACGAGAGATAACGTAATCATCACCCCATTCAATTTCAGCACCCATTTTTTCAAGTGCATCAGCAAATTGGATATCACCTTGGATACTGTTTTTACCAATACCCGTTACCTTAATTTCACCACCTTTAATCGCAGCTGCTGCTAGGAAATAAGACGCCGAAGATGCATCGCCCTCGACAAGGAAATCACCTGGTGCTTTGTATGATTGACCCGTCGGAATGACAAACTCTTGGTACTTGTTGTTGATCACGTCCACACCAAATTGTTTCATAATGTGTAGCGTGATATCGATGTATGGTTTAGAAACCAATTCACCCTCAATTTTGATGGTCACTTCATCTTCTGCTAACGGTGCTGCCATCAAAAATGCAGTCAAAAATTGGCTAGAAATAGAACCGTCGATCGAAACCGTACCGCTTTTCAGACCCGTGCCTGTAATTTTCAACGGTGGGTAGTTTTCATTTTCTAAATATTCAACGTCAGCGCCAGCTTCTCGTAGAGCAGTGACTAGGTGGCCAATCGGGCGCTCTTTCATGCGCGGCTCACCAGTTAGAACGTATTCACCACGACCTAAACAAAGCGCAGCCGCAAGCGGACGCATCGCAGTACCCGCGTTACCTAAGAAAAGTTCGAGAGCTTTGTCGCTTGAAAATGCACCACCAACGCCCGTCACTTCACATACGGTTTTGTCCGCAGATAGCTGATAATCTACACCTAACTGCGTCAGAGCATTCAGCATATGACGAATGTCATCACTGTCTAATAAGTTAGTTAGGCGAGTCGTTCCAGTTGAAAGCGCAGCCAAAAGAAGCGCACGGTTAGAAACACTTTTAGAGCCAGGTAGGTTAACTTCCCCACTCACTTTTTGAATTGGTTGTAACGTAAGGCTTTCCATTAAATCTTTTAGTCCTTGTACCACCCGAAGTCACTGGCGAGTATTTATTTTCGGGTGATGAATAATTCTTCGTACTTGCAGACTAACGAACTTTTCCAATGAACTCCAGAGCTAATCCCCTTCAAAAAGGTGATAAATTAGCCAACCAATCGTATTTTTATACTAGTACACGAGATCAACACGAACGCCATCTGAAAAATAAAGAATTCTCACGTCGTCACCTCGGTTAAATAACATCGTGCTATCGACGTCTTGGATGATATTGACGAGCTTGTCATCTTTGGTTTTAACCAGTAGTTCAACCAATTTATACTCCACTCGATATTGACTATTACCGCGATTTCGAGCGATCCCGGCTCCTGCAACAGCACCGACAGCCGTTGCCACCTCTCTACCTGTACCATCACCAAACTGGTTACCAATTAAACCACCAATTGCGGCACCTAATAGTGTTTCCCAGCCGCTCGCTTTCGATTCCACTATCTCCTGTTGAGTAATATATCTCACGGTATCAATCTCACCATAAACAACCTCATTCACAGGTCGAGCTTGATTTCGGTTATAAGCTGCATTTGCCAACATGGGCAAAACAAGTAAAATCCAAAGCAACTTCTTCATGGTAGAACTCCTAATGACCTCATGGTCAATGATTAATCTGTTACGCGGTACTTATGACTATATACCTAACTGAACTCGATACTACTAGTATAGAGTTTCCATCTCCCTTCGATGCACTGGATGAGCCAAATGGCCTTCTTGCTTTTGGGGGAGATCTGTCGCCAATGCGAATCTTAAATGCTTATAGTCACGGTATATTTCCATGGTATGGCCCAGGTGAGCCTATACTTTGGTGGAGCCCAGCACCACGAGCGGTATTTAATCCTAAGACATTCAAACCATCGAAAAGTCTTAAAAAGTTTCAAAGAAAGCATAATTACCGTGTCAGTATTAACCAAGCGACGGATAGAGTTATCGGTTATTGCTCATCACTAAGACCTGAAGAAGAGACCTGGCTAAACAGCGACATGCAGGCCGCCTACCGAGAGCTCGCTTCGTTAGGTTTCTGTCACTCGGTGGAAGTGTGGCAAGGTGACGAGCTAGTCGGTGGGCTATATGGCTTACAAAGAGGGCAAGTCTTTTGCGGTGAATCCATGTTTAGCTTAAAGACCAATGCCTCGAAAATCGCACTATGGTATTTTTGTTACCACTTTGCTCAGTCTGGAGGGCAGCTCATTGATTGCCAAGTCATGAACCCTCACTTGGAGTCTTTGGGGGCATTAGAAGTAGAAAGAGAAGATTTTCTCAGCTCTCTGCAATTACTAAAAGACAAGTCTGTTGACGATGTATGCTTTGAAAACCAATGGCTAGAGGAAATGCCTTAATGAATCCAGATTTACAACAAATCAGAATTGGATTAACAGACAATCACGCGTGCAGCTACCTCCCCCACTTAGAGGAAAGAGTCGCTGTTACGCTCGATGAGCACATGCACACCTCAGAAAATTATGAAGTTCTGCTAGCGAATGGTTTTCGTCGCAGCGGTGCCACCATCTATAAGCCCCATTGCGATAATTGTTCGGCATGTCAGGCGATTCGCCTTTCAATCCCCGATGTTAAGTTCTCCAAAAGTCAGCGAAGAATTCTCAACAAGGCGAAATCCTTTCGTTGGGAGCTCAAAGATACAATGGATGAAAACTGGTTTGATTTATATAGCCGTTATATTACCGCACGCCATCGTTCAGGCACGATGTACCCACCTAAAAAAGAAGAGTTTCTACAATTTTCTCAAAATGAGTGGTTAACTACTAAGTTCATGCATATTTACAACGAGACCGACCTCGTTGGCATAGCTGTTACCGATGTGATGTCTCACTGTACCAGTGCGTTTTATACCTTTTTCGATCCAGATATCGATATATCCATGGGCACTCTCGGCGTTTTGTTCCAAATCCAACATGCTCAGAAAGAACACAAACAGTGGCTATATTTGGGTTATCAAATCGATGAATGCCCCGCTATGAACTATAAAGTACGATTTCAACGTCATCAAAGGCTAGTAAATCAGCGGTGGCAAGGGTAGAATACGCCACAACTTTACATATTTTGATTTTGACGGCACAATCAAGCCGTTGAAAACCGCCAAGTTTCGAAAGAGGATTAGATGGCTAAAGAAGACGTAATCGAGATGCAAGGCACTGTCCTTGATACTCTACCAAACACAATGTTCCGTGTTGAGCTTGAAAACGGTCACGTAGTGACAGCACACATCTCTGGTAAAATGCGTAAGAACTACATCCGTATTCTTACTGGTGATAAAGTAACTGTTGAGATGACTCCATACGACCTTTCTAAAGGCCGCATCGTCTTCCGTGCTCGTTAATTTTTAATTATCGAATACGATAAGAAACGGAGCTTAATGCTCCGTTTTTTATTGCCTAGCGTTTGGCTCTTGGTCTTAACCGCTTTTCTTCGTATCTCGTATCTCGTATCTCGTATCTTCAAAACATAAAAAAACGCACAACCTAAGTCATGCGTTTTGTATCTAAACTATTGAGCGATCCGCCACTTCGTTAGTGCATCACTTCTTCTTTAGCGCCAACATAGACAAAATGCAGTTCGTCTTTTTTCAGTGTTACTTTAACCGTACCACCATCAACTAAGCTACCAAACAACAGTTCATTCGCAAGAGGCTTCTTAAGCTTCTCTTGAATCACACGCCCCATTGGACGAGCCCCCATTGTCTTGTCATAGCCTTTGTCTGCTAACCAGTGACGAGCGTCTTCAGAAACCTCTAGAGATACACCACGTGCGTCCAGTTGAACCTGAAGCTCAACAATGAACTTGTCGACGACTTGACTAATCACGCTTGGATCCAAGCTGTTGAACCAAATGATGTTATCAAGACGGTTACGGAACTCAGGAGTAAACACTTTCTTGATTTCACCCATCGCATCTGGTGCATGATCTTGTTGGATCAGGCCGATCGATTTCTTCTCTGTCTCAGCTACACCCGCGTTGGTTGTCATTACTAAGATCACGTTACGGAAATCCGCTTTACGACCGTTGTTATCCGTTAGTGTGCCGTTATCCATCACCTGAAGTAGTAGGTTGAAGATGTCTGGGTGAGCTTTCTCGATCTCATCAAGCAGTACAACCGAGTGCGGGTTCTTAATAACCGCATCCGTTAATAGGCCACCTTGATCGTATCCAACATAACCAGGAGGAGCACCAATTAAGCGACTCACTGAGTGACGCTCACCGTACTCAGACATATCAAAGCGCAGCAGTTCAATACCCATCAGTTTAGACAGTTGAACCGTCACCTCAGTTTTACCAACACCAGTAGGACCAGCAAACAAGAATGAACCAACAGGTTTATTGTCAGCACCAAGTCCTGCACGAGTTAGCTTGATCGCTTCGCTCAATACATCGATAGCTGGGTCTTGTCCGAACACCAACATTTTCATGCGGTCGTCCAGTTTCTGCAGCGTATCTTTGTCTGAAGACGATACTGACTTCTCTGGAATACGAGCCATTTTCGCAACCATTGACTCAATATCCGCCACGCTTACCGTTTTCTTACGACGGCTTGCTGGAGCTAAACGACTACGAGCACCCGCTTCATCAATAACATCGATCGCCTTATCAGGAAGGTGACGTTCGTTAATGTATTTCGCAGACAACTCCACAGCCGCACGCAACGCCTTGTTAGTGTAACGCACTTCGTGGTGAGCTTCGTATTTTGGCTTCAAGCCAATCAGAATCTTAGTCGTATCATCTAATGAAGGCTCAACAATATCGATTTTTTGGAAACGACGAGATAGCGCGCGCTCCTTCTCAAAAATACTGCTGTATTCTTGGTATGTCGTTGAACCGATACAACGCAATTTACCACTGCTTAGTAGTGGCTTGATTAGGTTAGCCGCATCTACCTGACCACCCGATGCTGCGCCCGCACCAATAATGGTATGGATTTCATCGATGAACAGAATCGCGTCTTCTTCTTTCTCTAGTTGCTTAAGAATCGCTTTAAAGCGTTTCTCGAAATCACCACGATATTTAGTACCCGCAAGCAGTGAACCAATATCTAGAGAGTAAATCACACTGCTCTGAATAATTTCAGGTACCTGTCCTTCAACGATACGCCATGCAAGGCCTTCAGCAATAGCCGTTTTACCTACGCCCGCTTCACCAACCAGTAGAGGGTTGTTCTTACGGCGACGACATAGGACTTGGATAGTACGCTCAAGCTCTTTGTCACGACCAATTAGCGGATCAATATTACCTTGCTTCGCCACTTCATTAAGGTTGGTCGCAAAGTTTTCTAAACGGTCTTCTGAATTTGCTTCTTCGGCATTTTCAGCACCACCAAATGAGTCTGATGAGGAAGCACTATCGCCTTCGTTACTGGCTTTGGTGATACCGTGTGAGATGAAGTTAACGATATCTAAACGGCTAATGTCATTTTTCTTAAGAAGATATGCCGCGTGAGACTCTTGCTCACTGAAAATAGCGACAAGTACGTTAGCACCTGTTACTTCACTGCGACCTGAAGATTGGACATGAAAAACAGCACGTTGAAGTACTCGTTGGAAACTCAATGTAGGTTGAGTCTCACGAGTTTCGTCACTTTCTGGGATAAGTGGGGTCGTTTGATCAATAAAAATATCGAGCTCGTTGCGAAGAGCATCGAGATCAGCCTGACAAGCTTGGAGCGCTTCCTTGGCCGCATCATTTTCTAATAATGCTAGTAGGAGGTGTTCGACAGTCATAAATTCATGTCGCTTGTCTCGCGCACGAGCAAATGCGCCATTTAAACTCGACTCTAATTCTTTATTTAGCATAAGTACCTCCTAAGGGAACAACTGTGTTGTTCGAGCAATTTATACTTGCTCCATTGTACATAGTAGCGGATGCTCATTTTCCTTTGAGTACATCGTGACTTGCGCTACCTTTGTTTCCGCTATTTCAGCACTGTATGTGCCGCATATAGCTTTACCTTCATAATGAACCTTGAGCATCACTTCCGTTGCTTTTTCGATATCTAGTGAGAAGAATCGCTCTAGGATCTCGATTACAAAGTCCATTGGCGTGTAATCATCGTTATTCAGTACGACGTTATACATTGCCGGTGGCTTTACTTTTGTTGCTTCTTTCTCCAGTAAATCTGAGCCTGGAGATGCCCATTCAAAGTTTCTGCTCATATCGCTTTGCTAAGGGTTATTTTTCGGAAGTGGTGAATGTTTGTGTAACTTAAATTTACCACATTCACGCTTTACGGTGTACTAAGAAACCGCACCGAGAAACAGTACCAAAAAATATTCCTCTATACTGAGCCTAATCCACCATTTCCATCGCTGCAAATAAAAGATCTCGATTCACAGGATTAACATATGTGATTGATTAAAAAGACGCCACAACTATTGACGCTAATCATGCAATAGCCGCTAAGTTACTATTTAGTTAATAGTTTGTGAGCAATCTCGAATGTGATTTGTTATTAAAATTGATCACTTTTATACCAATTTACTATTGACTGTGCTCAATCATTAGCTACATTGGAGCTAAAAGGTTTTTCTAATACAGTTTC
Source organism: Vibrio sp. Makdt (assembly GCF_027587015.1). Lineage (NCBI taxonomy): Bacteria > Pseudomonadati > Pseudomonadota > Gammaproteobacteria > Vibrionales > Vibrionaceae > Vibrio > Vibrio sp. Makdt. Next base: position 101,116 of record NZ_JAPPTH010000015.1, read on the forward strand.
ATAACACGCTTGAAAATTTAACAATAAGGAATAATTACGCAGGGTAGCGTTAATTTCCGTAAGCAATGTCTGAGATTCAAGTTACCAGCTTAATGTCATTAGCTGGTAGGAATGATATCAATCGAACTTACAACTATTGATATAAACAACGTTAGTAACAAAATGCATGAGGGATGTATAGCATGGCTACAGGTACAGTAAAATGGTTTAACAATGCCAAAGGGTTTGGCTTTATTTGTCCAGAAGGTGAAGAAGGCGATATCTTTGCGCACTACTCCACAATACAAATGGAAGGTTACAGAACCTTAAAGGCTGGTCAGCAGGTCGACTATGAAGTAGAAAGTGGACCTAAAGGCTCGCACGCAAGCTCCGTTGTTCCTGTAGAAGGCAGTGCCAGTAAATAGGCAAAGCTGCCATATCGTGTTGACCTAAATAGCACTATTTGAAAGTTAACAGATTATGAAAACCGCTCCTTTGATACCTGTATGCAGAGTTCAATGAGCGGTTTTTTTGATCTTGGGCGAAACATATGTTCTCCGTAAAGGCAGTTTGATACCAGGATCGACATTGAAACGGCAGAAACAAAAAAGACGCTTTAACGGTTACGTTAAAGCGTCTTTTATTATTTCGTCTGTAAGCGCTTTAGAAAACACTCACATAGAAACGCTGCGTTCTAAGCGTCGATAAATGCGTTTAATGTAGCACTTGGGCGCATCAATGCTGAAACTAGTGCATCATCAAATAGGTAGTAACCACCTAAATCGCCAGCAACACCTTGTGCGTTATTTAGCTCAGCTACAATTGCTTCTTCGCTTTCAGCTAGCTGGCTTGCCACTGCAGCAAATTCAGCTGCAAGGTCAGCATCAGCAGTTTGCTCTGCAAGTGCTTTAGCCCAGTATGCCGCTAGGTAGTAGTGGCTACCACGGTTATCAAGCTCACCTACTCGACGTGATGGTGACTTGTTGTTATCTAGGAATTCACCTGTCGCTTTATCCAGCGCATCAGCAAGAACTTGAGCCTTAGCGTTACCTGTAACCACACTTAGGTGCTCTAGAGATGCAGCTAGTGCCAAGAACTCACCAAGAGAATCCCAACGCAAGTGGTTTTCTTTCTCTACTTGCTGAACGTGCTTAGGAGCAGAACCGCCAGCGCCTGTTTCAAATAGACCACCACCGTTCATTAGTGGAACGATTGATAGCATTTTAGCCGACGTACCAAGCTCTAGGATTGGGAACAGGTCAGTTAGGTAATCACGCAGTACGTTACCAGTTACCGAAATCGTATCTAGACCTTCTTTAATACGAACTAGAGAGAACTTGGTCGCTTCCAGTGGAGAAAGAATCTTCAGCTCTAGACCATCTGTATCATGTTCAGGTAGGTAAGCATTCACTTTCTTAATAAGCTCTGCATCGTGTGCGCGAGACTCATCTAGCCAAAATACCGCAGGAGTATCTGAAGCACGAGCACGTGTTACAGCAAGCTTAACCCAATCTTGGATTGGCGCATCTTTCACCTGACACATACGGAAGATGTCGCCTTCTTCTACATCTTGCTCAAGAAGCACAGAACCTGAAGCATCAACGACTTGAACCTGACCAGCAGCTTCTAGAATGAATGTCTTATCATGAGAACCGTACTCTTCTGCTTTTTGAGCCATTAGACCTACGTTTGGTACGCTACCCATAGTTGTTGGGTCGAAAGCACCGTTCTCTTTACAGAAATCAATTACCGCTTGGTAGATGCTCGCGTAGCTACGATCTGGGATCATTGCTTTGGTATCTTTTTGCTTACCTTCTGGATCCCACATTTGGCCAGAAGAACGCAGCATTGCCGGCATAGATGCGTCAACGATGATGTCACTCGGTACGTGTAGGTTGGTAATACCACGGTCTGAATCTACCATCGCAAGTGGTGGCTGAGTTTCGTATACCGCTTGTAAGTCAGCTTCGATTGCCGATTTTTGATCTTGAGGCAGTGACGCGATCTTCGCGTATACATCACCGATGCCGTTATTAACATCGACACCTAGCTCTTCGAAAAGCTGACCGTGCTTAGCAAAAACGTCTTTGTAGTAAACCTTAACCGCATGACCAAAGATCACAGGATCAGAGACTTTCATCATGGTTGCTTTCATGTGTAGAGAAAGCAGCACACCTTGCTCTTTCGCTGACGCGATTTCTTTTTCAAAAAATGCGACTAGAGCAGCTTTGTTCATTACTGATGAATCGATGATTTCTTTATCTTGCAGTGCAAATGCTGGCTTCAATGTTTTCTTAGCGCCATCTTTACCTACAAACTCGATACTTACTTCAGTCGCACCATCGATTGTTGTCGATTTTTCGCTGCCGAAGAAGTCTTTGTCTTCCATGCTTGCAACATGAGACTTAGAATCTGCTGACCATGCACCCATTGAGTGTGGGTTTTTCTTTGCGTAGTTTTTAACTGAAAGTGGTGCGCGGCGATCTGAGTTACCTTCACGCAATACTGGGTTTACTGCACTACCCTTGATCTTATCGTAAGTCGCTTTTACTGCTTTCTCTTCGTCAGTGTTTGCTTCTTCTGGGTAGTTTGGAAGCGCGTAGCCTTTTGATTGTAGCTCTTTAATTGTTGCTTGTAGTTGAGGTACAGACGCAGAGATGTTTGGAAGCTTGATGATGTTCGCTTCTGGTGTCTTAGCCAATTCACCTAGTTCTGCTAATGCATCACCAATACGTTGCTCTTCGTTCAAGTAGTCAGGGAAGTTGGCAATAATGCGCCCTGCAAGTGAAATGTCGCGAGTATCAACGTCAATACCTGAAGAAGCTGTAAAAGATTGAATGATTGGCAGCAGAGAGTATGTTGCTAATGCCGGAGCTTCGTCTGTAATGGTATAGATGATAGTTGGTTTTTCAGTAGGCATGAAATTTCCCTATAGTTCTTACAAGCTCACATGAATAGTGAGAATGTTATAAATTGACCAGTAAGCGACTCTGAGAGTGAAAACTGCTTACTCGATAGTCGTACTCTATCTTATTTTTCATGCAATCTAATGACAGCATGAACCAAATCCGTGAGTGCGTTGTTATAATAAAACACGTTGGTATAATTAAACAAATCAGGCTCAAGAGTCCATAAACTTGTTCTATTTTGTGTCTTTTAGGCGCGCAAATGATAGCTCAATTCCGTTTCAGTGAAAACTTTTCAGCACACTTCGTTTACATTTTTGCAAGGTAGTTAACATGTCTACTCGCTCACGCAGCGCATCTCGTTCAGACAAACCCGCTCGTTCTGGCGCCACATTAAAACAAAGTGGCAACAGACAAGGCCGAAACAATGATAGAAATAACACTGGCAATTCGCACAAGAAATCGCACTCAAGTAAACACAGATATAAAGCGAAACCGGCGAACACAAAACCTAAAATTGCACTCGAAGATCGCAAAGTCATTTTGTTCAACAAACCATTCGATACTTTAAGTCAGTTTACTGATGGCGAAGGTAGAAAGACGCTCGCCGACTTTATTCCAGTAAGAGACGTTTATGCTGCAGGACGACTTGATCGTGATAGCGAAGGGTTAATGGTTTTAACTAATGACGGTATATTTCAAGCCAAGCTAACTCAACCAAACTCAAAATCACCAAAGACTTACTGGGTGCAGGTTGAAGGCGCACCTTCTGAGGAAGATTTAGATAAATTGAGAAAAGGCGTTGAACTAAAAGATGGTATGACGCTACCTGCTAAGGTGGAGTTAATGGCAGAGCCAGAGGTATGGGACAGAAATCCACCGGTAAGATTCAGAGCTGCAATACCAACGACCTGGTTAGCGATTACTATCATCGAAGGACGTAACCGTCAGGTCAGACGAATGACAGCAAACATCGGTTTCCCTACCCTACGCCTTATCCGTTATTCAATGGGCAACATGAATGTGGGGCAGCTGCAGCCTGGAGAATGGAAAGAAATCTAGTCAGCATAGTAGAAATGAAAAAGCGAGGCACCTGTCTTAGACAAGAACACCTCGCTTTAACAAATTTTAGGTCTTACTTCTGGTCAATTAACCATTTTTGGAATGCTTTACGCTCTTCTTCATTTGCTCTTGAATACCATAGCTTAAGTTGAAGCGTATTTTCAGACTCTTGCACAGTACTGTCGGCAGCGACCGTCGCTCCAACTACTGCACCAGTTTGTACTGCTGCTAGTTCTTCTTTCAACGAACGAATCTTTCCTGAATCAAAAACTAAGCCTCTTTCTTGATTATAATCTTTTACCAACTGAGGGATATCGCTGTAAGGCAGTGCACCTTGAGATGGAGGCAAAACTTCTTGCACGACTTCTGCATCATCACCGTTTATAGAGATACTGAATATAGGAAGTTCTCTGTCTACATTTTTTTCGATTTTAGCGTACTTTCTACTTAGAAGATCAATATCAACATCAGCATTTTTGGGAACATTAACTACCATAATGTAAGGAACTGTACTGATAAACTCGCGTTTGCCTTTATCGCTCAAATACCCTGTGTAATCTAAAACGAGTTGGTTTTCACCTGAGGTGAATACAGCGTCTTCCACACTTTCAACAACCTCACCGTTCAAAGTATTTAGCGAAATACCAGAAGCCAAATCAAGAGCAGCCGTTGCGTATGGTGCAGAGAATAGGCAGACAAAACTCAAATACCACTTGTTCATGTACGATTCCTTAATCAATAAATGTAAAAAAGCCAGCTAATAGCTGGCTTTTGTATAGCATAGTTAACTACAGATTAGAATGTGTAGTAAACACCAGCGATAACGCCGTCAGCATCTAGAGTTTGTGATGCGTATTCGAAATCAGCAGTTTGGTATTCAGCTAGGAATAGGATGTTGTCACGGAATGCGTAATCAACACCAACAACTAGGTTAGTAGAGTCGATATCAGAGATCTTAGAAGTACCCGCTGCTGTAGCGATTTCGTCAGTTGTTGCTACAGAGTATGTAGTGTATAGACGAACAGCGTCGATTTGGTAAGCAGCTGCGATACCCATAGTTTCACCGTTGCCGTAAGAATCAGCAGCGATGTCAGATAGGTCCCAGTAACCGTAACCTTGGTTGCCTTCAAATTGTGCGTATGTAACAGCTAGGTATAGGCCACCAAACTCAGCAGAAGCAGAAGCACCAGCAAGAGAGTAATCTACGTCTTTAGCAGCGTCACCAGTGATGTAAGAAGCACCGATAGAGAAGTTGCTGAACGCGTAATCTGCAGAGATACCGTAAGTGTTGTCAACGTCTTCAGTAGAATCAGTGTTAACGTCAGCTACGATTGTGAAACCTTCAACGAATTGACCTTTGAATACAGCGCCGTGGCCAGAAGACTCGCGGTGGTGACCACCAGTAGAGCCCATGTAGTTACCTTCGTTTGTGATATCGTCTTTCTGGATAGCGTCAGCAGATTCTGCTAGGTCGCCAGTTTCACCGAAAGCCATACCCCAAGTGTCAGTTTTAAAACCAGCTAGAACGTCATCGAACTTAGCGTTGCTGCCGTCAGTTTCGATTTCGAAAGATGCGAATGCTGTGAACTGATCGTTAAGCTTCTGCTCAGCGTCAAGTTGGATTTTAGCCCAAGTAGAAACGTCAGCTTCGTTCTTAGTTGTTTCAGTTAGGTTTTTGTCTACTTCAGATTGAGATAGGTAGATATCTACCTCGCCTTTTAGGCCAACTTTAGTATCGTCGTTAGAGTAAATTTCTGCTGCGTTTACAGAAGTTGCTGTAGCTGCGATAGCTAGCGCTAATAGAGTCTTTTTCATAATAAATCCACTGCCTTTTCTAAGAATGGGAGATCCTTGCCCGGTTCCCTTTTATTTTTATGACTGGTCATCACCACTCTTTGTTGGTTAATCACCGTCACTAAATTTCGAGGTCTAGATTGCAAAAGATTATCCTGCGTGTCAAATAAACTAAAAACAAACCTAAAAAAAACACAAAACATTCAAAATCAAACACTTACATTTTTTTTCATCATTTTACGAGCAGCTTATCCTTAGTTTTATCAGCAAATATAATAATCCAAAAAATGTAACAAACAGAATTTAAACCCTAAAGACGCCCACAAAACAACCCAAATGCAGAATTTAACACCCACAAGCCAGTCTTTTTTAATATTTATATTTCGCAAGATAAATAAAATCATTAAGTTCCTGATGGTTCAGTTTTTTTTTGTGAACGAGATCTACCTTTGATTCAAAAGCAAGCTATTTTGCGGTAAATGTACCGGCTAGTGATATGTGCTACTATCCTCGCTCCGTTACGTAGGTCACAGTATGCTAACTACTAAAATTCAAAATTCTATTCGCACCAGTTATCAAAACCTCCAAGAACAGTTGGATAACTTTGTACCTAGGCGTGCTCAAAATTACCTTGTCGCAGAGATTGCGAAGACACTTTGTGGTCAATACCACAAAAGCAATCGTATGATTGTTGCTGAAGCGGGAACCGGGATTGGCAAATCATTGGCGTATTTAATGGCAACGATTCCCGTTGCCGTTTTAAACAACCGAAAGATTGTCATTTCAACCGCAACGGTTGCTTTACAAGAGCAGCTGGTAAACAAAGATCTCCCTCTATATAGAAGACTTACTGACAGGGAGTTCTCTTTTATATTGGCGAAAGGTCGACAGCGTTACTGCTGTGCGGAAAAGTTGGCAGCCGCTTGTGGGGTTGATGGCGGTCAGATGGCAATGTTTGAATCCAAGCCAAAACAGAAAGATATTGAACAACTGCAAACCATGTATCGCAGCCTTGCTCAAGGCAAATGGGATGGTGACCGAGATTCATGGCCAAAGCCTATCGATAACATGATTTGGCAGATGATTGTCAGTGATAAGCATAGTTGTAACAACAGCATGCCAACTCACAGAGACTGTCCTTTCCAAAAAGCACGCTCAGAACTAGATAAAGCAGACGTTATCATCGCTAATCACAGTTTAGTGATGGCTGATGCAGATCTAGGTGGCGGTGTAATACTGCCAGAACCGGAAAATAGCATCTATATCTTCGATGAAGCACACCACTTACCACACGTAGCCCGAGATCACTCTTCTGCGGCCGCAAGTTTAAAAGGTGCCGCTTCATGGTTAGAGCGTTTAAACCAATCGATAACCAAACTTTCAGGCTTGGCGGACGAAAAGCGAGTGAGTCGATTCAGAAATGAATTGCAGGATTCTGTACAACAGCTGATACCAACTCTGACGCAGCTCAGTAAGCAGTTCGATGCTACTCATTTTGAAGATGGGCTTTACCGCTTTGAGCATGGTGACTTGCCAGAATGGTTAGAGAACGAATCTAAAGACCTCAAACAACTTTCTCAGAAAGCGAGCCAGGCAGTCGCTAAAATTGCGGACCTGATTGCAGAACGAGTCAAAGATGGAGAGCTTTCTGCAAAACTCGCGGAGCCAGCGCTCGCGGAAATCGGCTTTTATATACAGAGAACCGAGAACCTAGCGCAAGTTTGGCGCCTGATGGCTGAACCAAAACGTGAAAAAGGTGCGCCTTTAGCGCGCTGGTTAGAGCTTAATAAAGAGAGTGAAGGCGATTTTGTTGTCAATGTTTCTCCGCTTGAGGTTGGCTGGCAACTTGACCAGCAAATCTGGAGCCGCTGTGTTGGTGCAGTGCTCGTTTCTGCAACAATGAGAGCACTCAACTCCTTCAGTTTTTTCTGCCATCAAGCCGGTATCAGTCAAAAAGAAGAAGATGGCGTGCAGTTTCTTGCCCTGGCGTCACCGTTTGATTATCAGAATCAAGCGGAGTTAATCGTGCCTGCCATGAAATACGAGCCACAAGCACCTCAATTTACCGAATATCTTATTGAAATTCTGCCTAAGGTAATAGAAGACAACAAAGCCAATCTCGTTCTATTCTCTTCTTACTGGCAAATGAATAAAGTTGCAGAGGCTTTGGCAACAGATTTCGTTAAAAAGTCATGGGCATTGCAGGTACAAGGTGATACTTCACGCGCTGAAATTCTAAAAAAACATAAAAAGCTAATAGACCAAGGAAAAACCAGCGTGCTTTTTGGAACTGGTAGCTTTTCGGAAGGTCTGGATTTACCGGGTGAGCTTCTTGAAAACCTAGTTATTACCAAGATTCCTTTTGGTGTTCCTACGTCACCTGTAGAACAAGCGCATTCAGAATATATTGAATCGCGTGGCGGTAATCCTTTTATGCAGATTACTGTTCCAGAAGCGAGTAAAAAGCTTATTCAATCTGTAGGGCGACTACTGCGTAAAGAGAGAGATTCTGGTAAAGTCACGATCCTTGATCGACGCATAGTCACGAAGCGATATGGCAAGTCCCTACTCGATTCGCTACCGCCTTTTAAAAGAACAATAAAATACTAATTTTTCTGCCTTTGGGTAGTTCTGGGTCAGTCATCTCTTGGCCCCTGCATTCACAATCAAACACGAATAGCCCATCAACTATTCGTGTGGCTGTTCTGACGGCCAATAACGAGAACAACAGCTATTTATGGAAATGATTGAACCAACCATGTTGGTTATACTTGCGCTGGTTGCATTTGCAGCGGGCTTTATTGATGCTGTCGCCGGTGGTGGGGGCATGTTAACGGTCCCTGCATTGTTATCCCTTGGCCTACCGCCACACATCGCACTTGGTACAAATAAGCTTGCAGCCACGTTCGCTTCTTCAACAGCAGCTTTTACTTATTATCGTAAAAAGTTGTTTAAGCCAGAATGTTGGATAAATGCATTTATAGCGACCTTGATCGGTGCAACCATAGGTACCCTAACAGTCGATGCCATTAGCACTCAATGGTTAGAGAAAGTCCTACCGCTGATCATTCTGGCAGCAGCGATCTACACCATTTTCCATAAGACACCGAACGCCAATCACAACGTGTCACCGAAACCTTGTCCGGTACTGAAGAAGAAACAAAAGTACCAAGGCTTCATTCTTGGCTTTTATGATGGCGTTGCTGGCCCGGGAACGGGTGCTTTTTGGACGGTGAGCTCTATGGCTCTGTACCGCCTAAATATCTTGCTTGCTTCTGGCCTATCGAAAGCAATGAACTTCACCAGCAACTTCACGTCTTTGGTGACCTTCGCGATTCTTGGTCATATTGACTGGGTATTGGGTTTAACCATGGGTGTTTGCTTAATGGCTGGTGCATTTGTAGGTGCACATTCGGCAATTCGATTTGGTGCTACGTTTATACGACCAGTCTTTGTTACGGTTGTCAGTATACTTGCGATAAAACTGGCTTACGAAGCTTGGTTTGTAAATCTATAGCCACCAGATTACAGGAAGTAAAATGAGTCAATTTTCACAAATCAAAAGTGTCATTGATACCTTACTCGGTCACTGTTCACAGGTTGATAGGTCCAGAGGGTCCTATCATCAGGCGCTTTTCGACAAAGCGTTGTTTAAATGTGGCGCCTCGACTCTACTCCCTTACGCACTCGAAACCCAAGCGACCTACCACACCATTATTCGCGAACAGAACACTAACCAACTTTCGGCATCGAGAGCAAACTACTTAACCGAGAAGTTAACTAACCAGATAGCAGCTCTGCAACGCGAGCTAGCCAATCACGATTTGCGCTTAGACAGAAAAAGTAAATCAGGGAAAACCTTGAACGATTTGTATAGTGACTTGGCTCAGCACCAAGACTGGCAAAGACGTTTGGTTGATTTGGTTAAACGACGCAAGTTAGCGCTGGACTCCGCACCTGGTCAAAGCAAAGCACAAGCAGAAAACGCTTGGATGTTAGCGAAAGAGCGTTTAGAGCGCTGTGAAGACTCGATGAAGAACATCGAAAGACTGATTAACATAGAGAACCCAAAGCGAAATGAGCACTGATAACCCATCATCACCATTGGACGACGCACCTGAAGAAGTTAAGTTAGCTGTCGACTTGATCTACCTACTCGAAAGTAACGAGATCGACCCAAAGGTTGCGTTAGAGGCAATTAAGATTGTCCAACAAGATTTACAAGCCAAACTAGCATCTAGCATCTAGCATCTAGCATCTAGCATCAAAACATACAGGATTCACATGTACCAACTTAGCTTTTCTATGCCCGAGTTTCTTGAAAATTACTGGCATAAGAAACCAACCATCTTAAAAGGTGGCTTCCAAAACTTCGTCGACCCAATTTCGCCGGAAGAACTTGCTGGTTTATCGATGGAAGAAGAAGTGGATTCTCGCTTTGTTTCTAACCTCAACAACCAATGGACAGCAGAGCACGGCCCATTCGCCGAAGAAAAATTTGGCGAATTAGCAGAAACTCACTGGCAATTGATCGTTCAAGCAGCCAACCATTGGCATCAAGGTGCCAATGAGCTAACGAAAGCGTTCCAACAATTACCAAACTGGTTGTTCGATGACCTGATGATTTGCTACTCAGCACCTGAAGGTGGTGTTGGACCGCATATTGATCAATATGACGTATTCATCATTCAAGGCCAAGGTAAGCGTCAATGGAAAGTTGGCGCAAAAGATGTCGGTCAATATAAAGAGACCGTCCAAGCTTCTGCTCTTCGTCAAATCGAAGGCTTTGAGCCAATCATTGATGAAACCCTAGAACCAGGCGATATCCTTTATATCCCGCCAGGCTTCCCACACGAAGGCAATACGCTAGAGCCATCAATGAGCTACTCCATTGGCTACCGCTCTCCTAAAGAGCAAGAGCTAATCAGTAACTTTGCCGACTTTGTACTTGCTCATGATATGGGTGATGTTCACTTGCATGATCCTGAGTTCAAAATGCAAGATGGTTACGGCAAGATTCGTTGGTCAGATTTGAGTAACCTAACTGATATGCTCAAATCAGCCCTTGAACAACCAGAAACGGTTAGCGACTTCATGGGTTGCTTACTGAGCCAATCTCGCCACCAGCTTGATATCGTTACGCCAGAGCCACTATGGACTCAAGAAGAGGTTGCCCAACACCTAGAGTCAGAAGGTGAAATCCACCGAGTATCAGGCTTAAAAGCGCTCTACCACGAAAATGAAGGCAACACCGCTTATATTAATGGTGAAGTGGTCAAGGTTGATGAAGCGGATTCTACGTTACTCAACATACTTTGCGATGAGACCGTGATTAATTCGGCTACTGCCCTATCACCTTCGGGCGTAACTGTCGTGACTGAATTGGTGAACAAAGGCTATTGGTTCATCGAAGAGTAAGCAGCGTCAGACGCTAGTTATTAACCTACTTTTCAAGAAACAACTAAAAAAGGGACAAATGAAATATTCATTTGTCCCTTTTTCTATCCAATAATTGTTTAAGGTTTAGACCTTGAACTGATTAACCAATTTCTGTTGCTGCTGAGATAGCTGATCAATTTCATTACCGACTTTTTCAGAAGCTGCCGCTTGTTCCAAGATCTTCGCACTCAAGTCGCGAATATTAACCACACTCTGATTCACTTCACCGGAAACCGATTGTTGCTCTTCTGCTGCTCTTACGATCTGATTGTTCATGTCACTGATCGCCTCAATTGAAGTAAAGATCGAGCCAAGATCCTCCACTGCATTTTGAACATGCAGCGCTGTATCGTTGGCAAGAATATTACCCTCTTGGATCGCCTCAACAACATCTTGTGTACCAGCATGAACCTTATCGATCACCGCTCTGATCTCACCAACGGATGATTGTGTGCGACTTGCTAGGTTTCTCACCTCGTCTGCAACGACCGCAAAACCACGACCTTGCTCACCGGCACGAGCCGCCTCAATCGCCGCATTCAATGCTAACAAGTTAGTCTGTTCGGAGATCCCCTCGATAACACTTAAGATCTCGGTGATATTACCGTTGTTCTTCGCTAGCTCTTCAACAATAGGCACGGCGCTCGACATGCGTTCCACCAGCTTCCTCATTTCACCGGCGGAAAGCTCGATAACTTGCTGCCCTTGCTGAGCTGAACGATTTGCCTCACAAGCTGCGTCTACCGCAACTTCTGCATTTTGTACCACTAAGCCCGCAGTTTGAGTCATCTCTTCTGCTGCTGTCGCGACTAGATCCACTTCTTTAAATTGAGACTCGCTGCTTTCACGAGTACTTGATGCTGATGCTTTCGCTTGGCTGGTAGTATTTGCCACTTGTTCTGTGGTGTGAATGACTTCTTTGATTGTGTGTTGCAGCTTATCTAGGAACAGGTTAAATCCTTTTGACAACTGACCGATTTCATCTTGAGACTTCACTTCCAAGCGCTGCGTCAAATCACCTTCACCTGAAGCGATGTCATTCAACCTTTCCACAACCTGACGAATCGGCTTCACAATAGACAACGAGGCAAACGCGATAATGGCTAAGCCAAAGATAATAAACACTGTACCGGCGATCACTTCTGTTTTGATGCCTTCACTTAGCTTAGTGCTAATGATGGAATCCAATTTATTTGCATCAGCGACGACACTGTCTCTTGGAATTTCAAACAACACACCCCACGTTTGGTTAGCAGCAACAACAGGTGCAAACGCAAGTAACCACTCACCGTTCTCACTCCACTGTGTTGTTACTTCACCGCCGAAGATAAAGTCGGTCATTAAGTCACTGTTGGTATTATCACTTTGGAAATTCGAACCAACTGCAATACTTGAATCGTCAGAAGCGATAACTGAGCCGTCTAGGCTAACCACGTAAGCTTTACCTGCACCGTTAAACAAACTCTGGTCAGATTGAGTAATCACACTGGTTAAGCCATCGAGTCTCAAATCGATACCAAGAAAACCAATCGCAACATCGTCGACTAAAATTGGAACTGAAATAGAGGACGTCAGTAATGCTGTACCGCCGCTGTTCACCACTCGTGGGGTGCTGATACAGGTTTGCCCTGAAGATAGTGGACAGTAAAAACGTTCGCTATTGCTGTTGTCATTCAATGTTGATTCCGAAAGTACATTCGACAGAACATTCTCACCATTATCCGCTACTTTCCAGTAAGGAGCGAAACGTCCTTTCTCATTAGAACCTACATAATCGGCATCGACATAGTTCGCATCTTCACTATCGAGTAAGTCAGGCTTGAATACGAGATAAGCACCTTGAATTGAATCGAAGTTTAAAACTGAACGACGCACCATTTCGTCTAATGCTGTACGAAGCTCTTCACTCGGAGTAAAGTTTTCATCTGCATTGTTCTTTAGAAACTGAGCACTGGCCGCAAGCATCTCTGCGCGATAAATCGCTTCGTCAACATAGCGTTGAGTTTCTTGGGCATTAAGCTGAGAAACAGACGCCAACAACTGCTGAGTTTTATTGATCACTGATTCTGAACTTTGAGATTTGATGACTTGTTGATTGCTCGTCGCGTTATAGATCGAGAAACCAATAAGAGACAGTGACGTAATGATTAAACAACAACCCGCTAATAGAGTTATTTTCCACTGTACCGATAGAGAACGCATTTAATATCCTTATTTAAGCCAAAAGACTTCCATAACCATAACTATCACATCGACAACGAATGGCTGTACACAATGTAGATAAGTTAGACGAATAGCTTAGCGGATGATTACATCACAAATTGCTAACATATAAAACGAAAGTTCACGCAAATATTAACATTTCATGCTTTTTGTCTATCGCTTCTGTGACTGAGAGAGCTATTAACTTCCGATACTTAGCTTCATCTTTGTCGTTTTAAAAATATGACGTATGACTTGCGTCCTTTCTCAAGGCGATAAGAACACTTTGCAGCTCCCCTACCGGAATTGAAAAATGCCTTTTCATCTCGCTGCGCTATAAAAGCAAGCTTGTTATTATGCTATTGAATCTTTTTTGATAACGACGGAGATAGATGATGAACGCGAGCTGGGCCAATTTCTTTCCATACTTTGCAGGGGCTTTTAAGCTGATTGTATTGACTATCGGTGGCTACCTAGCGATCAAGTGGCACTTTGATGAAGACAAGAGGTTAAGAGAACAAGAGGGCGAAGTATTTAACACACTAAGTTTGAAGAAAAAGTTAGTGACTGCACTTGTACTAACAATTGTTGTGACCTGTTTAATAACGCTTGTCGTGTACGCGACAGACTGGCTACTCTATTAATCTTAGGTATTGATACAAAGATATCTGTCGTTTCATAAACCTGCTATACGATTTAGATTATTGAGCGCACCACCACCTCCGGTAATCAAAACCTTGTTCAATCACTCATAATATTTCAATAGCTTCCTCCTGCAACACTTACTCGTTTCACATAGATTAAGGATTAGTTTTTCTAATCCATACCATAGATTTTTATCTTGATCGACTTCACACTTTTTGATTGCTAATTCGGCAATCAAACTCTAATATCTCGCGCCTAGATTCCCTGATCGCTTTATTTAATTGGCTCTCCCTAATGGAGCGCTAAGGCTTTTTACGTTTTTAATTTTTGGAGAGATACGCAAATGTCCGCCTCGTTTCCATTAGCGAAACTTACCTTTTTAATCGCTATTCTGACAGCCGTAGGTCAAATGACTCAAACGATGTACGTGCCTTCTATCGGTCATATGGCAGGTGAGTTCTTGGTTTCTGCGTCTTCACTTCAAGCAGTGATGGCGTGTTACCTGATCCCTTATGGTTTGTCGCAATTTGTTTACGGTCCGCTTTCAGATCGCCTCGGTCGTAAACCAATCATCGTCGCAGGCTTAGTTATCTATATCCTAGGTACTTTGGTAGGCTTATTTGCTCATGAATACGAATGGTTCTTGGTGGGTAGCTTTATTCAAGGCTTGGGCATTGGTTGTGGCGGTGCAATGTCTCGTACATTGACTCGCGATTGTTTTGAGGGCGCTGAGTTACACCGTGCAAACAGCTTAATCAGCATGTGTGTGATCTTCTCCCCATTAATGGCACCTGTATTGGGCGGTTACCTAACAGAAGCTTTTGGCTGGCGTTCTAGCTACTTGTTTCTAGCACTGTTTGGTATCGCTGTAGTGATCACCATGATGACCAGCATGATGGAAACATTGCCAAAAGAGCGACGCAAAAATGAATCAGTCGTCAACAGCTACAAGTTTGTTCTGTCTGACAAACGCTTCCAAGGCTTCTTGCTGGTACTAGTGGCAACATTTGCGGGCGTAGCAGTGTTTGAGGCAGCAGCTGGCGTATTGCTTGGCGGTGTACTTGGCTTGCCGGCAACCACCGTGAGTTTGCTATTTGTGTTACCGATTCCGGGTTACCTAGTGGGTGCAGGTCTATCGAGTTACATCGCGCAACGTCGCTCTGAGCGCCGAGCACTGAATGTTGGTCTAGTATCGATCTTAGTTGGCTCAGCTGTGGTGCTTATCCCGGGTCTGTTTGGTCAAACAACCGCATTAACTTTGATTGGCGGTGCAACCATTTACTTCTTGGGCGCTGGTATCTTATTTCCAGCCGCGACAACGGGAGCACTTTCGCCATTCCCATATCACGCAGGTACGGGCGGCGCGATCTTAGGTGGTATGCAGAACCTAGGTGCCGGTATTGCAACACTGTTGGCATCGTTCTTCCCAGCTCAAGATCAGCTGCCACTGGGTTGCTTGATGATTACCATGTCACTTATCGCTATGCTTGGTTTACGTTGGGTTAATCGTAAGCCTGACCACTCAAACGAAATGCCATTGGCTATCTAGAGTAAAACGCAACTCCTACCTTACAAATAGAGGGACATGCTGAAAGGCGTGTCCCTTTTTTATTACCCGTTTACCCTTGCATGATGTCTACCACTAATTTCATCAAACATTACTTTGATTTTTTAAAAACAATAACAGACACTTACGATGAAAGTGCATATCCAGAATCCAATTATAAATAATATCACTGGAAGGAAACTAACCACTAAAGGATGCTGGCAATAAAACGAGTAAGGTGCACACTAAGGATATATAGATGCGTTTCGCTTTAACCACATTAGCCGTATCGGTCGCGCTTGTCGCCGGATGCAGCAATCAAGGAACAACAACCATGAACCACTACTCTCCATCGCAACTCATCGCTCAACAAACCCAAGCTCCCGTTGCTAAGAAAGTCCCTCATTCAATGACGACTCATGGTGACACGCGAATTGATGATTACTATTGGATGCGTGATGATGAACGCCAAGATCCGGAGATCTTGCAGCACCTCGAGCAAGAGAACCAGTATGCCGAGACTGTTCTGAAACATACAGAAGCATCTCAAGAACAATTATTTGAAGAGATCAAAGGCCGAATCGCGAAAGACGACAATTCGGTACCAGTTCGTAAAGGTAGCTATTACTACTCAAATAAAGTCACAGGTGACAACGAATACCCAGTTCATTTGCGCGAAAAACACTTTTTAGGAATAGACAAACAAGTCATCTTAGACGTTAACGAACTCGCCAAAGAACATGAATTCTTCAGCATTGGTGGTCTATCTGTCAGCCCGAACGAAAATATGTTGGCCTATGGCGAAGATACTCTGAGCCGCCGTATTTACACCATTAAGATTAAAGACCTGACAACAGGTGAATACCTAAACGATGAAATTGAAGGTGCTTCGAGCGCTATCGCATGGCAAAACGACAACCAAGCCTTCTACTACATCAAGAAAGATCCACAAACTTTACTCGGCTATCAAGTTTACCGCCACGTATTAGGTACACCTCAAACAAACGATGAGCTGGTCTACGAAGAAGCTGACAGCGCTTACTACACCAGCATCAGTAAGAGTAAAGATGGCGAGCAGGTATACATTTGGCACTCGAGCACTGAAACCAGTGGTGTTTCAATTATTGATGCCAACAACCCAAATGCAAAAGCAGAAGCCTTCTACCCAAGAGAAACGGGTATTGAGTACAGCATCGCCAAGCTAGAGGATTGGTATTACATCTACACCAACTACCAAGCGGTCAACTTTCGTTTGATGAAAACAACGGCTGAAAATATGCATGATCGTTCAAAATGGGTCGATGTCATTCCAGCTGACGACAATGTACAGCTTGTCGATTTTGAGCTATTTAATGATCATCTGGTTTACGAGCAGCGTTCAAATGGCTTGTCTACAGTGAAGGTTCGTCAACTCTCTACAGGCAAAGAATTTCCACTTGAGTTCAACGACACCGCTTTTGCTGCCTACCTAACAAGTAACTATGAATTAGATAACTCTAAAGTTCGAGTCTATTACAGCAGCCTAACGACTCCTGGCACTTACTATGATTTCGACCTTAATACAGGTGAATCAGAGATCATGAAACAAACGCCGGTATTAGGTGATTTCGATGCTGATAATTACCAATCAGAGCGAATCATGATCACGGCTCGCGATGGTAAGCAAGTACCAGTCTCTTTGGTTTATCGCAAAGATCTATTCAAGAAAGACGGTACTAACCCTCTCTACCAATATGCCTACGGATCTTATGGGCACACAATCGAACCAACTTTTAGCTCAGCTCGTCTTAGCCTACTTGATCGCGGATTCGTTTATGCTATCGCGCATATTCGAGGTTCAGAGATGTTGGGGCGCCCTTGGTATGAAGATGGCAAAAAGCTGACTAAACAAAACACGTTCAATGACTTCATCGATGTCACAAAAGGCCTAGTTGAAGAAGGTTATGGCGCGAAAGATAAAGTGTTCGCAGTGGGCGGTTCGGCTGGCGGTCTATTGATGGGCGCAATCATCAATCAAGCACCTGAGTTATATCGAGGCATTGGCGCTCATGTTCCATTTGTTGACGTGGTAACGACCATGCTTGATGAATCAATTCCTCTTACAACCAACGAATACGACGAATGGGGTAACCCTAACAATAAAACCTACTACGATTACATGTTGAGTTACTCGCCATACGACAACGTGAAGGCTCAAAACTACCCGAATATGTTGGTGACAACAGGTCTACATGATTCGCAAGTACAGTACTTTGAACCTATGAAGTGGGTAGCCAAACTGCGTGAGATGAAAACTGACAACAATGTACTTGTGTTCAAAACCGACATGGAAGCAGGTCACGGTGGTGCATCAGGGCGATTTAAACGATTAAAAGAAGACGCACTGGAATACGCGTTCTTTTTAGATTTACTCAAGATTCAATAGATTCAATAGATTCAATACAAGTATTCACGCCATTTTATGTCGCCATTTTGTCTCTACAAATGGCGACATACATTATTAAGCATGGTTAAATACGATTAACTATGAAACTCACCAAATCAAATAGTCTTTGCTGCACTATAGGCAAAGGTTTACGAGAGGTATAAAAATAAATGAAAGTAATTAGCTTCAACATCAATGGCCTAAGAGCTCGCCTTCATCAACTGCAAGCGGTTATCGACAAACACCAACCTGACGTAATTGGTTTACAAGAGATCAAAGTGCACGACGAGGCCTTCCCAATTGCTGATGTTGAAGCAATGGGCTACCAAGTCTACTTCCACGGCCAAAAAGCACATTACGGTGTTGCTATGCTGTGTAAGCAGGAGCCTATCTCTGTGCAGAAAGGTTTCCCAACAGACAATGAAGACCATCAAAAACGTATGATCATGGCGACGTTTGAAGATGAAAATGGCGAAAAGGTTACTGTGCTAAATGGCTACTTCCCTCAAGGGGACAACATCAAGCATGAAACCAAATACCCATACAAGCGTGAGTTCTACAAAGACTTGATGACCTACCTGAACGACTATCACAACAAAGATGAGCAGATCATCGTGATGGGTGACATCAATATCAGCCCTATCGATGCAGACATCGGTATCGGCGAGCCAAATGCAAAACGTTGGTTGAAAACGGGCAAGTGTTCATTCCAGCCTGAAGAGCGTGAATGGCTAAAAACATTGATGGATTGGGGCTTCGTAGATACCTTCCGCCAACTGCACCCAGAAGTCACTGATCAATACTCATGGTTTGATTACCGCTCTAAAGGCTTTGTTGATAACCGAGGGCTGCGTATCGATGTCGTCCTAGCAACTCAGAAACTTGCTGATAAGTGTACGGAAGCAGGCATCGACTACGAACTGCGCGGTATAGAAAAACCATCAGATCACGCGCCAATTTGGTCGACGTTTAAATAACAAGTTAAACAGTCTCTCCTAATAAAAACGGCGCTCAATGAGCGCCGTTTTGTTAACTATACAGAATGCTATTAACTAAGTGGTCTTAAGTAAGCTAGGAAACGTTTCTCTGCGAATTTGAAAATCGCGATGATGATAAACGTTAGTGCCATATAGAACAGACCTGCGGTTAGGAAGGATTCAAATGGAGCGTAGTAACGTGAGTTAACCAAACGCGCTGCCCCTGTTAAATCCATGATAGTTACGATACCAGCAACGGCTGAACCGTGAAGCATGAAGATAACTTCGTTACTGTAAGCCGGCAGTGCACGACGTAAAGCACTTGGTAAAATGATACGACGGTAAGTCTTCGGTGTACTCATGCCGTATGCTTTTGCCGCTTCCACCTCACCTTTCGGTAAGCCGTTAATTGCACCACGGATAATCTCAGCCGTGTAAGCAGAAGTATTCAGGATGAATGCCACCAACGCACAGAACCATGCGTTTTCCCATAGTGTGTCTTTCACTGGGAAGAACTGATCCATGCCGTAATAAATCAAATAAAGCTGTACCAGTAATGGTGTGCCACGGAAGAAATAGATAAACGACCACGCAGGAGCATTAATCAACATATTGTGACTGTTACGAGCGATAGCTAATGGTATGGCAACAAACAAGCCAATAATCAAAGCGACGCACACCATCCAAGCTGTTGTCCATAGACCACCAAGGTAAATCGGCAGGCTTTCAATTATCAATGAAAAGTCCATAACTACCTCGCGTGGATGCTGAATTTACGTTCAACAAGTTTAAGTAAACCTGTCGATACACTGGTGAAGAACAAGAAGATAAGTGCCACCGTCATGTAGAAAGTAAACGGCATTTTGGTTGAACCGGCCGCTAATGCGCTAACACGCACCATGTCTTCTAGGCCGATAATGGAAACCAAAGCTGTGGTTTTAAGTAAAACCAACCAGTTGTTACCAAAACCAGGTAGTGCATGACGAATCATCTGCGGAAGCAGTATGCGGTGAAACGCCTTTACAGGGCTCATACCGTAAGCTTTTGCCGCTTCCATTTCACCGGCATCCACAGCCATGATCGCACCACGAAATGTTTCTGCCATGTAAGCACCAAAGATGAAGCCTATGGTCAAGACACCCGCAACAAATGGGCTAACATCAATATAATCAGGTAAGTAAGAAGTCCACTCATGGTTAGGATCACTGGATGTGAACCACTCATTGAGCCACTCATTGATGGAATACAAACTGTTGTTTAAAAGGATTTGTCCACCAAAGAAAATCAGCATCATCAACACGAGATCTGGAATGCCTCGAATGACGGTTGTGTAGAGGGTTGCAATAGCACGAGCCCAGCGATAAGGCGCAAGCTTTGCTAAGGCACCTAGCATACCAAGAACCATAGCTAAAATTAGCGACAGCAAGGCAACTTCGATTGTCAGCACCGCCCCTTTCAGGATCGACGCTTCATATCCTTGTAAATCAAACATAATGAATTCCAACAGAACTGCGAAAAAGTTGGTAAGACAGGGAGAGGGTTGCCTCTCCCTTAAGAATTGACGCTAGAGATTACTGACCGTATACGTCGTAGTTGAAGTACTTAGCCGCGATATCTTGGTAGATGCCTTTTTCACGTAGAGAAAGGATTGCCGCATCTAGCTTCTTAGTTAGGTCTTTGTCTTGCTTACGTAGAGCAATACCAAAACCTTCACCGAACCATTTAGGATCTGTTAGTGATGGACCAACAAACTCGTACGCTTCACCGCCCGCTTTGTTCAGAACACCTTCTTCTAGAGCAGAAGCATCGCCAAGTACAGCTGCAACACGACCATTTGCTAGATCAAGATAAGCTTCATCGAAAGAACCGTAACGAACGATTTCAACCGTGTCGCCGTAGTTGTCTGTTAGGTATTTATCGTGAGTTGTTGCACGTTGAACGGCAATTTTTTGACCGCTTAAATCATCGAAGTTAAGACCTGCGCCTTTCTTAGCGATGAACTTGTTTGGGATAAGTGCATATTTACCAGTGAAGTCGATTTTCTTCTTACGTTCTTCAGTAATAGACATTGCCGCGATGATCGCATCATATTTACGAGCAAGTAGAGAAGGAATAATGCCATCCCAATCTTGTGCAACGATCTTACACTGCACCTGCATTTCAGTACAAAGCGCGTTAGCCATGTCCACGTCGAAGCCTTTCAGTGAACCATCTGCTTCTGTCCAGCTAAATGGAGGGTAAGCACCTTCAATACCAAAGCGTACTGTTTTCCATTCTTTCGCTTGAGCTACGCCTGTTGCCGCAGTTGCAGCAAGTGCCGCGACTAATAACCACTTTTTCATATCCCTACTCCTGTGATTTAGGTTTTTATGTTTTGCTAGTTTTAATATTGTGTTTGTTGTTGCTTATTAACTTATTTGTTGTGTTTTATTGTTCACACCGTCGCTGTTTACCTTGGCAACGGCATTTCAATTCTGATTAATAGATCGAAGAGATAAATTGTTGTAGTCGCTCAGACTCTGGGTTCGTAAACAGTTTAGCTGGATCGCCCTGTTCTTCCACTAGACCTTGGTGCAGGAACATCACATGGTTTGATACGTCACGAGCAAAAGCCATTTCATGTGTTACCACAAGCATGGTTCTTCCTTCTTCTGCTAGATCGCGCATTACACCAAGTACTTCCCCTACTAATTCTGGGTCAAGTGCTGATGTTGGTTCATCAAACAGCATTACCTCAGGGTCTACTGCTAACGCTCTTGCAATCGCAGCACGTTGTTGTTGTCCACCAGATAAGTGACCCGGATAGTAATCTTTACGCTCATACAGACCTACTTTCTTGAGTAGTAACTCCGCATTTTCAATCGCTTGAGCTTTAGGTACACCTAAGACATGAACAGGTGCTTCGATAACATTTTCGAGAACGGTCAGATGAGACCAAAGGTTGAACCCCTGAAAAACCATCGCCAATCGAGAACGGATTCGTTGGACTTGTTTTTCATTAGCAGGAACAGACACACCTTGACGATTATTTTTCATTTGAATTAATTCACCATTAACCCAAATTTCGCCTGCAGTCGGTGTCTCTAGAAGGTTGATACATCTAAGGAAAGTACTTTTACCCGATCCTGAAGATCCGATAATCGATACCACATCGCCTTTATGCGCAGAAAGTGAAATTCCCTTTAAAACTTCATTTTGACCAAACGTTTTGTGTAGATCCTTTATGTCCAGCGCCGGTACATCTTTCATGCGCTTTCTCTCCCAAGTTTGTGAAAATGCAAGGTACTCCGACCTTTTCATGCGATACAAACTAGCACCACACGGATTAACATGCAACAAATTATTAACCTAATAATTTGGAATAAATAGCACTTCACTCTGACTTATTATGCAAAAGGTAGCGTTTTCGCCTCAATTTTATGAATGACTTCTATCAATAAGCTATAAATCCAATGCTTACATTGTTTAAATAAAGTTAACCAAAATGAGATTCTCGTAGCCTAATGTCTCACAAGAAAAACAACTTTGGTGAACGAAGAAGTGTCATTTACAACGAAACCAGAAAGCGCCAATAAAAGCATGCTGCACGTACTATAAGTCACAACTATTTTATGGTTATTACATTGTAAGTGTTTGGCTGACATTTTGCTGAAGAGGGATAAAAGTGAAATAACTCAATAAGAATCAGCAACTCAGCGCTTTCCTTTATAAGCAATACCTCGAGAAGGTAGGTAAACGTCAATTTGTGAAAACAAATTACACGATTCATCAATGGTACGTTAATGAATCGCTCCGTTTTGTAGCTTTCTTTCACATACACTCATAAAGTGATCAAGATCAATCACCCTAAAGGGTAAGCTTGTTAGACTCCTCAGCACACAATAAGGCATTAAAAATGCCATACATTTCTTTTAACTTAGCTGCATAAAGCACATCAAAACCGTGCAACATAATGTTAATGAGTTATAACTAAGAAATAACACAATTACGCGAAATTATAGAATTCAATTTTAGAATTACTAACATAAAAATATGAGGAATCTATGTCAGACGTTGTCAATAATGCGAACTCTGAAGTAGAAGAGAAAAGCTATAAAGAGCTACACCGCCCTGCTTCTGAATTTGAGAACCGCTCAGATTATCTAGATCACGAACTTCAAATCATGAAGCCTCGCCGCTTTGGCCTAAACCTTCCTGGCCGTGACTTCCGCTTTGAACTAGAAGACCTTGTTCCTGCACTGGCTGGTACCATTGGTATCATCGCGATGTACTCTGCAGTAATGATGTCTTGGGCTGAAGGCCTAACTCAAGCTTGGGATCACGTAAACCTTGGTAAAGACTTTGCGATTGAAGTAGCTCGTGTAGAAATGCTTATCCCTGCACTGCTGTTCTGTATCCTTGCTTCTGGTTTCTTTAACCCTAAAGCTAACCTTGCCGGTAACCACGGCCCAATGATTCCTCTTATTGGTACCATCGCTCTAGCTGGTGCTCACCCTCTTGCATTGGCAATCCTTATCGGTGTCTTCGGTCTTATCCTAAGCTTCCTAAAAGGTGGGTCTAAACTTGTTAACCTTACCTCTGAAGGTACGGCGGGTGGCTTGCTCATCTTCTTGGGTCTAACCGGTACAATGAGCCAAATCAACTCAATTCAAGCTTGGGCTGTTGGTCTTCAGTCTGACACTGTCGCTGCTGGTAGCATGGGTTACATCGGTTTGATTGTTCTAGCCGTTACCATCGGCCTATATGCATTCCTTGCTAAAGTGAACAAGCGTTGGTTAGCAATCCCTGTTTGTGCTTTCACTGGTCTAGCTATTGCTCTAGTACTTGGTGCTGGTTTCGATATCAAATTCGTAACTGAAACAGGCATTCCAAACCTAAACCCAATCTACTGGTGGGGTTCTACTGAAGAAGGTTGGATGCTTGGTTTACCAAACGTTGAGCACTTCATCGCTTCTCTACCATTTGCAATCCTAGCAGTAGCAATGTGGTCACCTGACTTCCTAGGTCACCGTATCTTCCAAGAACTGAACTACCCTAAAAAGTCTGAAAAAGTACTGATGGACGTAGATGACACAATGACTATGTGTTCAGTTCGTCAAATGGTAGGTACAGCAGTTGGTGGTGGTAACATCACTTCATCTTGGGGTACTTACATGATCCCAGCGGCTATCGCGAAACGTCCAATCCCTGGCGGCGCAATCTTGCTTGGCTCTCTATGTATTATTGTTGCGATTCTTGGCTTCCCAATGGACGTAGCAGTATGGCCACCAGTGATGCGTGTTGCGCTACTTGTAGGTGTATCTCTACCTCTACTTGAAGCGGGTATGCAGATGGTTAAAGATTCAAAAGACTCTCAAGCAGCTGGTATCTGTATCTTTGGTTCAGCGGTCGTTAACCCTGTACTAGCATGGGCACTGACTATGCTTCTAGATAACAACGGCCTAATTGGTGATAAAGAGCGTGCTAAGCGTCTATCATTTGTAGACAAGATTGTTATCCCAGTTGGTGTTTTGGTTATTTGTCTAGTAGCAATGCTTGCAGTTGGTATGCTAGAAAGCCAATATGGTCTAAAAGCTTGGCTATAATCTCCTTTACTACACAAAAGTAGTAATCGGATTAAAAAAAAGTTTGGGTGGCAACCCCTGCCACTCAAATTTTTTCAACTTTTTTTAGCATTTATTGATTTAGTTTAAGGTTTGCAGAAATTTTTTAGCGTAGTCTTGATTACATAGAGTAAAGACAACATATAAAAAGTAGTGACAATATATATAACCATATGAAGCACATATGCTCATATATATTGTTATTAATAAGAGTGTACTACCCTTACGAGGGGCGCTGGCTCAACAGTGTTAATGTACGTGTTTTTTCTACTAAAAAGGTAGGTATGTCATGGCAGAGCAATTTGCTAAAGCTTGGGAAGATTTTGCTGCAGGTGAGTGGCAAAGCGAAGTAAACGTTCGTGATTTCATTCAAAAGAACTACACGCCGTATGAAGGCGACGAGTCTTTCCTAGTTTCTGAGGGTACTGAAGCAACTAACAAGCTTTGGGCTTCGGTAATGGAAGGTATCAAACAGGAAAACGCAACTAAAGCACCTGTAGATTTCGATACTTCTGTTATCTCTACCATTACTGCTCACGATGCAGGTTACATTGAGAAAGATCTTGAGACTATCGTTGGTCTACAAACTGAGAAACCACTAAAACGTGCAATCATCCCTAACGGTGGTGTACGTATGGTTGAAGGTTCTTGTAAAGCATACGGTGAAACTCTTGACCCAATGGTTTCAAAAATCTACTCAGAATACCGCAAAACACACAATGCTGGCGTTTTCGATATCTACACTCCTGATATCCTAAAATGTCGTAAGTCTGGTGTTCTGACTGGTCTTCCTGATGCTTACGGCCGTGGTCGTATCATTGGTGACTACCGTCGTGTTGCACTTTACGGTATCGACTTCCTAATGAAAGACAAGCAAGCTCAATTTGCTTCTCTTCAAGAGCAATTCGAAAACGGCGAAAACCTAGCAGAAACAATGCAACTTCGCGAAGAGATCTCTGAGCAACACCGCGCTCTAGGTCAAATCAAAGAGATGGCTGCTAAGTACGGCTTCGATATCTCTGAGCCAGCTCAAACTGCTCAAGAAGCTATCCAATGGACTTACTTCGCTTACCTAGCGGCTGTTAAGTCTCAAAACGGTGCTGCAATGTCTCTAGGTCGTACTTCGACTTTCCTAGACATCTACATCGAGCGTGATATCGCTGCTGGCAAGATCACTGAAGTTGAAGCTCAAGAAATGATCGACCACTTCGTAATGAAGCTACGTATGGTTCGTTTCCTACGTACTCCTGAGTACGATGAGCTATTCTCTGGCGACCCAATCTGGGCAACAGAGTCTATGGGTGGTATGGGTATTGACGGTCGTACGCTAGTAACGCGTTCTAACTTCCGTTTCCTAAACTCTCTATACACTATGGGTCCTTCTCCAGAGCCAAACATCACTGTTCTTTGGTCTGAGCAACTACCTGACGGCTTCAAGCGTTTCTGTGCGAAGGTATCTATCGATACTTCTTCTATCCAGTACGAAAATGATGACCTAATGCGTCCTGACCTAGAGTCTGATGACTACGCTATCGCTTGTTGTGTATCTCCAATGATCGTTGGTAAGCAAATGCAGTTCTTCGGTGCTCGTGCTAACCTTGCGAAAACAATGCTTTACGCAATCAACGGCGGTGTAGATGAGAAGCTAAAACTTCAAGTAGGTCCTGTTTCTGACAAGATCACTGACGAAGTTCTTAACTACGATGACGTAATGGGTCGCCTAGACACATTCATGGATTGGCTAGCTAAGCAATACGTGACTGCACTAAACAGCATTCACTACATGCACGACAAGTACAGCTACGAAGCGTCTCTAATGGCTCTTCATGACCGTGACGTTCGTCGTACTATGGCTTGTGGTATCGCTGGTCTATCTGTTGCAGCTGACTCACTATCTGCAATTAAGTTCGCGACTGTTAAACCAATCCGCGACGAAGATGGCATCGCAACTGACTTCGAAATCGAAGGCGATTACCCTAAATACGGTAACAACGACGCTCGTGTAGATGATATCGCTTGTGAACTAGTTTCTACGTTCATGAACAAGATCCGTAAGCTTAAGACTTACCGTAACTCTATCCCTACACAGTCAGTTCTTACTATTACATCAAACGTTGTATACGGTAAGAAAACAGGTAACACTCCAGACGGTCGTCGTGCTGGTGCTCCTTTCGCTCCTGGTGCTAACCCAATGCACGGTCGTGATGAGAAAGGTGCTGTAGCGTCACTAACGTCTGTAGGTAAACTACCGTTTGCTGATGCACAAGATGGTATCTCTTACACGTTCTCTATCGTACCTAACGCTCTTGGTAAAGATGCTGAAGGTCAGAAAGCGAACCTTGCAGGCCTAATGGATGGTTACTTCCACCACGAAGCTGGCATTGAAGGTGGTCAACACCTTAACGTGAACGTTCTTAACCGCGACACTCTAGAAGACGCAGTTAAGCACCCAGAGAAATACCCTCAGCTAACAATCCGTGTATCTGGTTACGCTGTACGCTTCAACTCTCTAACTGCAGAGCAACAAGCTGACGTAATCGCACGTACATTTACTGAGTCTCTATAAGCTCACGCTCAATAGACAGTAAATAATAATTAGCCTCGCCAATGTGCGGGGCTTTTTTATATTCGTTACCAATCTCAACAACTTCTCCCATCTCCCTAAATGTTAGATTGAGCAAAAAAGGCGCTTTCTATTCACTTTTTTTCCACAAATTCAAGCAAAGTACGGTAATATCGCAGTTCATAATTTAAGAGTAACTGCTCCATGAAATACCTTCGTTGTTTACCCCTGCTTCTTCTCTCTTTTTCATCTTTGGCGTCTGAACGTTCTACGGTCACTTTTGCACTAGACAACGATGGAATTTTTGGTGTCGACCAAGACTATACCAATGGATTATTTCTGGGCTACACATCGTCAAGCATTACGCCATACGATTGGGCTAAACCATTAAGCCTTTCTTACTGGGGCGCAAGCTCTTTAGATAAGTGGGAAATCACCCTTGGCCACAAAATGTATACCCCTTCTGACATTGAAGTGGAAAAACCCCTTGCGAATGACCGCCCATACGCCGGTTACTTACATACAGAATTCAACTACATCAGCTTGAACCCGCAACAAGCTCAGCGCTTTAACATCACGTTTGGCACAACAGGCGAGCGTGCGCTTTCTGAAGATGCTCAAAAACTGGTTCACTCGATCACTAAATCAGATGAGCCTCTGGGTTGGGAATACCAAGTTGATGATGAATGGGCAGGCAGCGTTGGTTACCTTAGTCATTTCAACTTAATGCGTAATCAAGCGTTGGCGAATACTGACTTCGAGATTTCCAACGTTTCAGAAATTAACGTGGGTAACTTTAGAAGTGATATTTCAACAGGCTTTATGTTCCGTTGGGGTACTGACCTAGGTGGTAACTTTGGTGCGGCTAACATCACCACGGAAAATCCATTTAAACCAGGTATGATCGGCGCATCGAACGCTGGTTGGTTTACCTATGCAGGCCTCGAAGGTCGTTACCGTTTCAACGACTTAACCATTGAAGGTGATCGCTCTGGTGTTGATGAATACGCGAATAAAAACAATGAAGATCCGGCTATCTACGATGTGACTCTAGAGAACCTTCAAACGACAGCTGTCATGGGTGTGGCTTGGTACAACCAATACGTTGGTGCATCCTTCGCGCTAACCGCAAAAACTCCGGATTACAAAGAAGCGAAAGAGTCTATCTACACCACCGGAGGCATTACAATGTTCGCGTTCTTCTAGCGAATCATTCAAGCTTTCACATTTACTTTTCAAGTTTGATAAAGGCAATCATCTTCAGTGGTGATTGCCTTTATTTTTAAAGGTCTCGTTACGATTTGACCCTATTTTATGTACCGTTTTTGTAATAAAATAAAGGGCATAAATTCCTCTACGAGAATAGCTCATGTCTACAACTGGTCGCATTCACTCATTCGAATCTTGTGGTACTGTCGATGGCCCTGGTATCCGCTTTATTGTGTTTCTTCAAGGCTGCTTAATGCGCTGTATGTACTGTCACAACCGCGATACATGGGACCTTCATGATGGCAAAGAAGTCACTGTAGAAGAAATCATCAACGAAGCGAAATCTTACCGTCACTTCATGAAAGCGTCTGGCGGTGGCATCACCTGTTCTGGTGGTGAAGCGATGCTACAACCTGAGTTTGTCCGTGACTTCTTTCTAGCTGCTAAAGCTGAAGGTATCCATACTTGCCTTGATACCAATGGCTATATTCGTAAGCACACCGAAGTGGTTGATGAAGTATTAGACGCCGCTGATCTTGTGATGCTCGATCTGAAACACATGCGTGATGAAATTCACCATGATTTCATTGGTGTATCTAACAAACGTACTCTCGATTTTGCCCGTTACCTTCATAAGATTGGTAAAACGACTTGGATTCGTTACGTGATTGTTCCTGGATACACAGACACACCAGAAGATGCACACCTACTTGGTGAGTTCATTAAAGACATGGACAACATCGAAAAAGTAGAGCTGCTTCCTTACCACAAATTGGGTGCGCATAAATGGGAAGCTCTTGGTTTGGACTACCCTCTTGAAGGCGTAAACCCACCAAGTAAAGAGACAATGGATGAAATTGTTGCGGTTCTAAGCCAATACCACTCCAACGTAAAATACTAATACCAACGGTATTTAAAACCTGTTTCAAACGCCTCAATTTCGATTGGGGCGTTTTCTTTTTCGAGCCAAACAATCCTTTCACTTTTCTTTACAACTTTTGTTTATCAATTCAAAAAATCATATTAAATCCGTGTTGAGATCATGTTTCCACTCGTAGGAATGCTGTTACTCTTACTTCAACAAAAGAATACAACATTTAGTTTTTTAGTGAGGCTTCTCCCATGGAAATGACCAATGCTCAGCGTCTAATTCTATCAAATCAATACTACCTAATGTCTCAAATGGATCCTGAGAACTCTGCTAAATATCAACGTCTACAAACGATTGTAGAGCGTGGTTACGAACTCCAAATGCGTGAGCTTAACAAAGAGTTTGGTTGTTTGACTGAAGCAGAATGTCGCGAAATTATCGACATCATGGAGATGTACCATGCAATGCAAGAGTCGAACAAAATGCTTGCAGAAGACGAGCGTAAAGAGGTTGATCAGCGTCGCCTACAGTTCTTAGGTTTCGACATTGCATCTGAAGCGCAAATCGTACACTACGTACGTTTCCTAGTTGACTCTGAAGGCCTTTACCCTCAGTTCGACAAAGCCGATCACCACTTCAATAGCCAAATGCCAATGCTAGACAAATACCGTCGCATGCTAACAACATGGCGCAACTGCCCTCGTCAGTACCACCTATGTGCGACAGAGCTATCTCAAATCTTTAGTGCTTAATGCATAAAAAGATAAGCCTCAATTTGGCTTATAAAGTTTCAAATAAAAAGGGTTACTCACATGAGTAACCCTTTTTTGTATTCGCTTCTTGTTAACTAGAAAACGTAAGCAACACCGACGTTGGCCGCCATATTAATCCCGCTTTCTAAGATTGGACTATTCTCGATATCACCCTCTAGGTTGGTGTAACGAACACCGCCAGTCACTCGAATATTCGGCGTTACATGTAAGTAACCACCTAAACCAATAAAGTACTGGCCATCCCAATCGGCATCAAACTCGTTTAGATTCGTTTTTGCAGCTTCTGCTGAGCTCACACCGTACAAGTGGTTGTTCAAGCGTTCACTGTTGTAAGCGTAACCAATCGAAGGCGTAATCGCCCAGCCATTGCGGCGAATAGGCAGGCGCCAAGCCGCTTCAGCATAAATACCGTTGTGCCTAAAGCCTAAGTCTGAGCCCGCTGTTGCCTCAAACATACCCACCAGCGTAATCACTTGATAGCTGACGCCACCTAATACCGAAGCTTTACGTTCATCTAGTTTTTGAATATCCACATTGTCTGAGTCACCTGGCTTTAATGTTCTTGGATCATAAACCGCTCGAAACACAATAT
This sequence comes from Vibrio sp. Makdt, assembly GCF_027587015.1. Taxonomy (NCBI): domain Bacteria; kingdom Pseudomonadati; phylum Pseudomonadota; class Gammaproteobacteria; order Vibrionales; family Vibrionaceae; genus Vibrio; species Vibrio sp. Makdt. Next base: position 131,702 of record NZ_JAPPTH010000015.1, read on the forward strand.
TCTGAGGTGAGCCAGCTGGTAACAAACGATAGCCAGCGCTGAATCCACGCATGAAAAAGTGTTCACCTTCATAGCCAATCATCGGAATAACCGCGCGATTTGACGGCGTGTCTTTGTACACAGCAGGAGAATAAGAAGCAGCCACACCCAATGACCATTGTGATATTTTTGCGTGCGTAGTGGTCGCCGTTAACATTGCTGTTCCAACAATGGCGATTTTTAACCAAAGACTCTTCACTGTTTCTACCTATTTTTTAAGCGATTTCTGATAACGCTGCGCATTATATGGTACTACATTCCAAAAAATCAATAGAACCCAGTAATACATCCGATACACATAAATACAGTGTGGGAATTGTAAAATGGTTTAAAAACACAAAACGAAAGGCCAAAACCCTTCGTATATAAAATTATTGGATTCTACTCGCATCAAGTTGCCTATAGCTTTAGCGGGTCTTTCAACACGCAAAATTGTAAATAAATACATAATTGTTAAGCAAAATTGTGGAAGCGGGTCTAACCTTAAAATGTAGGGAGAGCCTATTTTTCAATCGCTCGTCAGTTTTGACTGGTTAACAAGGGGAATGTGACTATGAGTATATTTGACCACTATCAATCACGTTATGAAGCAGCCAAGGAAGAAGAGCTGACACTGCAAGAGTTCTTGGCGCTGTGTAAAGACGACAAAAGTGCTTACGCCAACGCCGCGGAGCGCTTACTTCTGGCTATTGGCGAACCTGAGGTTATTGACACCGCGCAAGACCCTCAACTAAGTCGCATTTTCTCGAACCGAGTTATATCTCGTTACCGTGAATTCGAAGATTTTTACGGCATGGAAGACGCGATTGAACAGATTGTTTCCTATCTAAAACACGCTGCGCAAGGCCTAGAAGAACGTAAACAGATTCTTTACTTGCTTGGTCCTGTGGGCGGCGGTAAATCATCGCTTGCTGAAAAGCTAAAAGCACTGATGCAAAAGCTACCTATTTACGTACTTTCTGCTGACGGTGAACGAAGCCCAGTAAACGACCACCCATTCTGTCTATTTGACGTCAATGAAGATGGCGACTTACTGAAAAACGAGTATGGCATCGAAAAGCGCTATCTTCGTTCGATTATGTCTCCATGGGCTGCGAAACGCTTGCACGATTTTGGCGGCGACATTTCTAAATTCAAAGTCATCAAGCTACGCCCTTCTATCCTCGATCAAGTGGCGATCGCGAAAACAGAGCCTGGTGATGAAAACAACCAAGATATCTCTTCCCTAGTTGGTAAAGTAGATATCCGTAAACTAGAACACTTCTCTCAAGATGATCCAGATGCCTATAGCTACTCTGGTGCGCTATGTAAAGCTAACCAAGGCCTGATGGAATTCGTAGAGATGTTCAAAGCGCCGATCAAGGTACTACACCCTCTACTAACAGCAACTCAAGAAGGTAACTTCAACGGTACTGAAGGGCTTTCTGCACTGCCATTCGACGGTATGATTCTGGCTCACTCGAACGAATCCGAGTGGCAGACATTCCGCAATAACAAGAACAATGAAGCCTTCCTCGACCGTGTGTACATTGTAAAAGTCCCTTACTGTCTGCGCGTTTCTGAAGAAGTTAAGATCTACAAGAAACTGCTTGAGCACAGTGAACTGTCGAATGCACCGTGTTCACCAAGCACACTCGACCTGCTATCGCAATTCAGCATCCTATCGAGACTGAAAGAGCCTGAGAACTCATCCCTGTTCTCGAAAATGCGCGTTTACGATGGTGAAACCCTTAAAGATACCGATCCAAAAGCGAAGAGTTACCAAGAGTACCGTGACTACGCCGGTGTAGACGAAGGTATGTCTGGTCTATCGACTCGTTTCGCCTTTAAGATTCTATCTCGCGTGTTCAACTTCGACCAAGCCGAAGTGGCCGCTAACCCGGTTCACCTGTTCTACGTCATTGAACAACAAATTGAACGTGAGCAATTCCCTCAAGAAACCGCCGAGAAGTACCTTGAGTTCTTGAAAGGATATCTAGTGCCACGCTACGTAGAGTTCATCGGCAAAGAAATTCAAACTGCTTACCTAGAGTCTTACTCTGAGTACGGTCAGAATATCTTCGACCGCTATGTAACCTACGCAGACTTCTGGATCCAAGACCAAGAGTACCGCGATCCAGAAACAGGCCAGCTATTTGACCGTGCTTCTCTAAATGGTGAGCTAGAGAAAATCGAGAAAACAGCCGGTATCAGTAACCCTAAAGACTTCCGAAATGAGATTGTGAACTTTGTGCTTCGTGCCAAAGCGAACAATAACGGTCAAAATCCAGTTTGGACCAGCTACGAGAAACTGCGCACTGTGATTGAGAAGAAAATGTTCTCCAACACAGAAGAGCTGCTTCCTGTTATCTCGTTCAACGCTAAGACCTCTACGGATGATCAGAAAAAGCACGACGACTTCGTTGCTCGGATGATGGAAAAAGGCTACACCGAGAAACAAGTGAGACTGCTATCTGAGTGGTACCTAAGAGTTCGTAAATCCTCATAACTAAACGGTATAGAGCTGCTCATGTGGGCAGCTCGTACCAACCAATAACTCTTATACCCGTGTAAAAGTAGGATCGCGACATCAGCTGAGAGGGAGTTCTTATGGCACAATTTATCGATCGGAGGCTCAATGGCAAGAATAAGAGTGCTGTAAACAGACAGCGCTTCTTACGACGCCATAAAGAGCAAATCAAAGAATCTGTGGCCGATGCAGTCAACCGACGCTCAATCACCAACACTGAAACTGGTGAAGACGTCACTATTCCTCATAAAGACATCAAAGAACCAAGCTTTCACCAAGGTCAAGGTGGCGTAAGAGAGCGCGTGCACCCTGGTAATGATCAATTCATCACCGGCGATAAAATCGAGCGCCCGAAAGGTGGTGGTCAAGGTGGTGGCTCAGGCCAAGGGGATGCTAGCCCAGATGGCGAAGGCCAAGATGAGTTTACTTTCCAAATATCAAAAGACGAGTACCTAGACATTCTGTTTGAAGATCTCGCCCTGCCTAACCTAGAGAAAAATCAGGTCAACAAGATCACCGAATGGAAAACGCACCGCTCTGGTTACCAAAGCGCGGGGATTCCATCCAACATCGCGATTGTTCGCTCACTGCAACAGTCACTTGCTCGCCGAACCGCAATGACGGCAGGTAGAAAGCGCGATTTAAAAACCCTAATGGACCAGCTCGATCAAGTTCAAATGACCGAGCCCGCTCAACCGTTTGAAGAAGCTCGAATCAAGGAAGAGATTGCCGAGCTACGTAAGAAAATCGATAGCGTGCCGTTCATCGATACCTTCGATTTACGTTACAAAAACTACGAGAAACGCCCTATTCCATCTAGCCAAGCGGTGATGTTCTGCTTGATGGATGTGTCTGGCTCGATGGACCAAGCCACTAAAGACATCGCAAAACGTTTCTATGTGCTGCTGTATCTATTCCTTAATCGCACCTACGAAAATGTCGATGTGGTGTTTATTCGTCATCATACTCAAGCCAAAGAAGTCGACGAGCACGAGTTTTTCTACTCGCAAGAGACCGGTGGCACCATTGTATCGAGCGCCTTAAAACTGATGAAAGAAATTGTTGCTGATCGTTACCCGGCTAATGAGTGGAATATCTACGCGGCACAAGCGTCTGATGGTGATAACTGGGCAGATGACTCGCCTCGCTGTAAAGAGTTACTGGTGAATACGCTTCTGCCGACTTGCCAATACTACTCGTACATCGAGATCACGCGTCGCTCACACCAAACGCTCTGGCACGAGTATGAGAAGTTAGAAGCGAGCTTCGACAACTTCGCCATGAAAAACATCAAAACAGTGGATGATATCTTCCCTGTGTTTAGAGAACTGTTCCAGAAAGAGACAGCGTAAGGGGGCTTGCCATGACAGCGAAATCAAACGTTGCAGAGAAAAAAGCTGCACCAAAGAACAACGACAAGATGCTGCCTGATGGTCCAGATTGGACGTTCAACCTCTTAGAGCGATACCACGTGGAAATTAAGCGTGTGGCGCAGCATTACCGACTAGACACTTACCCTAACCAAATCGAAGTGATCACTTCTGAACAGATGATGGATGCGTACTCGAGTATCGGTATGCCTATTAATTACAATCACTGGTCATTTGGTAAGAAGTTCATTCAAACCGAACAGAACTACAAGCACGGTCAAATGGGGCTCGCGTACGAAATCGTAATCAACTCGGACCCTTGTATTGCCTACCTAATGGAAGAGAATACCGTGACGATGCAAGCGCTAGTAATGGCACACGCTTGTTACGGCCATAACTCTTTCTTCAAGGGAAATTACCTGTTCCAAACATGGACAGATGCTAGCTCAATCATCGACTACTTGTTGTTTGCTAAAAAGTACATCAATGATTGTGAAGAGAAATACGGCGTTTCAGAAGTCGAACAACTGCTCGATTCTTGCCATGCTCTGATGAATTACGGCGTTGACAGATACAAACGCCCAGAGAAGATCTCCATCGCGGAGGAAACCGCTCGCCAAGAAGAACGTGAGGCTTACCTGCAATCTCAAGTTAACGAACTATGGCGCACAGTGCCACAAAACCGCGACAAAGAGGAAGAGCAGAAGGTACGTTTCCCAAGTGAGCCACAAGAGAACATTCTTTACTTCATTGAAAAGAATGCGCCTTTACTGGAGCCTTGGCAGCGTGAATGTGTACGTATTGTTCGTAAGGTCAGCCAATACTTCTACCCTCAGAAACAGACTCAGGTAATGAATGAGGGCTGGGCAACCTTCTGGCACTACACCATTCTTAACCATCTATACGATGAAGGCCTAGTAAGTGATAAGTTCATCTTAGAGTTCCTACACAGCCATACTAGCGTAGTCGCTCAACCAGCCTATAACAGCCCTTATTTCAGCGGTATCAACCCATACGCGCTTGGTTTTGCGATGTTTAGAGACATCCGTCGTATCTGTGAAGAGCCAACCGATGAAGACAGAGAGTGGTTCCCGGAATTGGCAGGAACGGATTGGCTGGAGGCGGTGCACTTTGCGATGCACAACTTCAAAGATGAAAGCTTCATCAGCCAATACCTTTCTCCGAAGATCATTCGAGACTTTAAGCTGTTCGCAGTGCTCGATGACGACCGAAAAAACACCATTGAAGTGAGTGCGATTCATGATGACCCGGGCTACCGCCTGATCCGTGAAAAGCTCGCCGCGCAATACAACCTCAGCAACCTTGAACCCAATATTCAGGTATTCAATGTTGATGTACGCGGAGATCGTTCAATGACATTGCAATATGTCCCTCATGACCGTATCCCTCTGGATAAAGGCTACGACGAAGTGATGAAGCACTTATATCGCTTATGGGGCTTCGATGTGATTTTAGAAGAGGTCAAAGACACAGGTCATAGAGAGATTCTGACTACTTGCCCGAAACGTAATGATTACGGAGCAAAAATCTAATACCCATCGCTGTTAATCGGTGATGAGTATAAGACTCCGCTCCCCCTACAACATAGTGGTCACCCGCTCGGAAGTGGAGCAACAAAAAAGCGCATAAGTCATCGACTTATGCGCTTTCCTTTTAAGCTTCTTTTGGCTCTTACTTCTTGAGCTCTAGCGTCTTAAACGAACACTATTAAACGATCGGCTTTTGACCGCGTTCAATCAGCTTCATCAGCACGCTGTCTGCAGATTTACCTGCCACACCTGCGAGCTTGTCCGATAGCTTTTTCTTCTGTACATAGTGAATCGCTAGCACTGTCTTGTCTTTGCATGCTTCAACAACTAAATCATCAGAAGTGCGGATCTCATCCACCAGCCCAAGTTCGTGAGCTTGCGTACCAAACCAGTGTTCACCCGTCGCCACTTTATCAAGATCAAGTGCTGGACGGTGGTCACGAATGAAGTCTTTGAATAGACCATGTGTCTCTTCTAGCTCTTCTTTAAACTTCTCACGTGCTTTATCGCTGTTCTCACCAAACATAGTCAATGTACGCTTGTATTCACCTGCTGTTAGCTGTTCGAACTCGATATCGTGTTTCTTAAGCAGCTTGTTAAAGTTTGGCAGTTGAGCAATCACACCAATAGAGCCAACGATAGCGAAAGGCGCTGACACAATTTTGTCTGCAATACATGCCATCATGTAGCCGCCGCTTGCCGCTACTTTGTCTACCGAGATAGTCAGAGGCAGGCCTGCGGCTTTGATACGGTCAAGTTGAGAAGACGCCAAACCGTAGCCGTGAACCATGCCACCGCCAGATTCAAGCTTAAGTAATACCTCATCGCCTTCACGAGCCACAGCTAGAACCGCCGTTACCTCTTCACGTAATGAAGCCACTTCTTTCGCATCAATGCTGCCATTGAAATCAAGAACGAATAGATGTGGTTCACGCTTGCTATCAAGCTCACCCTCTTTCGCTGCTTTTTTCACTTCTTTACCGCGTGATTTTACTTTCTCTTTTTCCGCTTTCTTTTCTGCTTTATCACGGGCTTTGATGAAAGCATCATCGTGTAGATGGTGCTCTAATTGTTCAATTGTCTGTTTATGGTGTTCAGATAGGTTCGTGATTTCCAGCTCACCTTTAATCGCGCTTGATTTTCCACCCACAGATTTAGCAATGACTAAAATTGCGATGATGGCGATTACAACGGTCGCAATCTTGGCTAAAAACAAGCCGTAGTCCAACAAAAATTCCAATGTCATATCCCCTAATGTATGAATTAGTGTATTGTAACCATCTTGTCACGATTACCAAGAATTTCTCATCATTCCTGCGGTTATCTGTGTGATTAAACATCAATGGAATGGCGAACATAATAAAAGAAAGAAGGATAAGCACGGTGGATTACCCAATCTCTACAGATGCCCTCAAAGATAAAGTAATTTTGGTTACTGGTGCTGGTGCCGGTATTGGACGCCAAGCAGCACTAAGCTTCGCTCAACATGGCGCGACAGTTATTCTGCTAGGCCGCAATGTTAAAAACCTTGAATTTATTTACGATGAAATCGAAAGTGCTGGTTACCCACAGCCTGCGATCATCCCATTAGATCTAAAAGGCGCGACAAAGCAGAACTACATTGATATGGCTGAAACCATTGAGTCACAGTTCGGTCGTTTAGACGGTCTACTTCATAACGCTGGCGTACTCGGTACTCTGAGCCCGTTTGAGCAGATTGATGAAGAGACTTTTGATGATGTTATGCAGATCAATGTGAAGTCTGAGTTCTTGATGACTCAAGCACTTCTGCCTGCACTAAAGAAAGCGGAAGCAGGTCGTATCGTATTTACCTCTTCTACCGTTGGCCACTCTGGCCGTGCATTCTGGGGCACTTACGCGATCTCTAAGTTTGCTACTGAAGGTATGATGCAAATCCTAGCGGATGAGCTTGAAGACACCAACATCCGTGTTAATGCGATCAACCCGGGCGGCACTCAAACTCGAATGCGCGCAAAAGCATACCCAGGTGAAGATGCAAACAAGCTAAAAACGCCACTGGATATCATCCCACTGTACTTACACTTAATGAACCCAAGTGTGACAGACATTAATGGCCAATGTATCGACGCTCAACCTAAGTAGTTGATATTATAACCAATCGTAAAAAGTCGCTTTAATAGCGGCTTTTTTTGTATCTA
>NZ_JAPPTH010000016.1:0-124487 GCF_027587015.1 Vibrio sp. Makdt
TCGACTATTTACATTCTCAACGGTAATAATTTGATGTCTCTTAATCTTTAAATATTTCATTTGTATTTACATCAAGATAAATTTTTTTTTCAAGAGATAATCCACCACAGTAAATAAAGTAGACATCACGATCTTTATACCGAACTGATTTGACCCAACCACCTAGCTCTTCAAAATCACCAGGTTCGCATTCACCTTCAGAGATCAACTTAGCAACGGAATTGCGAAATGTCTCTTGGTATAGCTTAAGGTCATCAGATTTAACCAAATAAGAGTCCAATATCTCTTTGTTTTCTTTCTCAGAAATAATCACTTCATCATTCGATAGGCCAGACATGGAAACCCACTCTGCTGTTTGTGAGCCACCTTCTTTTAAAACAATGTAATCCGAGATGCGTCCCCAATCACCTTGCTTCTCAAGCACTTCTACTTTTTCACCTTTATAGAGATAGTCCGTTATTAACCCGTCAACCTCAGGCTGCTCTACCACCTTCAGCTTCCTATCTGATACATAAAACTCTGTCTGCTCTGGCTCCGGTTTTAGCTCGATAATGGGCTTTAAATCAGCTTCGGGTTGCTCAATCGTTTCAACAACTGGCTCATCAACCTTTTCTGGTGGCGTTGGGTCTTCTTTCATAACGAAGAAGTAATACGCAGTTCCTCCTCCGCCTAGTACTAACAACACAAGTAAAGCGATCAGCGCTTTTTTCATTCAATCCACCAGCTCTTCCGTTTGAAGTCAATGTCCAGTGTACCTCAACTCATTGTACAGCTCATCTATACTGTCTATAGAGAACACCATAAGTAGAGGAAGGTCATGAGTTTCTGGGGAAAAGTTCTGATCATAAGTGTGTCTGTTAGTACGAATACCGTACTTGCAAGCGGATGTAACAGTGAAGATTGGCGAACGCTGCTAGCTCGTCAGTTCGCTTTTGAAACCCGCTATAACCAATACACAAAAGAATTTAACCAAGTTCTCTCAACCTATGAGTCACAGACCCTACTGTCGAAACATTTCACTGGAGAGCAAGTCGTTGAACTTTGGGCAAAGTACGAGCAAAGATTTAACACACAGCTCAACAGTCACATGAATACCGCTTACGATATCTCCGAAGTTCTGCTTAAACAGTCATATGTAGTATCGACCGAGCTAGAAGGCGCTCGTTCTCTTGCTCGATTATGGGAAGCAATGGCTCAAGATTGTGATAAAGCCAAGCTAATGCGCCAATCAGAGAGTGCACTGTCACATGTAAAGAGCTCGCAATCTCTCTCGCAAGACCTTAATGTCCTGAGTGAGAAGTTCAGGCAACTATCGTCTAGGTATCGTCAGGAAGCCACAATGATAGATGCTGCTCGCCAATCAAATGAACGGGAAAGCGTGCAATCAAACTAACCGCTTCGCCAGATTTATCTGCAAAATCAGCTACGTCTGATGAAAGCGTATTCAACTCAGACTTAATCAACGCTTTATCAATAACTTGTAAAACTAATGTTCTAACTATCAGCAACAAAGTTCAATTTCCAATCAATGCAAGTAATTATGTGAGATATTCATCACAAAATAGATTTACAAACGCCAGAAAATTGTTATCATGAATCTTCATATAACTTAATAACAAGAAACATTTTGGCTAGGTAATATGCAAAAAACTATGGCTTTCAACTGCTTGAGTAACACGGAATGGACTGCAGAGATAAGAGGTAAACTTTTATCTGTAGCTAAACACATGGAAGAGTTCGGTTCAGTAAGTGAGCTAGAGCTATGTAAGATATTTGGAGAGACAATTTGGAATGACGGCGTGGATTATCATTCACATGCTTTTTCATTCAGAATTAATGCACAAACTGGGGATTGTTCAATCTCTAACTTTAAGTATCACTAAGTTTTGCACCTATCATATACGGAGTACCTTTCACGAGGTGCTCCGTTTTTTATTGCCGTGAGTTTGTCATTTTGTGGAAGATCTTTGGTCACCTTCGCATTGTTATCCAAAGATCAGCCCATTTCGTTTTCAGCTCACTCTACTCGATAACACTCATCCTTTCCTTCTGCTTAGTCGGTGTAAACAGGAAGCGGCGCGTTACCTTTCACTTGTCTTATCGCGAGATGAGTATGGATATCTTTAACATTAGAGAGACGTTGAAGCTTTCTGGTAAACGCTTCATAGGCCATTAGGTTCGGGCTAACGACTTCTAGCAGATAATCATAAGCGCCAGACACCACATGGCAGCTGATCACCTCTTCCATCTCGACAATGGCACCTTCGAATTTATCGATCGACACTTCTTGGTGGTTGTTTAGGCTCACTTCGACAAACACACTCATCGCCACACCTACCTTTTCTCGAGACAAGCTCACGCGATAACCGTCGATAATGCCTTTTTCTTCAAGCCTTTTGATACGTCTAGCACAAGGTGACGGGGATAAGCCGACTTCATCCGCTAACTCAGCCGTGGTCAATCTACCATCCTTTTGTAGCAACTCGAGAAGATGCCTATCAATCCTGTCCATAGCAAAAGCCACCCATTGGTTAAATTTGTTAATAATCCAAGGAATGTTAGCAGAAATCCTCAATGATAGATCAAGTTAGAACCAAACTTGCCAACTTGAGGCAGGTGCTCTCCCTCATAATGAGTCATCATTCACTTCCATTGTTTACTATGAATCTTGGCTATCTATCAATTACCGTCACTCTGCTCATCTGGGCAAGCTTTTTTCTTTCTCTTAAAGGCGGTGCGAATTCAGCTTTAACGCCCGCAGACATCGCACTGACACGCTTCCTTATTCCTGCCTTGGTCTTATTACCTTTGGTGTGGAAAGCGCGTAATACCATTACAGCAGTGCCTAACCGTTACTTAGCAGGTATGTTCATCGGTAGTGGCCTGCCTTATTTACTGGTTGCTGGCACAGCGATGCAATTCGTTCCAGTTTCTCACGGAAGTGCTTTAGTGCCCGGCACGCTACCTCTGTTTGTAACCGGGATTGCGGTGCTCTTTTTCAAGCAACCACTTAGCCGCCACCGAATCGTTGGCCTAGCTTTGGTGTTACTTGGTATTGTGTTGTTCTTGGGGAGCAGTTTGAGTAGCTTCAATTTTGAGCACACCAAAGGCCACTTACTGTTCCTGTGCGGGAGCTTAATGTGGGCAACCTTCACTATCTCAGCTCGCGTTGCCAACTTAAATGCTTTGGTCAGTGCGGGCTTTATCTCTCTCTGCTCTACTTTGTTATTAGCCCTTCTTATCCTGACAGGAACACTCCCTAGTCACTTAATGGACGCACCTTTCGCTCAATGGCCTTTTGCAGAGCTTGCCATTCATTCAGCAGTACAAGGTGTCGGAGCGGGTTTAATTGCCGCATTCACTTACCTATATGCGGTTAATACCTTAGGGGCTGAGCGTTCTGCTGCGTTTGGCAGCGCGACACCTGCCGTGGCGACACTATTGGCGATTCCATTGTTCAACGAGATCCCAGATGCGATGACCTGGCTTGCCCTTGGTTCTATTTGTATTGGTAGCTTGGTCGCGAGCAATATCTTCATGAGAAACGACCAATCCATGCAATATCAGCCGCCAAGTCATAGTAAAGCGTAGCGCTGTTTATATTCACCATTTCCGCTAGTTTTCAGGTATGCGGCATCCAGATAAGCCTACAAAGGTAGGCTTATCTAAAATCTGCTTTTTCTAAGCTCGCTTCTCCATTAAACTGTCCGACCTTTTTGCTGATTCAAGAGAACACCATGCAACGCGACTACACCTTAAATTGTTTAATCACCATGCCTCGTCATGAACTAGAAGAGTTTAGTTTAAGAATGATCCATCGCCTTGTTCCTGAAGACGCAATGACAGAATTGTTCACGTTCGAACAAGAAGAAGTGACCAGCGAAGAGCGCATGCAGTCGGCAAAATTCGATGCGATGCTGCGTATGACGGCAATTGCTCTTGGTGAAGTAAACCTAGCGTTTTCTGAGTCGGACAATTCACAACAGAACATTGAGCGCATGACTCGCCTACTACTTTGGCACTTCTACTCAATCTCTTTCAACCTTGAAGAAGCTATTGCGATTGAAGTGCACTGCGAGAAAGTAGAGAAGATCTTAAAGAACGCACCAAAAGATGCATTCGGTTGGGTTAAAGAGTTAACTGAGTTGCTTCACTTCTACGCAAAAGTAAATGAAGGCAACGAAGAGAAGAAAGACGCGTAACCTTGCTTAATCTTTAGCTGGCTGCAATTCAAAAACAGCCCAGCGAATACCAAAGGCAGAAAGAGCTATATCGAAGGCAAGTAAAAGCTTTGCTGAAATGAGTTCTCTGCCTTTGTTGTTTCTAACACACTGTGATGCAACATCAGTATAGACTGCGCGATCTTGGTTCCTATTCCCAATGAACCATTCGGTGCTTCCTGCTCCACCTCATTTTGAATCACGACCCTCACCCGCTTTGAATCCGGTTCTAAATCAACACTCAGTGAAACTGCTGTCCCACTTGGGCTATGCCTCAACGCATTATCTAGCAAGTTCAAAATCAACCTTTCAAGCAAGTCACTGTCACCAGCCGCTTTTACTCCATCAGGCATATCCACCTTAAGTTCGACATCTTTGTGGCGGTACTGGCTTTGAATCGTTTCTAAGCACTCACTCAGCAACCCATTCAAATCTATCGACGCGTATTGATAGGTAGGGACAGGATTGTCATGTTTGGCACTATCGAGCAGCGAATGCAGTTGTTCAGACAGTTTATTGCCATTGCGGTAAGCCACGTCAATCAGAGGATCTGAATGTGGATTTTGGATCTTCCATGTTTCTAAGTAACCCAACACACTCGACAATGGTGTTTTCAAGTCATGACTTAACTGCAATAAGCTTTGTCTGCGATGCGAAGACTGATACTCAAGCTGTAAGAATTGCTGCTGAATGTGTTTCGCCATCAACTGATAAGAACGTGCGATCGGCACCAACTCCGGTACTTGATGTATGAAGTTGGGGTCGAGGCGGAAATCTTGCTCTGCTTGCTGTTGTAGCTTATTGGTGACCTCTTCAATAGGGTTCAACAGGCTACGTTTCACGAGCAGGTAAGCGCCAATCGCAAAGCCTAAGATAGAGATCAGCATAAGTCCTGCTAGCGCCATATAAGGCGTATCGACTTGTGAATTGGCAATGACGGTATGGCGGTTACTGCCAATCAACACATACAGATACCCCACCGTAGAACCCAACTCTTCAATCGCAGCAACAGAGAATACCTTGTGAGAACCGGGGTTGATCGGGTCATCCCCAAGAATAGGATAAGGCTCGTTGTTTAAAAATTGTTTGATAGGCGCTAAGTCGATCTGGCTCGCTAATACTGTCCCTTCTGGCGCCGCGTGTGTCGTGATATTACCCTGACTATCGAGAAAGTAGATGTCGAAATCGGGACCAATCAACATCAAGGTATGAAATATGGATTTAAGGGCTTTTGGGTTGTAGTCCGTGCCAATCATCAGAGGGTTATCATCACGCATGTGCAGCGCGAGATCTTTATGTAAGCTCTGCTTAGTTCTTTGTTCTATGGTCTCTTTTTGCCAATGATAGGTATAGGCGATAACCACACTCACGAGCAGAAACCACAAACTGCTAAACAACACTAAACGCGATTTGAAACTCATGTTCTCTCCTCGATGGCTCTTAAGCTTAGGACGCGACACATAGGCCTAAACTTTCGATTCGAACTTATAGCCCACACCCCAAACGGTTTTGATGAAGTCATCGTCGCTATTCGGCATGGCCAACTTTGTTCTCAAGCGGTTAACCGTGCTACACACCGTGTGGTGATAACCAGAATGGTCGGTATTCCAAACGTGATTGAGCAGCTCGTCTTTGCTATAGACTCGCCCCGGTCGGGTGGCTAAAAAGTGAAGTAAGGTAAATTCGGTTGCAGTCAGTGGGACATCTTGATTATTCAATGAAACCTGATGACGCTCAGGTTGGATGGTAAGCCCGCCAAAACTCATTACGGGTTCGGTTGATTGTGCATCTTTCACTGTTGATTCAGAGTGACTTAAGCGACGCAATACGTTCCTCACGCGAGCTTGAAACTCGAGCACGCTGAAAGGCTTAGTAATGTAGTCATCAACCCCAGCTTCTAAGCCCGACACCTTATCTAGCTCAGTGTCTCTTGCTGTAAGCATTAGCACAGGCGTCCAGTCTTCTTGCTGGCGTAACAATCGACAGAAATCGAGACCATCGCCGTCAGGTAAGCCTCGATCAAGCACGATCAAATCAAACTGGCTTCTGTGATATAACGCTTGAGCCTTTTCAATTAAGTTGGTTCTTACAACATCATGCCCTTGGAACTTAAGGTGCATCTGCACCAGCTCAGCCAAATCGTCATCGTCTTCAACCAACAATATGTTTGCCATCAAATTTACCGCAGCACTATTCATTATCCCTGCTCTATTCGGAGTCTGCCCACCTTTCAATTGACCGGAACAGAGCAGGAATTCTTTCATCGTGTGTTCACCCTGTTACTCGGTGCGAGTAATAGTGATTCGTGCACCGGGATTAAGGAAACGATGGTTGCCACTTAATGCAGAAGTCGCCAAACCATCATCTTGGCTAATAACACCAGAGTGGAAGCTCACTACATCTGTGTCGTTTCTAACACTGTTAAAGCCCTCACCACCGCCTGCAGGCCCAGGAATCGTTGCTGCAAGTTCGTCATTGAGTTCCGTTCCTGAATCCCACACGTTCATATTCATCGTGAAAGTGTCACCCACCGCTAACGATTTCAGCGATAAACCAGATTCGCCAACAAACGCATCATTGGTGTTCACTAACATTGAAGCAACAGAGATATACCCTTCTTGATTCGGGTCGACGCGAATAGACACCGTGTCTTGTTCTCCGGAAAGAATCAGCCCATTGCCTGAGATGCCTTGATAAACATTGTCGTCGCTATTGCTGAGCGCGATGAGTTCAGCATTACTACCACCTTCAGCTAAGTATTCAAGGTCAACAGAAGCACTTTGGCCGATTTCAAACAGATCAAAACTGGTGTTGTGCGTCAGTACTGCAAGTGGCGACATAGGTTGGTTGGGCGTGAGGTTGGTAACACTCACATCGTAACGGTAGTAATCACCGTCATCATCAGGACAACCGGCTAACACGGCGACAGAAGCAGCGATAAATAAAATTCTAGCTTTCATACATCCCCCTTACTTCACAACGATCGTGATGGTTGCCACAGGGTTTAACCAGCGATGGCTGCTGCTATCGAGGTCACTAATACCGCCTGCAGCATCACTATCACCAATGTTGCCCGGATGAATATGTACCTTAGCGTTAGACACGGCAGTCTCTACACCTGTACCACCAGCGCCAAAGGTAATGAATGGTGGGTTTGGCATGCTGCCTGCTAACTCATCATTGGCTTCAGTCCCCGCATCATAACCATTCAGTGAGGCTTTATAGGTACCTGCTTGCGTTGGGATCTTCCAACTGTCTAATCCAACAAAGCCATCGTTGGTTGGCAATAACATCGCGCCGAGTGACAAGTAAGCTAAATCACCCGTATCGATATCAAACGTAGTTGCGACACCTGGGTTAAGAATGCCACTCGCAGGGTTCTCAACGACGACACCACCCGCATTGGCGATTACACCAGATAATCCCGAGATGTCTCCGCCTTCCGCCATGGATTCCAACTCAGCAGAAGCTGCCTCCCCCGTTCTAAACATGAACAAGCTTGAATCATGGGCCGCTGCCAAGATTGGCGTAAAGTAGATTCCTTTAGTTGCATTCGTCACTGTCACCTCAAGCTGGGCTGCCTGGGCTTGAACAGCTCCAAAAACGAACATCGCAGAGCCGATCACTAAGCTGATTTGAGTACGTTTATTCATTTTGATTCCATCCTTTACTGAGTCCTTTCGTGACTGGCAAATCAATAACATCGAAATACGTGTTATCTAGTCAGCCACGAACTGTGGTGGTGTTGACTCTAAGAATGACGCCCAAATCTATCAGCAACTTCATTGAATTCTCATAAAAGTCTCACAAGTTTATACAAACTTATTACAGCCCAGATAAGTACCCATAGAGCGCTGATATTTAAGTGAAATTAGTCGCCTCGCAAAGCAAAGCAAAGCAAAGCAAAGCAAAAGAGAAACATTAAAAAGAGAATAAGGAAGGAAGAAAACGCAAAAAGGCCGAATCGATTTACCGATTCGGCCTCTGTTTGGGTGTATTGTTGCTCGTTCTAAAAGCCGTGTAGGCCCCTAAGTGAAGCTAACAGTACAACATCAATTTAGAACGCGTAGTTTGCGTCAATAAGCTCGCTAACTTCAACTTTTGTTACTTCAGCACGCGCTTCAAGCCATTGTGCAACTTGCAGTTGCTCTGCTTCAGTTACAGAACGGTAACGCTCGATAGAACATAAGAAACCTTCAAACAGCTCAAGGCCACCGCCACCAAAGCATAAGCCGATGCTGTCGATGAAATCGATGAACTCGTCAATGAACACATCGTATTGGTCAAAATCAGCAATCGATGTCTTGCAGCTTACTTCAAAACCCAGAATCGCGAATTCACCTAGGTATAGCTTTTTGCGTAGGCGACGATTTTTGTTTTCGATTTTATCTAATTTCATAACTGTCTCTCTTTTCATTTGATTAAGCATTTATACACAGTTCTAACCCAATCCCCAAGTGTTTTGTCTTGCATGAGAAGTGTTATGGCAAAAATCGTGCTACAGAAACAAAAGCTTAATAAAAACTATAAAAATCTGTCACTTAACTGCTTCACGATTGGTCACACATTTACCCAACTTATTAACCAATCAGTTAGTACGAGGGTAAGTCATAAATAACGAATAATAAAATCAGCCAATAGGAAGCAGTCGCGATGAGCAAGGAAACATTTGATAGCACTCGTTTTAACAAGAGTAAAAACAAACCCTTCGAAGAAGTTCTAGATGCAAACCTTTCAAGAAGAAACGTATTAAAAGGCGGTTTAGGCATCAGTGCAATGACCGCTTTTGGCGCGTTTGGTTTAGCGGGTCACAGCACAGCTAACGCCGCAACAATGCAAGCAACAGGCGCGCAAAAAAGCACCGCAACTTTAGCGTTTGAATCGGTTAAAGGCTCATTGACTGACAGTGTTGTTGTGCCTAAAGGCTACACAGCACAAGTGCTCGTTCCTTGGGGCACACCACTTAACAAACATGGCAATGCTTGGTTAAAAGACGGTACAAACAACGCACAAGACCAAGCTAACGCACTGGGAATGCACCACGATGGCATGCACTTCTTCCCGCTTGATGGCAACAGCAACGATGGCTTATTGGTAATCAACCACGAATACATTGACCAAAAAGCATTGCACGCTAATGGCCCGACATACAATGAAGGCGCTCGTCCTAACATTGATGAAGTACGCAAAGAGATCAACGCGCACGGCGTAAGTGTGGTTCGCGTGAAGCTTGAAGACAACCAGTGGGTAATGGTCGATAACGACCCACTAAACCGCCGCTACACTGGCGCGACCGTAATGGATCTTTCTGGCCCTGTCGCTCACAGTGAGTTTGCCAAAACCAAATTCTCACAAGACGGCAGCCAAGCTCGCGGCACTTTGAACAACTGTGGTAATGGCTACACGCCATGGGGAACTTACCTGACGTGTGAAGAAAACTGGCCGGGTTATTTCGTTAATAAAGGCGAGACAACGCCAGCGCAAGAACGTATTGGAATCGCTACCGACAAAACGCGTTACGGTTGGGACACACTTTCAGGTAACAAACAAGAACGCTTAGACGAATTTGCACGCTTTGACGTAACACCAACAGGTGAGTCAGCGATGGACGATTATCGTAACGAAGCACACGGTCACGGCTACATTGTTGAGATCGACCCTTACACTGCAAACTCTCGTGCGAAGAAGCGCTCTGCTCTGGGGTGCTTCCGTCACGAAGGTTGTACCTTTGGTAAGTTAACCGAAGGCGAGCCAATCGTATTCTACTCTGGTCACGATTCTCGTTTCGAATACCTCTACAAATTTGTTTCTGAAGCGAAATGGGACCCGCGTGACGCTGAGCCAAGCAACCGCCTAAATGCTGGCGACAAGTACATGGACAAAGGCACGCTTTATGTAGCCAAGTTCAACGACGACGGTTCAGGCACATGGTTACCGTTAACTCTGAGCAGTAAAACCACCAATGGTGGCAAGCTAGGTGATACGTTTGATTCTCAAGCAGCACTTATCGTTAATACAGCAGGCGCAGCCGACCTTGTAGGCGCAACGCCAATGGATCGCCCTGAATGGTGCTCTGTAGATCCAATGACAGGTACGGCTTACCTAACGCTAACCAACAACAATAAGCGCAAAGAAGCCAATTCAGCGAACCCTCGCGTAAACAACAAATTTGGTCATGTTATCCGTTGGGATGAAGGCAAAACGGCGAGCGAATTCGATTGGGATATCTTTGTATTCGGCTCTCCTGCAGTGGAAGACAAATCTATCAACCGCTCAGGTCTAACAGACATGAACCAATTCGCGAGCCCTGATGGCTTAGCGTTTGATGCTCGCGGCATTTTGTGGATTCAGACTGATAACGGCGCAGACGAAGTAACAGGCTACACTAACGACCAAATGCTGGCTGTCGTTCCATCGCAGTTAACGGATGACCAAGGTAACAGCGCGGTAATTGATGCTAACAATCAAGCACAGCTAAAGCGCTTCTTTGTGGGTCCAAACGGTTGTGAAGTGACTGGCTTTACCATCAGCCCAGACTTCAAATCACTGTTTGTGAACATTCAACACCCTGCGAACTGGCCATCATCAGACGATGCAACGGCTCAGACTCAAGGCAACGTTCGTCCGAGAGCATCTACCGTTGTGATTCGCCGTGAGGACGGTGGTGAAATCGCGGTTTAATCGGTAGAACTGGCTAAGATCGGAAACATTTCTAACATCTAGCTATGTAAAACCAAAAAGAGCGATAAGGCCAAATGCCCTATCGCTCTTTTTCTATTCTATTCAATCTTCGGTTTAAGTAAGAATCCTAGCATTCAAGTTCATCGTCATACCAAGCTCTCGTTAATCACAGTTAACTCACGAACAACCACACACCAACACCCATCATCAAAGTGCCGGCAATGCGGTTCATCAACTTCACATTATCAGCCTTACCGAGCATGTGCTTAAGGCTCTTACCGCCTGTCGCGTACAGAGTCATACAAACAAACTCAGAAACAAGAATAATCGACACGAGAATGAACAACTGCGGTGCTAAGTCTTTACTGCTGTTAATAAAAGGAGGCAGCAGAGAAATCATAAACGCCCAGCCTTTCGGGTTTGCAATCGCAGTAACAAAGCCTTGAACCACCAGATCCCAATCATTGTTCACTTGGGTGTCTTGATTATCAGTACTGATCGCCAGTTTGCCTCTTGAGCGCCACATCTGAATACCTAGGTAGAACAAATATGCTGCACCAACGAACTTAAAGCCAGCAAATAACCACGGGTAGTTCAGCATTATTGAAGCAATACCCAATACAGCGGCGACCGACACAACAGCAACACCTGCCAGCTCACCGATCATCATCCATAATGTGCGCTTGTAACCAATACTCATACCAAGCGTTAAGGCCAAAGTCATACACATGCCGGGCGTGATTGATACAAAGAAAAACGTGGGGATGAAAGCCCAAAGTAGCGCGCTATCCATATTATTACCTTATCGACTTATTTTTATTTGATTGTTTAGCTTGTTGAGCTGTCTTTGTAAGGAGCGACCTTATACTTAGCGACACAACGAAAAAGAGCCACAATACAGTGGCTCTTTTTCATTACCAACCGTAATTTTACTTACGACGGTTTTTAATTCGCTTCATCATCGCTAGGCGACGTTCTGCACTTGCTTGGTCTTGTGGAGCATCATTCGCGTTGTTCTTACGACCTTGGCGGTTTTTGTATGCCGCTTTCGTGTTTAGCTTCTCAATGTAAGCATCACGTTTCTTAGGCTCATAACCTGGTTGCTCAACACGGCGAATACGTTGTTGAATCAGTTTCTCAACTTGAACAACTGTCAGTTCTTCTTCGCGGTTAACGAAAGAGACAGCATGACCTTGTTTACCCGCGCGACCAGTTCGGCCAATACGGTGAACGTAATCTTCAGCTAAGAAAGGCATGTCGTAGTTAATCACGTGTGGTAAGTCTTCAATATCAAGACCACGAGCCGCAACGTCGGTTGCCACCATCACACGTGCTTTACCTTCTTTAAAGTCATCTAGAGCACGACGACGAGCACTTTGTGCTTTATCACCGTGACACAGTACAGCTTTAATGCCGTCTAACTTAAGCTCTTTAACCACTTCATTTGCGGTTTCTTTGTAGTTCACAAACACCAACACTTGGCGCCAGTTTTTACGACCAATCAGCTCAGAAAGTAGCTCTGTTTTACGCTCTTGATCCACAGGGTAAACTACGTGACCTACCGTTGCAGCTGTTGAGTTTTCACGCTCAACACTGATACGTTTTGGCTTACGTAAGATATCAACCGACAGTTGGTTTAACTGAGTTGATGTTGTCGCAGAGAACATCATGATTTGTGGAGAAGTTTCTACATCTAACATGATCTTGCGAACCGCATTGATAAAGCCCATATCTAAGATACGGTCAGCTTCATCAAATACTAGGAATTCTAGGTTAGCAATAGACACGTTACCCGCTTCTAAGTGCTCTTCTAAACGGCCTGGTGTCGCAACCAGAATGTCCACACCCAGTTCTAATTGACGAACCTGTGAAGACATCTTGTTACCACCGTATACCGCAGAAACGCTTAGTTCTGTGTATTTAACGTAATCTTTAATGTTTTGAGCAATCTGCGCTGCTAGCTCACGAGTTGGAGCTAAAATAAGGCCACGAGCCGTTCCTCGAGATGCTTTTTTACCACTGTTCAGTAGATGCTGGATAACAGGCAATGAGAATGCCGCTGTTTTACCTGTACCGGTTTGAGCAGTAGCAAAAATATCATGGCCTTTACGAGCCATTGGAATTGCTTTTTGTTGAATTGGAGTGAGTTTTTCATAACCGCACTCAGTCAGCGCTTTGACTAATTCAGGAGCAAAACCTTGAGAGGAAAATGACATTGTTACGAGTTCCTTAAGCAGACAGCCTACATTCTTATTTCAGCCGAGCACTATAAAGTAATTAGAGTGATTTATCTCACATTTATCGTGATATAACGCAAATTTTCTCACTTAATCTGGTGTTTACCACACGAACCGCGAAGCAAACACCCGATTATTGGGCTCAAACAGAGAATAAACCCTATTTGATGCCACACAGCTTGAGCAAGATCTGCTCTAGGTCGCCCCAAGGCATAAGCTGTGAGTCGATCACTTCTAATCGTGATTCAAAACCATCAAGTGTGATTTCATTGACTGAAACAACTTGATTCGCGACGTTGAAAGCAAAGCAACCTTGGTCAGTGTTGACCACCGCTTTAACGCGCTCAGCCGTCAAATCAGACAGCATTGAGAATAGCGCATCGAAATCAAATTTATACTCTGCACCAAATAGCCAACCACAGCTGAAATACCCCTGCCCTTTGTTTTCCTTTCGGATGAACGCTTCGCCAGGCGGAAGTTCGAATTGAGGTTCTTGTTCAGCGTGATCATGATGGTGCGATTCAATATGAGTTGAAGCGCTACCGTATACACGTTCGATGTCCAGCACTTCCAAAGGCACTTCACCATCGTGAATCAGCTTATGGAATACTTTTGCGGGTGTTTGATCGGTCACCCAATCGTTAAATACATCGATGTCTTCAGAGTGAACAAGGTCAACTTTAGTACCAAGAATCACATCAGCACTGTCTAACTGATCATTAAAGTTCTGATTAGAGGTGTACTTTTCGTTGGATAAGTTACGCGGATCAACCAAACCTAGCGTCGCTTTAAGATCAACGTATGGCGTGTATTGATCTGAAGTCAGGGTCGCAATAACCTGCTTTGGGTGCCCTAGACCTGTTGGCTCAATCAGTAAACGGTCTGGCTTTTGACGGAGCAACGCATTAATGCCCACCGACATCGGCACGCCAGCAGTACAACACATGCAACCACCTGGTACTTCTTTAATCAAAGCACCTTGGTCTGTCATCAATGCACCATCAATGCCGATCTCACCGAACTCATTTACCAGTACAGCCCAGTTTTCATTCTCAGGTTTGTTTTTAAGTAAGTTCAAAATAGCTGTCGTCTTACCAACACCTAAGAAACCCGTAATTATGTTTGTAGGAACTTTTTTGGTCATATCAGTTCTCCTTTTTTAGGGAGTATATACACAATTACCGAAAAGTTGACCCCAATCACTTGTTTATACTCATATTGAATCGCAAAGCGTGGGTTCGCAAAATGGAGAGTCGGGCTGAGAAGCTGAAAATTGACCAATAAGGAATTAACATCAGGGAGAGGTGAGTGTTGGCTGATGGCTAGCAAAATAAAGAAAAGCAGATTTTGGATGCTCCAAACGAACTAAAGGCGTACTTCATGAGTACGCCTCACCCTCGTTACTCAATCGTGAGTTCGCGAATCAGGAAGCCTTAGATATCGACCTGAACATTTAACGAGGAACTAAAAACTTTGTTTCTGAATCCATCCAAATTGTGTGTAAAACCTCACTTCTCCTTGCGGTTCGTTATGTTGCTTTACGATTTAACTATGGTTCATTTTTGCGGTAATTCAAGTTACCACCCGAGAAACGATCAAAATTGTGACGGTGATTCCACTATATTGTCCATAGATCTTATTTATGTAATACACTACTTTCATAAATGAAATTCAACTTTGCATCTTTGCTGCTATAGGATAAGCAAGGGAGGCGTATAATTTACGACAGCCCCACCGCATCAACTCAGGAACCAACCTTCAATGACCAATAGAGAGAAATTTAAGCAATCCCTTTTAGCAAAAATGCCAAGGGGTGCTATTAACCAATTTCTTTCTAGAGACAAAGCTCCCGTTTCAGTTCTCATCCTCTCGTGCATTGTTGGTGTCCTTGCCGGTGTCGTTGGTACCTATTTCGAAGTTGCGGTTCATTTCATCACAGAAACACGTACCGATTGGCTAAAAGACGAGATTGGAAGCTATTTACCACTTTGGCTAGCTGCCTTTCTTATCAGTGCTGCATTCGCCTTTATTGGCTATTTCCTCGTTCATCGCTTTGCTCCTGAAGCCGCAGGATCTGGTATTCCTGAGATTGAAGGCGCAATGGACGGGATGCGTCCGGTTCGTTGGTGGCGAGTATTGCCCGTGAAGTTCTTTGGCGGTATGGGCGCTCTCGGTTCAGGCATGGTGTTAGGTCGTGAAGGGCCAACCGTGCAAATGGGCGGTAGCATTGGTCGTATGGTCACTGACATCTTCCGAGTAAAAGATGATGACAGCCGCCACTCTTTACTAGCTTCGGGTGCGGCTGGCGGTTTAGCTGCTGCATTCAACGCACCACTAGCTGGGATTATGTTCGTTGTCGAAGAGATGAGACCGCAGTTTCGCTACTCGCTTATTTCTATCAAAGCCGTCATCATTTCTGCCGTTTCAGCCAACATTGTATTTCGCTCTATCAATGGGCAGTCGGCTGTTATTACCATGCCTCAGTATCAACAACCGGATCTGAGTGCGCTTTGGTTATTCTTATTATTGGGCGTACTGTTCGGTATGTTTGGGGTGATATTCAATAAACTTATCACCCTTTCACAAGACATGTTTGTCGCAATACATAAGAACGACCGTAAACGTTACTTGATTACAGGTACTTTGCTTGGCGGGTGCTTTGGCCTATTGCTTCTCTATATTCCAGAGTTGACTGGTGGTGGTATTGGCATTATCCCAAATGTCACCAACGGCAATTACAGTACCAATATATTACTGCTTATCTTTTTAGGGCGCGTACTAACCACGTTACTCTGTTTCGGCTCTGGCGCACCGGGCGGTATCTTTGCGCCGATGCTAGCACTGGGCACGCTCTTTGGTTACGCATTCGGGCTTATCGCGGCAGCACTCTTTCCTGAGCTGAATATAGAACCGGGCATGTTTGCGATTGCAGGTATGGGCGCACTGTTCGCAGCTACTGTACGTGCACCGATTACAGGGATATTACTGGTTATCGAAATGACCAATAATTACTACCTGATCTTACCGTTGATCATCACTTGTCTTGGTGCCGTAATCATTGCCCAAATGTTAGGTGGTCAGCCGATTTACAGCCAACTCCTCAACCGCACACTAAAAAACGAGAAATTGAGACAACAAGATCTCCCTCAACAAGAGGAAGTTCGTTAATAACAAATAACTCATGAAACAAAAGCACACATTCAACGTGCTTAATGTCCCGATTTCGCATCAAAATCAAAAAAGCAAACGTTAAACTTGGTATCATCCACTCAAAATTAGTTGAGCGCCCTCAACATCTATTGAAGGCACAACTGCACGCTCTAACTAGAGCAAAAATTCTAATGTTTGATAAATAACTAAGTTGGAGCAAGTCGTTGAACTGGAGAAGATTAACCCAAGTAAAAAATGTGCCGCCATCACAGGCGTCTTTAGCACTTGGTGTTATTGGGCTAGGACAGGCGTGGGCACTGTATCTCCCGGGGGTTGGTGAGATCATTCGTCCTTATCTCGCCGCATTCGGCGCGTTATTATTACTGCCAGTTTTACTTCGTTATCTCACCAGCTTTAATACCTTCATCAATGATATCCGTCACCCGCTTAGTGGAAGCCTAATGGCACCAATGAGCATGGCACTGTTGATCCTGTGCGACTATTTAGCCGAGATCTCCACCATAATCGCCTACCCAATATGGTTCTGCGCTCTATTGCTGCATTTTACTATGATGGTGTTGTTCTTCAGTTTCCAGATCATCAACTTCAAAATGTCGAACATTGTTCCAAGTTGGTTCCTATATCCAGTAGGCTTGATCAGTAGTTCATTGGCAGGCACACAGTTTGGCCACACCGTATTTTCAGAAACGCTTGCAGCAACCTGTATTGGTATCTATTTCTTCATGCTCCCTGTGGTGCTATATCGCTTGGTGTTTGAAGGGAACCTTCCACGCAGAGCAAGGCCAACACTGGCAATCATGGCTGCTCCGGTAAACTTGTCTTTAGCCGCGTACTTGGTCAACTTTAACAATCCAGATCCTATTCTCACTGGCGCATTGTCAGGTATCGCCATCACCATGACATTGTTGATTTACCTATGTTACATCCGCTTAATGCGCTTGAAGTTTCAACCTTCAATAGCGGCTGTCACCTTCCCTTCTGTTATCAGTGCCATCGCCATGCATCGTTTAACTACATTTTTCGGTGCAGAATACCCACAATGGTACTGGCTACACAAGTTTGGCTTCTTCGAGCTCACCATCGCAACTATCTTAGTGATTTGGGTCGCAGGCGGTTACGTGAAAATGTACTGGCCCGAGCTTTTTGACCCCGATTACATGTCTAAGAAAGTGAAACGTTCTTAATCAACTCAAAAACACTTTCTAACTCGCTGAACACATTATTCATGCCAAACGGAAAAAGGCCTCACACTGTGAGGCCTTTGAATAGGCAAGGTTTTTAATAGATCAGGCGAGTGTTAACACAACTACCGAGAGATCTTAGAAGTTCGCGTGAGGGCCAAATACTTCATAGTGAACTCGTGAACGACAAACGTTTAGCGCGTCTAGTTGCTCTACGATGTTCTTCATAAAGCCAACCGGACCACAAATGTAGAAGTCGCTCTCTTCAAAACCTTTCGTGTCAGAAATAGACGCTAGGTTCATTTGACCTTCGTGCGTATTCTCACACGCAGATGCTTCTTTGTTCATGTACCAGGTTTTCGCTTCCCAGCCTTTATCGGCAACGATATCTTTCACACGTTTAGTGAATGAGTGTTGGCCTTCATTTTCACAAGCGTGTAGGTAAAGTACTGGCTCATTTTTCTCTTCAGTATTCAGGAACTCAAGCATTGACTGCATTGGCGTTACACCAACACCTGCAGAGATAAGCGTTACTGGCTTACTGCGCTCTTGATACATGAAGTCACCTGCCGGAGCGTAAAGGCTTACTTCATCACCGATAGCAACCGTGTCGTGTAGGTGGTTAGAAACCACGCCCTGTGTTTCTTGACCATGGCCTTCACGCTTCACAGAGATGCGGTATTGCTTACCGTTCGGCTTATCTGATAGTGAGTATTGACGAATTTCGCTGTATTGCGCGCCTTCTGGCTTAACTTCGATACCTATGTATTGACCAGGCGTGTAGTCTAGAACATCACCGCCATCTTTTGGTTGTAGAATAAAGCTTGTTACTAGTGCTGATTCTTCAATCTTATCTGCAATCACGAATGTACGTGCCGCTTCCCAGCCGCCAACAGCTTGTTTGCGTTGTAGGTAAAGTTCAGCTTCACGATCGATGAATACTTGAGCCAAGAAAAGGTACGCCGCTGTCCACGCTTCTTCTACTTCAGGAGTAAACGCGTCTGTTGCCAATTCGCGTAGTGTTTCAATCAGGTGTAAACCAACAATTTGGTAGTGTTCTGGTTGAATGTTAAAGCTTGTATGTTTGTGAGCAATGCGTTCAACCGCTGTTGTTAACGCTGCTAGGTTTTCAATGTTCTTTGCATATGCCGCGATAGCTTCAAACAGTGCTACGCCTTGGCGACCTGTTCTTTGGTGAGTCATATTGAAGATATCTTTTAACTCAGGGTTATGTGTGAACATACGTTGATAAAAATGCTGAGTTAAAGCCGGGCCTGCGCTCTCAAGTAGAGGAATAGTAGATTTGATGATTTCGATATGTGCATTGTTAAGCATGAATTTACTCCGAACACTGAGCCTTATGACCTATTATGTCATTTTGACTACTTAAAAATTAAGAATGACTTATCGATTTTCTGAAAGCTTAGTTATTCTTAGAAACTGAGTTATTTTGACTCGTTTTCATTTCAAAAAATCGCGAAACCTGATTAATGCCACCTGATTGATTGAGATCAAGAATAGTCTGTTTAATCAGCGCTATAATTGGGCTTCACTGTCTATTCAGCACAATCAGTGCCAACTTTTTCGAGCCCCGCCACCACTCGCTTTATTCTCAAAACCGCCTTTATAAAAATGTCAAAAAGACCTTTTTTTTAAGTCAATAAGACTCTATAGTGTATATAAACACACACAGTTAGAGTTTTTTATGCAAGATATCTCCGCATCTACCCTCATGGAAATGACCATTGGCCTCGCAAGTGGTGTGAACGATCAAGATCGTTTTAACCGCCTTATCGATGCCATTCGTAAAACCATCACGTGTGATTGTGTCGCGCTATTAAGCCTTCAAGGTGACACGCTAGTCCCCGTTGCAATGCAGGGGCTCAGTCGCGACACGTTCGGTCGTCGGTTCATCATTTCAGAGCACCCACGCTTTGCGGAGATATGTGCATCTCGCTCTCCTGTTCGTTTCGATTCTGACAGTTCACTGCCTGACCCTTTTGATGGTCTACTGATCGACCATGATGGCGACCTTCCAATGCACGCTTGTATGGGACTGCCTTTACTATTTGGCGATAAACTATTGGGCGTTCTGACGCTAGACAGCCTAAAACCAGACGTCTTCGCTAACATTCCAGCACGTAACCTTGAAGTATTAGCAGCCATTGCGGCGTCAAGCATGCAGATGGCATTGACCTTTTCTCAGCTTGAACACCAAGCAAAACAATCCAAACAGTTGTTAGAAGAGTTGAACGTTGAAGCTTGGGAACGCGACGGCGGTGAGTTGATCGGTAACAGTGACACCATGGTTGCACTTAAAAACGACATCGCTGTAGTAGCACCTTCAGAATTCAATATTCTGATTCACGGTGACACCGGTGTAGGTAAAGAACTGGTCGCTCGCACTCTGCACCATCAATCGCAGCGTAAGCGTAATCCATTGGTTTACGTAAACTGTGCTGCGATTCCTGAAAACCTAGTTGAAAGTGAATTGTTTGGTCACGTACGTGGCGCATTTACAGGTGCAGACAAAAACCGTTTAGGTAAGTTTGCGTTAGCCGATGGCGGCACACTGTTCCTTGATGAGATTGGTGAGTTGCCTTTGGCTGCTCAAAGTAAGCTCCTGCGTGCTCTACAAAACAACGAAATTCAACCTGTTGGCCAAGACAACATTCAAACCATTGATGTGCGAGTATTGGCAGCGACAAACCGAGATCTAAAACAAGAAGTTGAAGACGGTCGATTCAGAGCCGATTTGTACCACCGATTGAGTGTGTACCCTATCGCGGTGCCTGCACTGAAAGATCGTGGTGACGATATCAGCCTATTAGCGGGTTTTTTCTTAGAACAAGCGCGTCGTAAGCTTGGTATCAACCAAGTTAAGTTCCGTTCCGACGTTCTTTCTTTCCTAAACCGTTATGGTTGGCCGGGTAACGTGCGTGAACTTGAGCACGTGATAAGTCGTTCCGCATTGAAAGCGTTAGCGCGCAGCACCAATAAAAACCTGGTGACAATCACCAAAGAAGATTGTGGTCCTCTAGACCAAGATCAGCCAATTGCGACGACACAGGTGAAAAACACACCATTATCGACACCAACGATCGACCTTTCTGCAGGGCTACGTGGTGCAACGGACGATTTTCAACGCAGTATCATTACTGAGGTGTTGGAAGATGCCAACTTTAACTGGGCACAAGCAGGGCGAGTTCTGAAAACAGACCGAGCAAACCTGACTCGACTGTCTAAGCGTTTAGGGCTAAATGTGGCTAAGTCTCACACGATCGAACGGACAAAATAGATATTAGCGGTTTGTTGCGAGCATCTGACAAAACTTGTGTATATAATGCTGCAAATTGTAACGCTAATTTTAAATATGTAGAGAGAGTTATGAAGTTTATCCGTTGGTTCTTAGGTCGTGTGATTTTGCTATTAAATTTTATTTTTACCCCTCGTGGCGTGAAGCGTTCTCAAGAAGAACAAAGCCAAGTGAATGAGCAAGCAAAAACGCACACGTTATACCAATTCGAAGCGTGCCCATTTTGTGTAAAAGTGCGCCGCGCGATGAAACGTCAATCGGTTCAGTTTGAACTTCGTGATGCTAAAAATAACGAACAGCACCGTGCAGAGCTTGAAGCGGGCGGCGGTCGTGTGAAAGTGCCTTGTCTACGTATTGAGAAAGACGGAAAAACTGAGTGGATGTACGAGTCTTCAGACATCGTTGCTTACTTAGAAAAGCAGTTTGCATAAGCTGAAAAGCTAAGCGAAAGTCAGATACAAAAAATCCCTCAAATGTGAGGGATTTTTTATGTCTGTTATTTGCGTATTCTTCACTTGGGAACAAAAACGCTAAAGGTTATTTGGCGACGATCAGCATCAGTTCCACGCGGCGGTTACACGCCTTACCTTGCGGTGAAGCGTTGGTACATGCTGGAACATACTCACCAAAGCCGCGAGTGTAAATAGAACGACTCGATACATAGTTGCTCTCTAAGCGAGCTTTCACCTCTTTTGCACGCTGCTCTGACAAAGGATCATTAATACGATCTGTGCCTGTATTATCAGTATGACCTTCAATCACGATATCGATGTCTTGGCGCTGAGAAAGGTAACTACCAAGTGTGTCCAACCATTGGTTATAAGCCGGCTCTGGGAAGGCTGACCCTGTCTTAAAGTTCACGTGTTGCTCAAGCTTAACCATCACGTGGTTACCCGGCAGTACTTCAAAATCGATACGGTTTTGTCTTAAAAACACTTCTAGCGGATCATTCGTCGACACACCACGACCATAGTTAGTAGTTATGGTTTTTTGATGAGAATGGCTCTGCATTGAGTAACCGCGGTTGCTCGCTGTACCTGTAGTTTGAACCACACCCCACTCTGGGTGCATCAGGTCATAGTCGGTTTGCGGTGCCGTCTCTAACAGGTTATCACCTAGCATACCGGTTGGTAATGTTGTCTCACACCCAGCCAAAGCTATGCTTAACATTATCGCTAAATATCTCATTACTTCACCAACCACTCATGCAGATAAATCATTTACTAATGTCTATATCGGCATCGAGAAAAAAACTTTAGACAAAATGAGAACACATCTTAAAAAAGTGCTTTTGATCACAGTTAACCGTCAACTAGCCTGTCTTCGCTCGCTAGTTCGAACTGTTTGCATTTATTTACCTTATAATTGTTTTCCAATTCCGACTAAATAGTTAGAATCTCACGACTTCTTAACGCTAGAGTAAACATCATGTTTAAACCATTTACTAAATTCATCACTGCAATTGTTGCTGTACTTGTTATCGCCGGTTGTAGTGAAACAGACGAGCCACAAAAAGGTGTTCAATACGAAGCACTTCCTACCGCTCTAACAGAATTTAACTTGTCTCCGATCACTGAAATCTTCTCTCTAAACTGTGGTCACTGTCGTCAAATGGAAAGTGCAATTCCAGAGATTGAGTCGCTTACAGACCAAACCATTGGCAAGATGCACGTAACATTCAATGAAAGTGCTCAAATCAGCGCAATGATCTACTACACAGCAGTGATGCAGCTTGATGCAACGCCAGACCACGCTTTCATGGACGACTTATTCGGCGCTGTTCAAATGGGTGCAGACGCAACACCAGAGCAACGTCAACAAGCGCTAGAAACCGCTTTTACTTCTCGCGGTTTGGTTAGCCCTTACCAATTGAACAAAGAACAACAGGTAACGCTTTTTGACTATGTTAAAAAAGCAGAAAAAGTTTCAGTAAAAGGTCAGATCAACTCAGTACCAACGTTTATCGTTAACGGCAAATACCAAGTACTGACAGCAGGTCACCAAGACGTTGCTGGCATCGCAAAAACGATCAACTACCTTTTGACTCAACCATAAGCGCGGCTTTAGTCAGCTCATTAATAAACTAAGCAATAAATACAATAGGTTTTACTATGTCTAAATTTGTCATCCCGGTCATCGTCTTTCTTTTGGCGGGTTTCATGATTTACCGTACTTGGACAAATCATAAGTCTGGTGCAGAAAACTTCGAACAAGGTCAGCTGTTCCTGCTAGAGAACGGAAAAAAAGAAGGTGTGATCACGACTGAAAGCGGTCTTCAATACCTAGTTCTTGAAGAAGGTACAGGTACAGAGCACCCAACTAAAAACAGCAAAGTAACGGTTCACTACCACGGTACTCTGATTGACGGTACGGTTTTCGATAGCTCTGTAGAACGTGGCGAGCCAATCTCATTCGCTCTTAAGCAAGTAATCAAAGGCTGGCAAGAAGGTTTGACTTACATGGTAGAAGGCCAAAAGGTTCGCCTATTCATTCCAAGCACGCTAGGTTACGGCAAAGGTGGTACAGGTCCTATCCCACCATCAGCAACACTGATTTTTGACGTTGAGTTAATCTCTATCCAGTAATCTACTCGCTTGAAAGTGAGCATTACGTTAAGCCCCGACATGCAGAACATGCCGGGGCTTTTTATTCGTAAGTCATTGCTTTAAGGCACCTTATCACTGGAAACCATCCAGTTGACACGAATAATTAAGTAAAAACACAGCTGCTAGACGACTGGTCTAATTTAAATTATAGTATCGACCATGAACGAGAAAACGAATGACACACGCCTGCATATTTTGAATGTTGGCTATCAATTAATAGTGAACAACGGCTTCAATGGCGTTGGCTTATCACAATTGCTTAAAGAAGCGGAAGTACCGAAAGGATCGTTTTACCACTACTTTAAATCGAAAGAGCAATTTGGTGAGGCGTTAATTCAGCACTATTTTGAAAACTACATCACTAAGATTGAATCCATTTTAGTGCACGGTGAAGGCAACCATTATCAACGAATTCTGGGTTACTTTTCACTATGGGCGAAAACTGAAGATGGCACCTGTAACGCACACAAGTGTTTAGTGGTTAAGCTCAGCGCTGAAGTTTCTGACCTTTCTGATCCTATGCGCCAGGCTCTGCTAAAAGGTGCTGAGAAAGTCACAATAACCATTCAACAATGTATTGTTGGCGGTATTGAAGATGGCTCTATCTCGGTAGAAAACAGTCAAGAAGCGGCCCAGAACCTATACTCAATGTGGCTAGGCGCTAGTTTATTAAGCAAGTTAAGCCAAAGTTCACATAGCTTAGAATCGGCATTACGCCTTACCGAACAAATTTTAAAAGGTGAAAGCCATTAACGCGCACTGCGTTTTATTGGCATTGACTTTTTTAGCTCAAAAGAAATCACCCGCCCTCTTATCAATTTGATGACGGCGGGATTTTTAGGAAACAAAACTAGACGACTGGTCTAATTCTAAATAAACACAATATAAAATTAAGGACATCCAATGACTCAACAAGACAATCGTCGCATCGTATTGGCTTCTCGCCCTGTCGGCGCACCAACTCAAGATAACTTCCGCTTAGAAACCGTTGCCGCACCAAAAATCAATGATGGTGAAATGTTACTACGCTCGGTTTACCTATCTCTCGACCCTTACATGCGTGGCCGTATGAGTGATGCAAAATCTTACGCCGATCCAGTTGCTATTGATGAGGTGATGGTTGGTGCAACTGTGTGTCAGGTCGAAGCATCCAACAACAGCAATTATGAAGTTGGCGAATGGGTATTGGCTTACACAGGTTGGCAAGATTATGGCGTGTCGAACGGTGAAGGTCTTATCAAGCTAGGAAAAGCGCCAACTCATCCTTCTTACGCACTGGGCATCATGGGCATGCCAGGCTTTACCGCTTACATGGGTTTACTGGATATCGGCCAACCGAAAGAAGGCGACACGTTAGTGGTAGCGGCTGCAACTGGTCCAGTTGGCGCTACCGTAGGACAAATCGGTAAACTAAAAGGCTGTCGTGTCATTGGCGTAGCTGGCGGTCAAGAAAAGTGCCAGTACGCGAAAGAGGTTCTTGGTTTCGATGAATGTATCGACCATAAGGCAGATGACTTCGCAGAACAATTGGCGAAAGCGTGTGACAACGGCATCAACGTTTACTTTGAAAACGTTGGCGGCAAGGTATTCGATGCAGTAATGCCTCTACTTAATACAGGCGCTCGAATTCCTGTTTGTGGCCTTATCTCACAATACAATGCGACATCACTTCCTGAGGGTCCAGACCGTATGTCTAGCCTAATGGGTACTCTTCTAGTTAAGCGCATTAAGATGCAAGGCTTCATCATCTTTGACGACTACGCACACCGTTACAACGAGTTTGCAACTCAAATGACTGAATGGTTGTCTCAAGGAAAAATGCACTACCGCGAGCACCTAATTGAAGGCCTAGACGAAGCACCACAAGCATTCATGGGTCTGTTAGAAGGTCAGAACTTCGGCAAACTTGTTATCAAAACTAACGAACCAAAATAGCTCAAGGATAGAATAGGCAGAACTATGATTACTTTACATCACCTTAATAAGTCACGTTCTAAGCGCATCATCTGGCTACTGGAAGAGCTTGGTGTCGACTATCAAATCAAACCTTACCAACGAGACAGTGTCACGTTTTTAGCACCACCTGAACTGAAGTCTGTTCACCCTCTTGGTAAATCTCCAGTCATTGAAGACGATGGCGTCGTGATCAGTGAATCTGGCGCGATTACTGAGTATCTCATCGACAAGTTTGGCGGAGGTAAATTTGCACCAGCACGTGGCACAGCTGAATACGTTGAGTATTCTCAGTGGCTACACTTTGCTGAAAGTTCGGGGATTTTACCAATGCTGCTTAAGATCTTCGTGATGAAAGACGGCGCCGAAACAAACTTTCTTGGTGGTTACGCTGATGACGAAAATCAAAAGATCCTGACCTTCGTAAACCAATCTCTTGAAGGCAAAACCTACCTTGTAGGGGAGAAGCTCACTGGCGCCGATTTTATGATGTCGTTCATCGTTGAAATCGTCGGTAACTTTGGTGCAACTGCGCTTTACCCTAACATTGCTAAATACGGCGAACTTTTGGCGAGCCACCCTGCTTACCAAAAGGCGGAGCAACTCGAGTTAGAACACTCCAATTAATCGAGATTTTGTCTATTCAATGCTTCCATAGCATGAAAATGACTGTCTAAATGAAGCCAAAGCCGATTTATCTTTCGCTTTGGCTTCTCATTTACCTTCATTTCGACAACAATATCGAGCTCTAAACTGAATACCCATAGAGTTTGATCTTCATGTCAGCAAACCTTGCTCAATACACACCACTGCACACGTTAAACCAAACAGCGAATCAAACCTTATCGCTGCCAGAGCGTTTTACATTCCCGTATTACTATACTCCGCATCCACTGTGTGAAATAGCGATGCAGCAGCTTCAACAGTCACTGCTTGACTGTGGTGTGAATGAAACATCACAAGGTAATCTCTATGCCGTTCTTCTGGTTCAACACCCTCAAACTCAAGAATTGGGCTACCTTTCTGCGTTCTCAGGTTTGCAGCTAGATTCGTCTTTGGAGCCTCTGATATCGAGTACCGCCTTTGTTCCTTCTGCTTTTGATAAGCAGCAGTTTAAGGCGCTAAACACACATGGCTTAATCCTACAAGCGACATTAGCTAACGACATTACGAACCTAGAGCAAACTCATAACCTAAATGAACTGACTTCAATGCTAAGCGGGCTTAAAAACGACGCAAGCAAAGCAATAGAAGCCTTTCAGCTCACCATCGCCACCAACAAAGCACAGCGTAATGAGCTTAGAGCGCAAGCAGCTCAAGAGAAAGCTCTAGGAAACCCAGAATCTGCGGCCAACCTACTTAAGCAGTTAGGAAATCAAAGCAGCCAAGAGAAGCGCGACCTAAAAGCACTTCGTATCGAGTGGAAACAGAAGATCGCTGAAAAACAATCACAAGTAGACGCTATCGAGAGCGAGCTTAAAAGCCGTAAGAACGACTACCAGGCCATTTCTGCAGAGTTAGAAACACAGCGCTTGTCTCACTATCGTTTTATCAACCAAGCGGCAGAGTCAAAGAGCCTAGTTGAATTGTTGGATGGTAAAGACGCGCTTGAAGGCTCTGGCGACTGCTGCCTGCCAAAGCTGCTTAATTTTGCCTTTGAATACGGCTTTAGTCCGTTGGCTTTAGCTGAGTTTTGGTGGGGATTACCACCAACAGATATCATTCGACAACACGGGAACCTCTACCCAGTTTGCCAGAGCAAAAGCTTTGAGATCCTTGAACACCAGCTAAACGGCATTGATCTTGAAGATAATCCGCTTATCGTAAACCCTGCGATGGGTAAGTCGTTTGATATTGTTTATGAAGATGAAGAAATCGTGGTCGTGAACAAGCCTGAAGAGTTCTTGTCTGTTCCTGGTAAGTTTATCGAAGACTCAGTGTATACGCGTATAAAAGCGCGCTACCCAGGTGCTACAGGACCTTTGATTATCCATAGATTGGATATGTCGACATCTGGCTTGTTGGTCTTGGCGCTAACAGCCGAGTCCAACAAGCACATCCAAAAGCAGTTCATCGATAGAACGGTCGAAAAGCGTTACACCGCACTACTTGATGGCGAAATAACGGGTGAATCTGGTGACATCAGCCTTCCTTTGCGTGGCGATATCACCGACAGGCCAAGACAGCTCGTTTGTCATGAGCACGGACGTAACGCAGAAACGCATTGGCAAGCCGTCAGCACTAATAACGGCAAAACCAAGGTGCACTTGTATCCTAAAACAGGCCGTACCCACCAGCTACGCGTACACTGCGCTCACCCACAAGGACTTGGCGTACCTATTCGTGGTGATGATCTATATGGCTATAAGCGCGAACGACTGCACCTTCATGCGGGTTACCTAAAACTCATTCACCCAACAACCGGGGAATGGATGGAATTTGAAGTGCCTTCTGAGTTCTAAATCGACTCGTTCTCACACAAAACTAAATCAGTAAAACGAATCAGGGCTCTATATCAAATCGAGATATAAAGCCCTGACTTTCAAGAAATCGTGTATTGATATTAATAATATGGATCAACCGGCTGCCAACACAACCTAACCCATCACCTCTTTACGCTGGTCGACACACTCAAACGAGCCCATTTCGAACTCACGGCAGATCCATGGTCGGTTTTCATAGATAGTGCACATCAGTGTTTCCCTATCTACCGCTGAACACCAACCATCATCTAAACGTTTCATGGTTTCACCGCCCCACTCATCGTAAGCAATATGCTCTTCTGGGACACCGGTATCTGTGATGATCATAACCTCTAAACGACAACAGCATGCCTGGCAATTGGCGCAAGTTACTTCAGGTTCGGTGATGTTCTTTATCTCTATGGTCATAAGTAACTACACTGCTAAATTTTGCGTATAGTAATCGAAACCATCAGCGACTGCTAATAAAGAACGTTATTCACCTCGCTTTGTCCCGTTCTAAAACAACAAAAGGCGCTGTGATCAAATCACAGCGCCCAGTCGTTTTACTTTTCTCTCTGGTGCCAGTTCGTTTAGAACAGACTTGAGAAGAACAATTTAATGTAGTCCATCAAACGTTTGAACAAGCCACCCTGCTCAACCGATTCAAGTGCGATCAAAGGCTGAGTTTGAACATCTTCACCATCAACCGTGTAATGAACGACACCTAAAGTCTGACCTTCTGCAATCGGCGCTTTGAGTTCCGAGTTTAGTTCGATAGAAGCGGTTAGCTTTTTGCTGTCTGACTTAGGTAGCGTGATAAACGTGTCTTCTGCAACCCCAAGCTTCAATGTGTCTTGGTCACCAAACCATACTTTCTCTTCAGCCACTTGGTCCCCACCTTGGTGGACATTAAGCGTATCGAAGAATCGGAAACCGTAGCTTAAAAGCTGCTTGCTGTCTGACTCACGGCTTTTAACACTCG
Source organism: Vibrio sp. Makdt (assembly GCF_027587015.1). Taxonomy (NCBI): domain Bacteria; kingdom Pseudomonadati; phylum Pseudomonadota; class Gammaproteobacteria; order Vibrionales; family Vibrionaceae; genus Vibrio; species Vibrio sp. Makdt. The sequence goes on from NZ_JAPPTH010000016.1 coordinate 28,813, forward strand.
ATGCGCCCATCACTACTGCAATAAGCCTCATTTCACCTTGTGTTGCCGAGCTCGCTAAGCTGTAGCCTGCACCAGAGGTGTAACCCGTTTTCATACCATCAACCGTCAAGCTTCTATCACGAAGCAAGCCATTACGGTTGTGTTGAGTGATGCCGTTGTAACTGAAAGAACGTTCGCTGTATAAGCCATAGACATCTGGAAGATCTTTAATGATTGCTCGGCCAAGTAGCGCGATATCGTAAGGTGTTGAATACAAGTCTTCCGCATCTAAACCGTGTGCATTGGCGAAATGGGTATTTTCCAATTTCAGAGAAGTCGCCCAAGAGTTCATCAAATCAACAAAGGCATCTTGAGAACCCGCGACGTGTTCTGCGATTGCAACACTGGCATCATTACCCGATTGAATAATCAAACCGCGGTATAGATCCATCATCGCCACATCGGTATTTACTTCTATGAACATTTTTGAGGAGTCTGGGAAATTCTTCGCCCAAGCGTTTTCACTGATTCTTACTTTGTCATCTGCAGAAATGTTACCTCGCTTCATCTCTTGACCCGCCACATAGCTGGTCATCAGTTTGGTTAAACTTGCAGGGTTTAGCTTGGTATGTGCATTTTTTTCGACGAGCACATCACCAGAATTAAAGTCGATTAACACATAGCCTTTGGCGCCTAAACTAGGCGGAGCCGGTACGATAGAAGGTGCGGCGATAGCTGCTGTGCTAACCATCGCTGCGTTACTTACAATGAATATACTTAATAGAGGAAGAGAGTATTTTGAGAACAGTTTCATTGAATTAAACCTAAGTTAACGTTTTGACCAGTATAGACAAATGCCAGCAAAAGAAGCGCGAACTTTACGTAGCTTTACGCAAATGTACCTTTAGTTACAAATAAAAAAGTATATTCTGCGATTTGTCTATTTTTTCAACTGTTAATATTGACCAGGAAAATACTCTCTTGTTCAAACATTCTTAATTTATCTTTGGCATCCGTCTAAATAGCATCTCAACAAAGCCAGAAATGCGCTGTTTGCTCTCGCTTGCTTCTAGGTCAGGCTTAATCCCCGATTGAGCTAACGCTTGCCATTGGATCATCTGAGAATTTGGTAGCGAAAATACAATGTATAATGAACCTTTTTCTGTGAGTTTTCCTTTGCCATCATAGAAAGGAACGCCCGTAGAAAGCTGTACCGCCTCGAAAATTGAATTGTCATTCAGCTCTGACTCTTCTGCCAGTCCAAATCCAACTACCACATCACCGATGCCACCGCCCGACTCCAAGCGATACCCTTTTTCCGTTAGCTGCGCTTCAATTGCGTCACGCACCATATCGGTAACCACAGTTTCATTGTACTTCTTAGAGAGGAATACCTGTTCCGATTGTGGGTGCCATGAATAAGTTGATACGCCATTTTTCATGAACTCAAAGTCGCCGCTGATCACGACACCATAATCATGGACGGGCGGCTGTTCTTGGGTAGTACAAGCTGTCAGCACAATGCTCATCAAGGTCACAAGCACAGCGGTCTTTATGCTTTTTGTTGCACAAATGGATCGTTTTATCATGGTTAGAGCCTTTACCTATATACCAATAACTATCAATTTAACCACCAACATAAATGGTAATTATGTTAGTAGAAAGTGCATTAAACGTTTGCGTAATCGCTAACCTTCACTTCTACCTATTTTGGGGGTTTAATCACAAAAACGGAGTTGGTATAGTCTACCCCGTAAAACATAACCAGACCATTCGAGGCACGGAGCTTCCTCAATCATCTCATGAAGAGAAGAATTGGTACCGACAAAGTATCGGCAAATTTAAGAGGGTCAAACAATGGAATTCAATATGGTTGAGATTTTAGGTTACGCTGCGTCTATTATGGTCGCAATTTCATTAACAATGAAAGATATCGTTCGCCTGCGTGTCCTTAACTTTATTGGCTGTGCACTCTTCACAGCATACGGCGTTATGATTGACGCTTGGCCAGTGGTTGCAACCAACGGCTTCATCGCATGCGTAAACATCTACTTCCTTGCAAAAATGCAAAAGGAAAAAAAAACGGAAGCGATGAAAGAAGCAAAAGCTTAATTTAGCGACTAGCGATTTCAAACTATTCTGAAAAAGCCCAAATAGAGCGATCTATTTGGGCTTTTTTATTCGTGTTGTTCTAAATAGATGTTTTTAGACTCAATATGACGAGTGATCTCACAGGTAAGCAATTCGATATTCGTTCTCTTTATAGATTTGGGTATTGTTACGCCCACTCGCTTTGGCTTTGTATAACGCTTGATCGGCTTTTTCGATTGTCCCTTCTATCTGGAATAACACTTGAGCATAACAACAACCAGCGCTAACCGTCACAGGTGAAACGACTCCCTGAACTTGCTCAATCCTCTTCCTCAAAGTTTCTGACAGTTCGAACAACTGTCGCTCATCGCAATCAAAGGTCACCAAAATAAACTCTTCCCCACCATAACGCGCAATCAATCTGTCTTTGCTAGACAAATGCTTCAACGTATCTGCTACTGCACAGATTACCCTATCGCCCTCTGCATGCCCGTATTGGTCATTCACTCGCTTGAAATGGTCTATATCCAACAAAATGACACCAACACCTTGTAAGGGGTATGGCGAGTTATCAGATATTTTAAGCTTTACCTGCTCAATGAAACTTCGGCGGCTATAAAGACCAGTGAGATAATCGAGGCTCGCAACATCCAGTACCTTTAAGTGGCGATGGCGTAAGTAAAGTACCAAAACAACAATAATGCTGAGCAAACTAACAACCAGCGTCACCAAGCTCAACAGCAACAAACTATGGTTCTTGTTCAGCTCTTGTTCTAAAACCCCAGCTGAAATCACCCAATTCAAATATGGGTAGAACTTATAAAATACGTTTTTGCTCGTTGTTCCATTCGAATCAGAAATCGAGTAGCTAAAATGCCCTTCGGGTTCAGTGCCCACTTTATTGATAAGTAACTCTGAAGAGTCGTCAATTAAGGCCTTTAAATGCTCATGTTCAACGCTAGGTTGCAGAACTAGTTCACCTTGTAAATCGACGATGTATACATAACCGCTATCGCCATAAGAGTACTTTCTTAGTTTGTCTTTTAATGCATCTAGATCAACCAAATACATCAACTCTTCTTTGTAGGTCGTCGCCACCAAAGTATTGCCACTTGGTAGTCTTATTGAATAAGCAACTTTGGCTCGTCGACTTATCTCGTGAGGGTTGGCGTGGAAGTATTCGATCATACCAGACTCAATACTGAGTTGTTTTTGTATATGGGTAAGATGTCCTCGCCTTTTTCCTTGCAAAAAAGGGTGATAAAGATGAACACCTTGTGGAGACGTCAAATAGATATAGCCTGACTGGCCAATGTGCAACTCACTGGCTATCTGGCTTATCTGTTCAATTTCTTGATCTTCGGCCGCATGCCACACGTGAGACGCAACAGTGTCCGTAATACCTTTTAAATAGGTTTTTATCGCTTCGTTTACTGTGGTGTCGACGATGTCATAGCTCGCATTCACAATAGTACGAAAGAAGAACTGATTGGAATCCAATAGTGATTCTTGGGTTCGATTAAATTGAACTGCAGAAAGGAGCAGAGAAACAACGGCTAGCACAATTGAGAAGCTAAGAATGTATTTACGTCTGACTTTCAAGATTACCCCATCATCTCTAATTTTAGGTAACACTCATATTTTTCTAATAAGCAGACTGTTTTATATCATGATTGATGTTTTTACTGAACGAATGTCTATATTTTAGAGCCTTTCAATGTGCAATCTGTGACTTATAACAAAAACGCCGAACTGTTTTCAGTTCGGCGTTTGCATTGTCATCTAAAGTCACACTAAACGACTGATAAATATAATCAAAGTTATTTGCATCTACCATTCATCATCATTGTGAAAATGTACTTTTAATGACTCCTATTATTGATATCAGCTATTAACTAATACGAGGTTACGAACACACTTTGGTCCAGCTACCATCACTACCTGGTTCAGAACTTGTCCACCAGTTAGCTTGGTAAATGCTACCGTTGTGAACCACTTGGTCACCCGTGTTTGCATGGCTTGGGTTACCTGCCCAGTCTTTCTGAGGTAGATCTGGGTACACAGTTAAGCCTGCAGTATCACAAGTACCAGGGTTTGTACCACCGTCGCCAGGGTTGCCGCCACCAGAACTGATATCACCTAAAGGTAAATCTGGTTGCTCAAAGCTGAAGGCATAATCGACACCACCTACGTTAACGGCATAGTTTGCAGGGCCTGAAATTGGCAAGTAATACACCATATCCAGCTCATATACACCACCAGCAGGCAGTTCTTTCCATGCAGGTAATGTGAAGGCCACACGGTGCATAGTACCGTCTAATCCGCCGATGTTATCCGCACGAGTATGACCCGAAGCAATCACAGTCAAACCACCACCAGATTGATCTTTCGCATTGTCTGGTGCAGATACTGGAATGTCGAACTGGAACTCAGTTCCGCCAGGCAGTGCTTGCCCCGTATTGTTGGTAAACGTGATCTTAGGATTAATTGGGTAGTTTTGGTCACCGACTTTGAAGCCACCAACCGATACTGCGATGTCTAGTGCTTCGGTAGGAATTGCACCAGTCGCGACTTTGTTTCCATATGGCGTTGCCGACTTAAACTTATCGTAGATAGCTTTAGTCATTGTGTTACCCATGTGGAACTCACCGTTACCGCTGTTACACGCTTGCTCTGTGGTATCAACCGTTGTTCGGTTGCCACTTGCATCAAGTACATAACAGTTGTAGTCGCCAGCCAGTTCCCAGAACATGATGCCGCCGATTTCTTTGTCGATAACGTAGTCCGCTTTCACGTTGATAGACTCTTTATCTTCCGTAGAAAGGAACACGCCTTTTTCAGCATTCCATAGCCAAGGTGCAACCGCCACGCTGTCGTAGTTACGCGTGTAAGTGCCTCTTAGAACATCCGTTGGATCGTTTACAGGATCTAGCTTGTAGGCGTCCGCATAAGAGCCCCAAATACCTTTCTCTAGGTTCTTCGCATGCCACATTGGGTTCGAACCTGCGCCCATTTCGTTTCCTTTAGGGTCGGTATCATGCCACATGTTATCGATACCAATCGCACCGTGACCACAGTTGTTCTTCTCACCTTCACCAGTACCAGCGGCACATTCAGATTGATTAGGCAGTGCAGCTCGGCCCCAAAGACCATTTTCACCACCTGTTACGCCCTGCCAACCACGCGTGTAATATGGAACACCGATGTTAATACGACCTGCTGGCATTGAACCACGGAAGTAATGGTAAGCCCAATCCGTGTTCAGGTAGCCGATACCACCATAAGCCGCAGTATCGTATACATTCCACTGCGCTAGTTCTGAATCTTTACCTGTATCAAACAAGGCTGCATTATGCCCAACGTGGTCGTTCCAAGCGCCGTGAAGGTCGTAAGACATGATGTTCACGTAATCAAGATATTGAGTGACATCGAATGTTTCCATACCGCGCAACAGGTAACCAGAAGAAGGTGCCGCGATAGTTAACATGTAGTGATTGCCATCTTCGGCAGACGCCACATCAAGCTTCTCACGCAATACTTTCATCAGCACTTGGTAGGAAGCCCATAGGTACTCACGACGCGGTTCCATGAAGTCTTTGTCGTATGGGTTACCCGCACCGGCCATTGACGTTGGGTACTCATAATCAATATCTAGGCCATCGAATTGATATTTACGTAGCATTTCAACCGCTGAAGTCGCGAATGTTTCAATGCCTTGGTGGTTGATAGATCCATCAGCATTGGTCGTCATAGTATAGAAGCCACCATCAGCAACTCGGCTTCCGTCAGTCGCGAAGTGACCGCCCGTTTCAGCCCAACCACCAATTGAGATTAGCGTTTTAACACCATGTTTTTTCTTCGCGGTTGCCAGCGCACCAAAGTGACCTTTGAATCCTAATGCAGGGTCGACTTCTACACCCGGCCACTCTTTACCTACAGCAGCATTATTTGGATCATTTACGTCACCAACGTTCACTTTGCCATCTGAACCGATGCTTACAAACGCGTAGTTAATATGTGTGAGTTGTTCCCAAGGAATATCATTAACCAGGTAAGCCGCTTGAGGGTCGTCTCCTGCACGCCAGCTGGTGAAGTAGCCAATCACACGGCGAGGGTGATCCGCGCCCATTTTCTCACGGCCTTCATCATCATAAATCGTACAGTAAGGAACATCGACACCTTGCGTTTGATACAAGCCATCAGGACGACATGTACTCACCGTTGGAGCGCCATTCACCGTTAAAGAAGCTAACGCTGAATCCGTTGTTGCACCTTGATCGTCGGTCGCTTTGGCGTAAACAGACAAGGTACCTGCTTGAGTGGTTGTGTAGTCAAGCGTGTACGGGCTTGTAGCCGCTGTTCCGACTAGAGAACCTGCTACATAAAAATCGACCTTATCAACCGTACCATCACTGTCTGCAGCCGTTGCAGTGAGTGTTACCACGCTACCGACATCAACAGAAGCCGCTGAAAGTGAAACTGATACTGTTGGCGCTTCATTACCTGGTTGTAGTGAATCAACAGAAATGGATACTGCACTTGCGACACTTGCCGCGCCTTCATTATCTGTTGCAACAACAGAAACCTGATGGTTACCCGACGTTGCAGCCCAAGCCGCTTCAAATGGTGCCGCAGTAGCTACAGCAACTGAAGTTCCATCGACAAAGAACTCTACTGAAGCAACACTGCCATCAGTATCGAGTGCTGTTGCACTTAAGACGACATTATCGCCCTCAACGATTACATCTGACGCGGTAGGTGCTGTTAACGAAGCGGTTGGGGCTTCATTTGGCGTGCCACCGCCTCCACCACCACTACACACATCAATCTTTTTCCATTGTGCATAGTCACCCTCGAATTGGCTTGGGTTGTTATTTTGATTCCAGTAATTCGCTGAGTACGCGCTGCCGTCATGTGAAACCTGATCACCACCGGTGTACACCGTGGCGGAATCCCACGCTTCTAACGTTGAACAATCAACAGCCGCGTAGCTGTTGAACGCCATTAAGCATGACGCGGTGAGAGTACTGAGTGTAAAAACCTTCTTGGCCACTCTTCCTTGGTTTAGGTGCATGTTAGCTGTCCCTTAAGTTATTGTTTCAAGATGCTTAATTTAAGTGTCATATATCTCATCACTTAAATTTCTTCGCAAAACAACTGTAGGTAACAGTGCCAATTTAACACCTAAAATATTCAATATTTATAAAATGACTCGCAATAATTTGTTTATAGCATGCAATGAGTCGACACTTATTTTGCACGAACAACTAATATTAAATTTATTTCGGTACGCTAAAAAATATCGCCTAATTCGCATCCTTAATTACAAAACTCTATTCATATCTACTTTATTTATTCGTTCTAAAATTTCGTTTTAAAACTAACCAAAAGGGAGTGATTTCGCCGTAGAACTGATTTCTTTTCTAAATTTGCCCACTTTTTCTTAACAATTGTGATAGTATCGCGGCTTTTTTTGACGAACCTCACATTTCCAATGCAAGTGTGGGAGAAATACATAGGCTCGAAAGAGCCAAATATAGCGAAGAAATAATGTCCAACTTGACGCAAGTCGCCAACGAAAACATCAACGCAGAATCTACTTCTATTAACTTCACTAAAGCCCAATCTTTGGGTGAAAAACTGGAGCTTGGAAATCCAGTATTTTGGCTAAGTGGGAGCTTTTTAACTCTCTTTGTCATTCTTGCCTTCACCAACACCTCGGTGTTGTCAGAACTTGTAAACATCGGCTTTAGTTACTCAACTAAGTGGTTCGGTGCTTTTTGGCAGGTTCTCTTACTACTCAACTTCATCATCGGCTTAGTGCTTGCACTAGGACGCACAGGTCACGTTCGTTTGGGTAAACTTGCCCTTCCAGAAATGACTACCTTCAAATGGATGTCGATTGTCCTATGTACGCTGCTCGCAGGCGGTGGTGTATTTTGGGCAGCAGCAGAACCTATTGCTCACTTCGTTTCTGCTCCACCTCTATACGGCAACGCTGATCCTCAAGCAATGGCATTCAACGCCCTATCTCAGTCTTTCATGCACTGGGGCTTTCTTGCTTGGGCAATCTTAGGTGGCTTATCCTCTATCGTACTGATGCACCTACACTACGACAAAGGGCTCCCTCTTAAACCTCGTACTCTGCTTTACCCGCTACTGGGCGACAAAGCGATCAATAGCTGGATTGGTAACGTAGTCGACGCATGTAGTATTGTTGCTGTTGCAGCAGGCACTATCGGCCCAATTGGTTTCTTAGGTCTTCAAATCAGTTATGCGCTAAGTGAACTGTTTGGCATCTCAGACAGCTTTGCTACGCAGAGCATCGTTATTCTATTCGCCATCGCCATGTACACCCTATCGGCATTGAGCGGCGTGAACAAAGGCATTCAACTGGTTAGCCGTTACAACATCATCTTGTCTGTATGCCTGATCGGCTACATCCTTCTTGTGGGTCCAACAAGCTTCATCGTTGATGGCTACTTGCAAGGCATGGGTGAAATGATCGATAACTTCATCCCAATGGCGCTTTACCGACAAGATACAGCGTGGCTAGGTGGTTGGACGGTATTCTTCTGGGGTTGGTTCTTAGGTTATGGCCCAATGATGGCAATCTTTATTGCTCGCATCTCACGTGGCCGAACAATTCGCCAAATGATCGTGTCTATCAGCATCGTTGCTCCGCTAGTAACCTGTTTCTGGTTCAGCATCGTTGGTGGTAGTGGTTTAGCGTTTGAATTAGAAAACCCTGGCGTAATTTCTAGTGCGTTCGAAGGCTTCAACCTTCCTGCGGTATTACTTGCTATTACTGCGCAACTGCCGTTCCCAACTCTGATTGCAATTCTGTTCCTTATCCTGACCACCACGTTCATCGTAACAACGGGTGACTCAATGACCTACACCATCAGTGTAGTTATGACAGGCACCACAGAGCCAAACGCAGCGGTACGCACCTTCTGGGGTATCATCATGGGTGCTGTAGCCATTGCGCTTATCTCAATGGGCTCTGGCGGTATTTCTGCGTTGCAGTCGTTCATAGTGATTACTGCCGTTCCTGTGTCATTCATCTTACTACCATGTTTATGGCATGCTCCTAAGATCGCGACACAGATGGCAAAAGAGCAAGGCATCGCTTAATACCAAAGCCAACTAACCTCGGTTTAGTGTTTCGAACAAAAAAGCCACTCAAGTGAATCACCTGAGTGGCTTTGTTTTATCTGCTCGGTACTTGTATCGGCGAAGCTTATTTCTACCGATAGTTCGGCTTATTGAAACTTTTCACCAGCGGCAACCATGAATGACATTTCAACCAACAGTTCAGGGTTTGCCAGTTCCGCTTTCACACAAGCACGGCTAGGCGCACAGCCTTCAGGGAACCATGCTTCCCACACTTCATTAAGTGCATCAAAGTTAGCGAAATCCGTTAGGTAAATAGTGACCGACAATACGCGAGATTTATCGCTATCTACCAGGCTCATCATCTCTTCAGCTTGCTCAAAGATTTGTTGAACCTGACTCTTAATGCCCGCAGATGTGTCCGACTCAGCAACTTCAACAAAGCTTGCAATACCATTAAAAACTGTCACATCAGACCAACGTTTGGTCGGGTTAATTCTATGAATCTTCACTTGCTATTCTCTTCTTATTGTTAGGATCTACATCAGGGTAATCTAATCCAAATCCCTAATATTGAAAACAAAAATAAGCTAGAAATTCCCCAATAAAGCTATCAAAAAACAATCCAACACATTGTTTCTCAAGTGGCTCGATGGCTAAACAGCTGATGGGTACACCATGGGAGATTTAGTGAAATAATCCGATTTTTATTGATACCGCGAAATTAAATTTTCACTCGTGCGGTCATGTTTTAGGACTTATTAATGGAGTACTTTTATGCATGTTCAAACCTACGAATTGAAGCAAAGCAATTTTGGATACAACCTAGGCGTGATAGGTGTCGCGTTGGTGTTAGCTTGGATTGGAATTTACAAGTTTACGCCTACCGAGGCGATGTTGATTGAGCCTTTAATTGCAAACCACCCAGCAATGAACTGGCTTTACAATTTATTCTCAGTCCAAGCCGTGTCTAATATGGTTGGTGGTGCCGAAATAATTGTCGCGATCGGACTGATGATTGGATTTAAGAAACCGCAAGTCGCATTTTATTCTGGCATTGCTGCGACGGCTATCTTTGTTGTGACACTGAGCTTTCTAATTACCACGCCAAACGCTTGGAAAGTATCGGATGGTATTTTGGTCACTAACTTCTTCTTAGTGAAAGATATTCTATTTTTAGCAATCGCGATCAGTGTAATCGAACGCAATAAACCTCAAAAGTAACGATAAAGCAATAAGGTTACCCTAGATCTAAAAGACACCTTATATCTTGAAATAAACAGGCCCGAAGCTGGCTAGAAGGACCCCGCCAGCTTCTGACATATAAGGTTTTACTTGGCAATACCATCATGATTGAAGCATTGTCTTGTTACCAAACCCCATTTTTCGTCTTGGTATTGGTCTTCCACATAGTTACCTGAGGTGTAGTCATTAACGACTTCTCTCCAGAACTTAACAGCATGATCTGCGCCCAATACTTGCTTAATCTCCCAACTGCCTTTTAGGTGTTCAAACAGCTCAGAGATAAACTGCTTCCCGACTTTATTTTTTCGAAAATAAGGCACCACATAGAAATCACAAATCTCAAACTCGTTTGGCGCTTTGGTTTCAATGGCGGTTAATGCAGCAGGAACTCCATCAATGTAGAGTAAGTACCCCGTTACGGCATCACCAAGCGTCGGGTAAATCTCAAACAAGCCATACTCGTCTGGTTTGTCTCCGATAATCTTTGAAAACTCAGCCGCATAGCCCTGATATAAATTCGCGTATACCTGCTGATTACCACTATAGACTGTCACAATGTTCATAAACTGATCTCTGTATTGTTTCGCACCACAATGGTGTGAGCTCATCTTTCCGAGCCTATTATCTCATTGATTATAGGAAAAATAATAGATATCAAATACCCACTTACACGGATATTGCCTTGCGGTAATAGTTGGCATTCTGTTGTTGTCCTTTGAATACTGCGTAATTTTGGACACGCTCAACGAGCTCGAAACCCGTATTTGTTAGTACTTTATTTGAACCGACATTACCTACTAATGCATAAGCATCAATATATTTTAGGGATGAGTGCTTAGACAAGTAGGTTAGCAGCTTTCTGACCGCATTAGAGGCGACACCTTTAGAACCAAAAGCTCGACCAACCCGATAGCCGAGCTCCCCGCTTTCACCATTTTTGCTGATATCGCGAACGTTGATTCTTCCACAGATAACGCCGTTGGCGTCCTTAATTAGCATTGGGATCAACTCACCATTTTGGTATTCCTTAAGGAAGAGCGTAACTTGGTCGGCAACCCCTGAATCAGAATAGAAACTGTCATCCCTAGCAGGAACAAATTGATTAAACCACTCTCTATTTTCGACTTCAAACTCGAAAAGAGGACCAACATCACTTGGTTGAAGTAAGTGTATAGATATATCCATAAATAACTCTACAAGGCTCCCTTAAAGTACTGTTTTTCAGATTTCGAACTCTCTGTGTTTCTATCTAGGTTGATGGGAGCTAACCATCGCTCAGAGTATTGGCGTGACCAAAAGCAATCCCATTACCGCCATAGATAACAAAGCACCACTGAAAAAACTCGGTGCATGAAATGGTCGAACTTTTGATTTAACGACCTCTCTCTCAATCGCTTCTTGGTAAGTTTTAACGGAGAGTTCCTTGACGTAATTACTTTGCATAATAAGCTCCTTCTGAATAAGTAAGAGAAGCTTAAGGCTTGAAGTTAGGTTGAGGTAAAGCGAAAAATCATATTAATTCACATCGTTAAACGAGTTACTCCAAGATCACCCTCCAAACATCGTTGTTCACGCCCCCCACATCCACTAACTCTCCAGTTTTCATATGAATTGACGTGTTTAATTGTCGAGTCGAGCGTGGCTCTTTCGTTTCTCGAATCACAAGCATATCGACCAAGTAGCCAGAGTCTTGCTTTCGTACTAAGCCCGAAAAAGTCACACTTTCAGCCCTATCGGCGAGTACTGAATTAAATGTGTTATCTTCTAATACGCCTGCGGAGATGGATGTCTCGCCATAAAACAACGTGATACTTGTTGGGTCAGGTTGTATAGCTTCATTGGACGCGCAGCCCATTAGAGCTAGGCACAGCATTAAAATAATTCGAAATTGCATAAACTTGTTTTTCGTTTTCTCGTTAAACGCTTTTTTTGTAAAAATACCATGACGATGATTCAAACCACTGCGTCTTTCAGCTCAGCTTCTAGTGATTTATTGTGTAAGTTGTCAGCCTCTGCGGACTGGATGGTTCCAGAGATAAGGTCTTCGAAGAGATCTAACTGCCCTGCGGGGATGAGTTGATTTTGTATCGCCCTACGTTTGTTTGAATCAAATAACCGCTCTGCCACCCAGCCGATTAAGTAGACCAGAGAAAGACACCCACCAGCTGTAGCAATGTTGCCTTCGATGACTAAAGGCAGATCTTGAACGTTGCCACCCATTGCTTCTAATGTTGGTTTTGCATGCGGGTTTGTTGTTAGCCTCTTACCTTTAAGTAAACCGAGTTCGTGCAACACAAAAGATCCCGCGCAAATAGACCCGATTAACTGCTCGCTCGGATCCAGCTGTAATGAGTTCATGAACTCTGGCTCTTTCAATGCAGCGGGAATACCGCGATAACCACTTGTTATCAGCACTACATCTTGCTGCGCTACTTCACTCAAATGGCCATCGGTTTTCACCGTCATACCCAAATGTGAGCGATGCTCAGGCTTAGTTCCAAGAACCTTAACCTCCCAAGAGTCCGTCGTTCTTCCTAATAAGTCATACATCAAGAAGAAGTCTACATCTGTGAAGTCATCAAATAATACGATTCCTACTTTGTACATAATACATGCCCTTGTTGATTACTCTCGAAAGATGAGAAGCGTTAATAGTGAAGCGATTCATAGAAAGGTGATATTAACCACCACATACTTGAGGTCAAACTCGATCCACAATTATTTATGGCCCCTAGGTAACAGCGACGAAATTAGACCATTTTCTTTTGACTTCAGGAGTCAACGCTAGAGTAAACTCATAACCTAAGTGATTCTCACGTGTTATTTCAAACCCTAATCGCTTATGAAACTGCACCGACAGTTCATTTAAGCGTAAAACATTGCTTACTAATACCCTTGAATCACGATCTTTCAGTATGTTTACAATGCCACGAAATAGAGCAAGAAAAGCGGCTTTACTTCTGTGGTCTGGGTGCACCACAAACATAGGGACAAACCACTTGCCATCGCCTAAATCACTTAACGTGGTGTAGCCAATTAGCTTATTATGTCGCCGATATTCGACAAGCAGTCCTTGTTCCATCGATTGGGTGCGCGATGCTAAATACACATCTCTATCTATTGGAAAGCCCGCTTCTTTTGAAATTGACTCCAATGTCATCACGTCCAGTTCTAAATATTCTTGCATTACTGCCTCTTACCTGTACTTAAAAGAATTGCTGAACAAAACACGCAATAAACGCCGGTAAGCCAGCAATAAACAACACTAAGCCCGTATGATAATTCATTCGGTAGTGTTCTTGTTGGTCTTTAGCAAAATCGTGCCCGTCGACCATTTTGTAGACTTTGTCTGTAATAGGATCATCTAAGCGCGTTGTTTTGCTATGAACCCCTCCTTCCCACAGAAGTTTTGCCAAAATCCAAATGACTATAACGACAAAAAATAAGAAGTCGACGAGTTGAGTAGAAGCAAAGAAAGGAAAAAACTGCGACAGCACATAAACGACCATTGCAGCCATCAAATTGATAAGCACCACTTTCTTTAACAAATCGAGCAAATGAACCTCCTCCAGAATCTTAGTACCCAGTAACAGGTATTTATAAAATTTAGATTTCTCGGTCAATCAAAAATTATGCGCAAGATTGCACTATATGAAGTGCCGCATGTTTAACAACCTTTATTGCTGATAGGAAGCATTACACCGCTCGTGGTGATGTATTGAGGTGACGCTTACATTCGCGCCCAATTTGTGATGAATTAGAGTCATTGATTCGATATACACTGTCGCTTAATCGCAGGCCTTCAAACTGAATCAGCTCTAATTCCAAGTTAGGAACTAGAGCCGAAATTTCAACGCTGTTATCGATGTGTGTAACGATGTTTAAGCAACAATGTCTTGTGGAGGTGTACCTTCGCAGTTAGAAACGACGGCATCAATTTGAATTAAAGCATTCATAGGAATCTTAGAAACCCCAACCACCGTTCTTGCCGGTAAGTCAGCCTTAAAGAATGTCGTATAGACCTCGTTCACCGCATCAATATCTGAAATATCTTTAAGTTGAATATTAATTTTCACCGTATCGTCTATGCAATGGTCAACACTTTCAATGATCGCCTTAATATTTTTAAGACACTGTTCAGCTTGCTCTTTAATACTACCAGCAACCACTTCATTGGTTTTCGGATCTACAGGAAGTTGACCTGAAATATGATTGTAGTGAGAGAAAGCAACGGTGTGCGAATAAGGCATGAATGGTGCGTCAGCAGTGTTATTTGCTTCAATAACCAGTAAGCAAGTATCCTCTGGTAGTTGTGGCGGTGTGCCATCGCCATGTGAAACCGAGGTATCGATTTGTACTAAAGCGCCCATTGGTAATTCAGATGCCTGTACAACCGTTCGCGCCGGAACATAACTTGGGAAGAACTTGGCACAAGCTTCGTTTACCTTTTCTGCATCTTCGATATCATTTAGGTAAATCGTGGTTTTCACCACATCATTCATAACATGGCCAATGCTTTCTAGAATCATTTTAATGTTTGCTAAACATTGAGTTGTTTGCTCTGTGATTCCACCTGAAACCAACTCACCAGTATTCACATCAATCGGTAATTGAGCCGAAAGATTATTGTAGTGAGAAAAAGCCGCAGTCTGAGTCGATAAAACACTCTGAGGGGCTTTATCCGTGTTTCTTGATACCTTAACTAACGCACATGGTGCCTGTGGTGTTGTACCTTCACCATTTGAGATAAGAGCGTCCATTTGAACTAGCGCATCGCTCATTGGTAGAGCGGCAACACCAACCACAGTGCGTGTCGGAAGGCTATTACTAAAGAAGCCCTTATAAACTTCATCGATAGCTTCCATATCGGAAATGTTCTTAACGAAGATATTAATTTTCACCACATCATCCATTACATGGTCGATGCTTTCAACAATCGCTTTAATATTATTCAAACATTGCGTTGCTTGATCTTTAATATCACCGATGACTATTTCACCTGTTTTAGGGTCTATAGGTAATTGAGCAGAAAAGTTATTATAATGAGAAAAAGCAACTGTTTGTGTAGATACATTGTTTAGCGGAGCATTTTCAGTATTTCTTGAAATTTTAATGATATCGCTACTCATCGGCGTGATCCTTTTAATAGAATAAGAATACGTATTTATATTGAACAATCGTATTGGAATGAATAATTAAAGTAGCGCCATGTTAGGTGAATAACTTTGGGTTGAACGTGACATGCATCAGACTATCACTCAACTAATATTCAGTGACTTATGGGATAATTAGTCATCGAAAGACTAATTATCCACGTAACTTAGGTTGGAGGACTACTCATCTCTCTCTATTTTTAAGTATATCCAACAATATTGAATACTTTCCCACGAAATATGATGGGTAACTTTTAAAATTTAGATCGTGTTTGTTAACTTGTTCACACTAAAATACCCTTAACCGATAAGTTTTATAAGTTACGGTCTTATATCCATGCATAAATTTTTAGGCTATCTAAGTAATTATTTTAAATAACGTGTTTAATATGGTCACGTTAATAATATATTTAATAAAAACACCACCTGTTTCAGAATATAGATTTTCGAGGAGGGAAAACTATACAGCTCTTGGTGTTGTATTAAAGTGACGCTTAAATTCTCTGCTGAATTGAGATGGGCTCGAATAGCCGACTCGGCGTGCGGCATCACTGATTCGCAGACCTTCTAACTGGATCAGCTCCTTGGCTTTGTTGAGCCTTACCTTCTTCAAATATTGGAGTGGTGACTCGAAAGTGACATTACGGAAAGCATTATGAAAAGCAGACACACTCATGTTTGCTTCGTCAGCTAGCGACTGAACAGTAATGGTTTGGTCATACTCTTCATGCACTTTAGACAATGCTTTAGCGACGCGTGCGTAATGGCCATCATGATGGGCTAAATCAAACAGTACGCGGCCTTCAGAGCCTGTTAAAGCGCGATAAACAATCTCCGTCACCATTGCATCACCCAAGATGTTGGCTTCAATATCGCAATGCAGTGTCTTCGCCAACCTAGTGAAACTCTCTAGCATCGCCGTTTCCATTCGAGTGGACTCTAAGCCACTCGAGTTCTGTTTGTGCTTGTTACAGTAACTCTCCAGAAAACCTTGCTCTTCGAGCTTTTTCACTAAGCTATGTAAACGCTGAGAATCTATGTTGATCGACAAACCCAATAACGGCTCACCATCAACCGGTAACGCTTCACATTCCAATGGCATTGGCACCCCCACCACAAGGTAATCACCAGCCGCGTAAGTCACCGGCCTGTCGCCTATGTAGATATTCTTTTTACCCTGTCCAAGCATGATGATACCTGACTGATAAGTGAATGGTTGGCGCTGATTCCCACCACTACTGCGATACAACCACACACCCTCAATCTCTGTTTGTCTGATCCCTTCAAGGTCATCCCAACCTTTAAGTTCAACGTAAGATTGCAGTAACTGAGCGAGTGTATTCATAACAGGCGATGTTCCATTCAAAGAGTGATGTTGGTTTGCACAAAAGCCCAAAGAGAATATCAATTATGTAGAAATAGGCAATTAGTTTGGAGAAATTGACCTTCACCACCCTAATTCCGTGTACTAATATGCAAATAAAGAAATTGAGCACTACAACAAAATAAAAATTTTAGCTTTACACAAGGAACTGACGATGCAATTTACCTATGTTAACCCTACTGTTATCCACTTCGGCCAAGGTCAAATCAACGCTATCAGCCAAGCCGTTGATACTTCAAAGAAAGCGCTTGTCATCTACGGTGGCGGTTCAATCAAAAGCAACGGTGTTTACGACCAAGTAGTCGCAGCTCTTAAAGATCACGCTTGGATTGAGTTTTCTGGTGTTGAAGCAAACCCAACCAAAGAAACATTAGACAAAGCAGTCGCTATCGTTAAAGAGGAAAACGTAGAATTCATTATCGCTGTTGGCGGTGGTTCAGTAATCGATGGTTCGAAATACGTTGCAGCAGCAGCGAAATACGACGGTGACGGTTGGGACATCCTAACAGGCAAGCACCAAGTCACCGAAGCAACGCCAATCGGTGCGGTACTGACGCTTCCGGCTACAGGTTCTGAATCAAACATGGGCGCAGTAATCACTCGTAAAGCGACTCAAGAGAAGCTGGCTTTCCTAAACCCTGCGGTACAGCCTAAGTTTGCAGTTATGGACCCAGATGTAATGAAGTCTCTACCAGAGCGCCAGTTGGTGAATGGTCTGGTTGATGCTTGGGTTCACGTTTGTGAGCAATACATCACTATGCCTGCTAACGCGATGGTTCAAGACGGCTACGCAGAAACATTGCTGAAAAACCTTCTTGTACTGGGTAAACAATACGACGAGCGTGATAACGACGCATGGCGTGCAAACCTAATGTGGACAGCCAACCAAGCGCTAAACGGCCTTATCGGTACTGGCGTTCCTCAAGACTGGGCAACGCACATGATTGGACATGAGTTCACGGCATTGTGGCATGTCGACCACGCACGTTCTCTAGCCATTGTTCAACCTTCACTACTTCGTAACCAGATTGAAGCGAAACGCACTAAGCTAGAGCAGATGGGGCGTAACGTATTTGGCCTAGAAGCGGGCGCAGATTTAGCAGAGCGCACTATCGACGCTATCGAAGCCTTCTATCACAGCCTTGACGTAGCAACCATGTTTGATGGCTACGAGGCGAATAAAGAAACGGCTATCGACAATGTGGTTGCACAGCTAGAATCACACGGCTACCTACAACTTGGTGAGAACCAAGCGATCACGCTAGAAAAAACTCGCGAGATTCTAGAGTCTGCAATCCATTAATGGTTAAAATTAAAGCAAAGAAATCAGGTTTTTAAATAAAATCGCGATAATTTAAAAATTTATGTAGCGAAACTGAACCAAATTCTTTGACCTTGCGTATACCCTCAAGCAGCGTCCTAATTCGGCGCTGCTTTTTATTTGCCCTACAAGATGCTATTAAATTCTCATAAGTTCCTAATTTTATGTGCAATCATATTTCTATATTGTTAAGGTAAACCTGTCTCTTTACTAGGTATGAACAACGATTTGAACAATCTTAAGGAAATGGTTAAGTTTAAGTCACTTAACAAGTGGTATGGTGATTTTCATGCCCTAAAGGATATCGATCTTAATATTGAACAGGGAGAGATTGTGGTGATTTGCGGACCATCTGGTTCGGGTAAATCCACTCTTATCCGCTGTATCAATCAGCTAGAACCGTTCGAAAGTGGCGAACTTTCCGTGTTAGAACAGTCACTTCCCTGCAAGTTCAACACACCAGGCCAAGTTGGAATGGTGTTTCAGCACTTCCATTTATTCCCCCATCTTACTGTGCTCGAAAACCTGACTCTGTCTCCTATTCGCACGCTCAAAAAAAGCAAAGAAGAAGCAGAGAAAACCGCCATGCATTATCTCGAGTGTGTACACATCGCAGAGCAAGCGAATAAGTACCCGGCTCAGCTTTCAGGTGGCCAACAACAACGTGTGGCAATTGCGCGCTCTCTTTGTATGAAGCCAGAACTACTACTATTTGATGAACCGACATCTGCTCTTGATCCGGAAATGATCAATGAAGTACTGGATGTAATGGTCGAACTGGCAAGTGAAGGCATTACCATGGTGTGCGTGACACACGAAATGGGCTTTGCAAAACGCGTTGCCGACCGAGTCATCTTTATGGACGAGGGACAGATCGTGGAATCAAATACACCACAAAGTCTGTTCGAAAATCCTCAACACGAACGTACTCAAGCGTTCCTAAATCAGATTCTGACTTACTGATGCTGCTGAAGATAGTGAAGCCCGCCCACTCTGCCTTGGTACAAATTGTGGTGCTTGCGGCAGCCGTTGTTTGGATCCTCGATTCTGGTGCTCAGGCGATGGGATACAGCTGGCAATGGGATCGAGTACCTGACTACATCGCTTTCTATGAAGATGGTGAATGGTGGCCTGCAGAATTGATGGAAGGACTACTCGTTACCATCAATATCTCTCTGATTTCTTTAGTTGCAACACTGGTGATTGGCTTAACCACAGCCCTATTGCGAAACTCCCATTCAGTGGTTGGTCGCACCCTCGCTACCAGCTATGTGGAATTGATTCGTAATACACCATTGTTGGTACAAATTTACCTGCTCTATTTTGTATTCGGCCCTGTAATCGGTCTGGATCGCTTTAGCACAGCTGTTTTAGCTTTGGCACTTTTTCAAGGGGCATACACCGCTGAGATATTTCGTGCTGGGTTAAATAGTATTTCTAAAGGACAATTTGAAGCAGCTCAATCTTTGGGCTTATCAAAGACCTATACTTATTGGGATGTAATTCTTCCTCAAGTGGTGCAACGTACGCTGCCACCTCTTACCAACGAAGTGATCTCCCTTATCAAAAACTCTTCGATTGTGAGTGTCATGGCTATTTTCGACCTGACAACCGAGGCCAGAAACATTGTTTCTGAAACCGCGATGCCATTTGAGATCTGGTTCTCTGTGGCGATCATTTATCTTGCACTTACACTTTCACTTTCTGCCGTTGCAGCTTGGCTTGAGCATAAGCTCGGAGCCAACTGGCGAACACAATAAGGATTTATCAGCATGAAGCTATTTAAAACCGCTATCACTGCTTTACTTGCGCTTGCCGTAAGTTTGCCTGCACTTGCGTCTGAAACGCCTAACTTAGACAAAATCAACGATCGTGGTTCCCTACGTGTTGGCATGTCGACTTTTGTTCCTTGGGCAATGCGTAACAAACAAGGCGACCTTGTCGGCTTTGAAATCGATGTGGCAAAACGCCTTGCTGAAGATTCAGGTTGGAAAGTTGAATTTGTACCGACGGCATGGGATGGCATTATCCCTTCACTGCTGTCGAACAAGTTTGACGTAATCATTGGCGGCATGTCGATTACCGAAGCGCGCGCTAAGAGTGTTCTTTTCACTGAACCATATTCTCACTCTGGTGTTCAACTAGCGGCTAACAAAGAGCTAGCAGAAGGCTTCAGCAAGATTTCTGATTTCGACTCTCGCCGAGTGAAAATTGCTGCTCGTCGTGGCGCATTTACGGTTCAAGTTGCTCGTGAAACCTTCCCGAAAGCGAAAGTACTTCAGTTCGATGACGACGCTCAAGCGTTCCAAGAAGTACTAAATGGCAATGCACACGCGGTTATCGCTTCAAGCCCTAAGCCAGAGCACGAAGCAATCAAGAACGCTGATACGCTATTCATTCCATTTGATGAACGTCTATCAAAAGGTAACGAAGCATTCGCTGTTCGCCTAGGTGAAACCGACAAAGCGGAGTTCTTCAACGAGTGGATCAAAGCACGTACTGAAGATGGTTGGTTGAAAGAACGTTACGAGTACTGGTTCTCTACTCTAGATTGGCAAGATCAGATTGCTCAAGGTCAGTAATCGACGGCTAATTAGACGCTAAATAACTAATCAAGGCGGTACCTTGCTGGTACTGCCTTTTAAGATACACCCGAGATAGCTATGAATTCATAGTCCATTCTCACAACACATTAATAATCATTGTTTAAACAGGAATGACGTGAGTAGTACTAGCGCATTATCAACGCCCAAGCCCAACCTTCACATGAAGCCTTGGTATCAACGCCTCAATCTATTAGATGGAGTATTGTTTGTCATCATTTGTGCGTTTGCAGGTTGGCTTTATTATCGCTCTGCTGTCGGCATTAACTATCAGTGGCGATGGGAAGACGCGTTCACGCTGATCTTCATTCCACCTTCTCAAGGTAGCATCCCTTACTTCTTCCAAGGCCTAGTCGCAACACTACGTTTAAGTTTGTGGAGTATGGTGTTGGCCTTATCTTTCGGTACCCTGCTTGGGATCGCAAGACACTCTAAAATCGCTCTATTTAAGACGCCAGCTCTGCTTTTCATCCAATTGGTTCGAAATATTCCACCACTGGTTTTTGTGTTTATCTTTTACTTTTTTGTCTCTAACCAACTGATTCCTTTACTTGGTTTAGAAACCCTTTTGCGTGAACACAATGGCGACATCAACCAACTGCAAGCTTTTCTATTTGGCCCTGCCAACCTTTGGGAAAACTTAGCTTCTGGCGTTATCTGTATTGGTTTGCTCTCTTCGGCGTATATCGCTGAAGTGATTCGCGCTGGCTTGGAAAGCATTCCGAAAGGGCAATGGGAAGCTGCGGACTCACTTGGTTTGTCCGTCTTCTCAAAATATCGATACGTGGTAGGCCCACAGGTATTAACCGCGATTACCCCCCCTTTGGCTGGCCAAGCAATTTCGTTGGTAAAAGATACATCGATTGTCTCTCTGATTTCGATTCAAGAAATGACCTTCGTTGGCACCGAGATGGCCAACTCATCCGGTTTGATCTTTGAAATCTGGCTGATTGTCGGCGCGGTTTACTTCGCGTTATGCTTCACTCTGTCGCGCATTTTCAGAACCATAGAGCAACGCTCAAGTGCTTATCTCAACCGCTAATTTGCACTAGTCATTCGGTTGCTTCAGTGGCACTTCAGTAACCTCTGCTTGCCCTTAGCCTATAATATTCATCAGCTTTTCCTGATTGGTTTAACTCATTGACCAATCAGGATTAATCGTTTCAAAACTCTCTTCTAAAGCACAGCAAACCCTTCATTTAAACACTATACTTTGAATACTAAATCCCATCGGATTCTCTCAAAGGTCAAACCAACATGGATAATCATAAAGAAAGAGCATTTTATGCCGTTGTCGGCGCATTAGTTGGGGACGCTGCCTCTATGGGGCTGCATTGGTTATATGATCAAGAGAGGATCATACAGGTAGCGGGTTTCGAGCCTGAGTTTCGTTCGCCAAACGAATCCGATTATCAAGATAAAGGCTATTTTGCTCACCAAGGAAAATCCGCAGGCGACCAATCTCAATACGGTGCTCAACTATTAGCAATGGTCGATAGCCTAGTCGACAATCAACACTATGATGAAGCAAGTTACATCAAACATTTCCGCTTCTGGTTTGATTTCGGTGGCAGTTGGCAAGGTTACATAGATAAAGCGACGCGCATGAGCTTGCTGAACATCCATCAATTAGAATTAGCAAACGCCCCTATTACTTCGTGTGGCGCTGACGACACGCAATTGCCTGCAATTTCAAAAATCATCCCTTTAGTGGCTTGTACTTATACGTCTCACACCTTACCAGCAATGGTTGAAAGCGCGGTTCGAGTCACTAATAACAACGATAAAGCAGTAGAATGGGCACAAGCCATCACCCTACTGATTCAAGCTGCGATACAAGGTAATTCACCATTGCAATCCGTAGAAATGGTAAGACAGACCTGCAGCAGGTTTATACACGATCAAATCGATGAAGCATTGGCAGAACCTCAACTTTCAATCACTGACGCGGCAAAGAAATTTGGATTGCATTGTGAATTGAGTGCCGCATTCCCCTTGCTGATTCGCATCATTGCAGGCGCTCAAAGCTTTAAACAAGGTATTAGAGATAACATCTTATGTGGTGGTGATAGTTGCGGGCGTGCGATTGTGATTGGCGCAGTACTAGCGGCTTGTTTCTATGAAGAACAAGGAGCAATTCCGAAAGAATGGCTGAAGCAAGTTGAGCTCAATGGTGGTGTATTGTCTTTGCCAATTGAGTAATTTCCACAATAAAGAATAAAACTAAAGCGCCTCTCGATTCCTTGCTCGAAAGGCGCTTTTCTTTTCACTATTCACTATTCACTTCAACGAATGGCTTAAACGGATAGCTTCAGTTTCGGATTATAAACTTCGCGGATCCCTACGACCGCTGGTTTGTCACTCTGACTGAACCTATTTCGTTACACATTCCTAGAACTGATACGCGGCAGAAAGCTTGTAGTTACGACCAGGTTCATAGTCATCGAGGGTAAAACCCCTCGCCGTACCTGAACGAGATGCGTGTGAGGTATATTGCTCGTCAAACACGTTGTCGATCCCAAAGGTGACAGACAATCCGTCCACGGTAGATGGCACCCATTGTGCGTAAAGGTTATGCACGTCGTAGCCTTCTTTGATTGGCTGACCATCAAATACGTTGTCTTCATCCTTAACAAACATCGAATTCCAACCAAAAATCGTTTCCAACGCTTCAGATTGATAGTCCAGTGTTAAAGTGATGCTATCGCCCATATCAATACTACGACCATTTCCACCTGCGACAGCGCCGCCCGTGTCTTTGTTTTTAGTATCAGAACGTGCGTAAGAGAGTTTGCTGTTAAACATCTCGTAGCCGTAAGATAAGCTCGCTTCGAAGCCTTTTATCTCCACATCACCTAAGTTGTAGATCAAGTAACTTTGGGTTGCAGGTTGGTACTCTTCGGCAATGTAATCATCAATATTGGTTTGGAATATAGTTAGGTTCGCGCCAACAAAATGATCATCAATGCGCTTGTCGAAACGAACGCCACCCTGTGTGTTCTGCCCCGTTTCGGCTTTGATATCGTCCGCTAAGTATGCGGCATCTTGATACGCAATAAAGGTTTCCATCAACTCTGGGCCTTTAAATAGCGAACGTGTGCTCGCAAACAGCGTCCAATCTTGTGTCACATCCCATTGCGTCGCTAGAGACCAAGTTACGTCATCGAAATCGTCATTTCCTGTCTCTGCTTTACGCTGATAATCATCAAAGCGAATACCCGCTGTGATCGAGAGGGCTTGAGTAAAGTAGAACTGGTCTTCAACAAAAAGTGCGGTAGAAATGGCCGACTCATCCATAAACTTACTGCTGCCGTAATAGCTGCTTGATGACTTGTCCATGTAATCAAAACCGTAAGTCGCAACATTATCAAACGACATCAAACGATAGTCCGATTGGAACTTAGCATTCACGCCAAAGTTCTGATTCTTTGCCGTGTTTTTAGACAAACGGTTCGAAGGCCAGCGTGGTGCCATAACAGTTTCATCACGCTTAATTTCAGTTTGAGTGTTGTAAAGCGTCACGTCACCTTGATGAGTATCGCCACGTAGCTCATAGCTTGCAGTGACGGTGTCACGGTCGTAATCGGTTGGGATCAGAATATCGTTAGACAGACCTTCATTAGCGCCACCCGACATATCCGGGCGCGGGCTGTAATCGCCGCTATCGCGGTAGAGATCATAAGCGAGTTCAAAACGGTGCAAGTCGCTCGGTTCAAAACCAATCTTACCAAGAATGTTGTATACGTCCCCTTCTGAACCAAAGGTCTCATTGCCGTCACCATCTTCAAAGTTATCACGGCTCATGTAGTGGCTATAGAGCATGGCATCAACGTTATCCGACAATAAGCCATACACAGTTAAAGAGCCTTGTTGACTGGCGTTAGTGGCATAACCGCCATAGACACGAGCTCCGAATCTTTCGTCATAACGAAGCAGGTCTTTTGCATCTTTAGTTTCAAACAACACAGAGCCACCGAGTCCATTTTGCGTAACTGAGTTGTTACCTACTTGGATATCGGCCGATTTCAAAATGTCTGGGTTAAGGGTGAGGTTGCCAATATGGTGGAACATGTTGGCGTGCTGAGAAGAGCCATCAAGTCGAATATCGAGATCCGTTTCGCTCAAGCCGCGAATCGTGATTCTTTGGTTCACCGAGTGTGTCCCCCCAACATCAACACCCGGAATCTCTCTCAGCAGATCAGACATATGGTCAGCTTGCTTAAGTGACATATCATCGGCAATGATCGATTCAGTGTTGCTTGATACTTTTGTTCCCCACACCACCACTTCGTCAAAGTGCGATGTGCTCTCTTCTGCTATCACAGGGCTACTAAACGCACTGGCTATGGCAAGACAGAGGGTTGAAAGCTTGATTGTTGAGCTGTCTGGGTTTTCCATAAATTCAATCCTAGATGTAAATGATAATAATTCGCATGTATGGTAGAGTTGTAATTTATAAATGCACAGATGATTTGCTTATGCGAAAACGCATAGCTGTTATGAGGAAAGGTCAAATGGGTGAAGTAACGTCAGAGCAAACTAAACTTGCCGAAACGACTGTAGCGAAAGCGAATGTGATAGCCAAAAAGTCTACGTTAACCAAGAAGGTCGCTCTCACTAAAAAGTTAGAACAGACTGAAAAGCAGATCATCGTGACACAAGGTCAAACTAAGCAGACTTCACTCGCTGAGGGGAAATTTCTTTCTTACCAATACAATGATCAGATTTTTGTGCATGGTGGCCGCTGTATTGAATTGGTCGACAGTAATATCGTATCTACGGCCCACTCCGCTATTTTGATTACTATCCTTCTAGAAGGAAAACTCACCTTTGGCTACGACGATTTGGAGTTCGACCTCGATGCCAGCAATGGACCACAAGGCGTGGTAGTGAACTTGGCCAAACCAGCCAACTTTAGACGCTCGTTAATTCAAAATAACAAGATGAATAAGATCAACATCTTGGTTAAGCCACAATGGGTAACACCACGTTTAAGTGACCACTGTTCAAGTAAATCATTCTTAGATTCGCATAAGGCCTTTTACGATGTGCAGTTCAACGCTGACATCATTCAACTCGCCAATACACTCACTAGCCAAGCGACACCTGCCAACTTCCAAGACAAGCTTGTCGTAGAGACGTTAACCCAGCAGTTACTTGCTCAAACCCTGTCGCAGATGCCGATTCAATGTTGCCAAAAGTGTACCTCTGAGGACATTCACACTCGTCCTAACGGCACGGATCAACACGTTGATTTTGACCAAAACGATAACCAAGTTTCGGCTGAAAAAGGGTTCGATGCCAAGATTGAAGACATCATCAGCTACATTGAGATAAACCTAGATCAACCGCTCAGCCTAGAAAGTATTGCGAGCAAATTCTCGATGAGTATCTCCTACCTTCAGCGTCGATTTAAGCAGTCTTACAATCTAACCATCAACGGCTATATCCGACACAGACGCCTAGATATCGCGCGACAACACTTAGAACGAGGCTTGGTATCAATCACTGAAGCAGCCTATGAAGCGGGTTATCAGCACCCTTCTAACTTCACCAATGCATTTAAGAAAGCGTTTGGTGTTCCACCTCATGCGCTTGCGAAACACTCTGCATCAAGGGGGAATTAGCTTCTGACGTAAAGAATCTATTTGTTTTTAATAACTGGAACACACTGCGATAACTCGCTCTTCAACCAAGCTACGAATGAATTGCCT
Organism: Vibrio sp. Makdt; assembly: GCF_027587015.1. Classification (NCBI taxonomy): domain Bacteria; kingdom Pseudomonadati; phylum Pseudomonadota; class Gammaproteobacteria; order Vibrionales; family Vibrionaceae; genus Vibrio; species Vibrio sp. Makdt. The sequence continues at coordinate 55,419 of NZ_JAPPTH010000016.1, forward strand.
GACTCATCCTGATTGCTATCTTGCGTGAGCAATATGTACTGGTGACCAGAAGGTACGAAGCCAAACGGCGCGATCAAGTTACCTCTTTCAAGATCGTCGGCGACAAGTGGATAAGACCCAAGCGCTATGCCTAACCCATCGACAGCCGCCTGAAAGCAAAAGTAGAAGTGTGCAAATGTTTGGTTCGCTGGAGCTTTTGACCACTCTCCACCATTAACTTTATCTTTAGTGATAGCACTCCAATGACTCCAAGCATCTGGTCGTGTACTGCTATGCAGTAATTTCACATCATCTAAGTTATCTTTTACCTGCTGCCAATAACCCGGGGAACACACAGGGCCTACCCACTCTTCAACTAGCGGTATCTGTTCGTAACGCTCGGTTAATTTAAAGTCATCTCGGCGAATCGCCATATCGAGTCCTGTCGCATTCAAGTTCACAGGCCCACCAGCAGTCGACAAACGAACATCAATACCTGACTCAGCGTAAAAATCGCCTAAACGAGGCATCAACCAACGCATGGTTAATGTTGGTTCACACGACACCTCGAGCGCGTGGTTTTTCAGTTGGTTAAGCTTTGTTACGCCTGTATCCAAAGCCTGAAACGCTTGCTCTGTGTAGCCCTTGAGTAACTCACCCTCTTTGGTCAAACATACATTACGCCCCTGCTTACAAAACAGAGTATGAGCCAGGTGATTTTCCAGAACCTTGATCTGTTTGCTCACCGCACCATGGGTAATATTGAGCTTTTCTGCCGCTTCGCTGTAACTCATCGAATGCGCGGCGACATGAAAAACATGAAATGCTTTAAGATGCCTCATATATGATTATTTCTCACAGGTTAATGGAATTCATTTCGATTATAGGTAGCAAATAAAAACCATACAATGGCCGCTCATCAAATAAGAGAATTGGAGTATTTATGGAATGGTTGAGCTTAGCGGTGTTAGGGCTATTAATTGTTATAAGCCCAGGTGCTGATTTCGTTTTAGTTTTGAAGAACAGTGTCAACCAAGGAAGACAAGCTGGCATTTGGACAGCATTAGGGGTCAGCCTAGCGATTTGTGTTCACATCAGTTATTCGATGCTGGGTATTAGTTACTTAATCTCACATAATGAACAGATTTTCGACATCATTCGATACGCAGGTGCCGCTTACCTTGTTTACTTAGGGATCAAAGGAATTATAAGTGCAGACAGCAAACTTGCCCCTATGGAAGGAACGACGCAGAGCATCAGTGTTTGGCATTATTTAGCCCAAGGCTTTTTGTGTAACGTACTCAACCCTAAAACCATGTTGTTCTTCTTGAGTATCTTCAGCCAGGTCATTTCACCTGACGCTGAAAACCAACATATCGCACTCGGTTACGGGCTTTACATGATTGTCCTTCACGGCTTGTGGTTTGGAATTGTTGCAGTGTTATTTACTTCAAATACGCTCCAAAAACACTTGTTGAAAGCCAAGAAAAGGCTCAATCAAGCGTGTGGATTTGGCCTTTTAACATTCGGGGCATTATTGGCGGTTAAGTCTTAAACCACATGCAAAACTATGCCCCTAAGACGATAATCTAAAATTCAAAGCCACTTCATATCATTTGAAGTGGCTTTACCATTTCACTATCAGGGAAGATGGTGTTGAGTTGCTTTTCTTCTAGCGACAGATGCTGGTTCAACACGCCTTTGATTACACCTCGCATGTCGATGGTTGGTTTGAGGTCTCGCCCTTGATACAGATTCTCTTGGCTTAATCCCGGCCAGCTGGCGATAACTTGCCCACTTGATGTGCTAGAACTCGATATGTTTGAAGCCTTATTAGCCATCGCACCACCAGCAACCAGCATAACGTTACCAGTGCCATGATCGGTGCCTTTTGTGCCGTTTTCCTTAGCTGTTCGACCAAACTCACTGGCCGCGATGATCACCGTATTATTCCAGCGTGACCCTAACGATGCCTTAAGTGCCGCTAACCCTGAATCCAGAGTTTTAAGTTGATTACTCAACCTACCGTTAACGTTGCCTTGATTGGCATGCGTGTCCCAACCACCTAATTCTAATGCTGCAATGTTTGGCCCATTTTCAGCAGATAAGATGTCGCCCGTTTTACTCATCAATGACTTGAATTGTTTGCCAACGCCTTGGTCACCCACCAGCTCATCGATTTTCATGACGCGTTCAAAGTTGGCAGACAGCATTTGGTCACTTTGGAAGAGTTCTTCAAGTAGCTCTGTTTGTTTGTCACGTGTTTTTAAGCGGTTTGGATACCAACTTGCCACGGTAGATTCACCCTGCATGATGAGCGGTAGGCCGGAATCAATCGCGATTCCATCGTATTTCTCTGAGCTAAGGCTTAATAAACGGTTAAGCCACCCCTTGGTATTAAAAGGGTCGGAAGTGCCGTTTTCTAATATCTTTTGTCCATCAAAATGAGAACGCTCACGATAAGCCGTTGAGCAAGCATGAACAAAGCTAAGTTCTTTATTTTCATACCATTGATGACAACTTTTAAGCGAAGGGTGTAACCCAAAGAAACTGTCTAGCTTCAATAGCTGATCGGGCTTCAAACCGATATTCGGTCTTAGATTTGCGTATTCAGGATCAGCATGAGGTACCACAACGTTTAACCCATCCATCGCGCCACGCAGTGATATCCAAACAAAGATATTGTCTGAACGTGTTTTGGCAAAGCTTGGTAATGGCAACATAGCACTCACACCAACAGCTGCGGCCATGCCCATAAATTGGCGGCGATTAATACTTTTCAGGCTGAGATCGTGTGGCTCATGACTATACGACTTAATATTCTGCGAAGCGTTTGTCTTTTTCATACCCACTCCTAACGATATTGAAACTGTGGGCTTAACCACAACAGGGAAAGTTGCATTGCAGCACTGTCAGCTTTGCTCAATACAATTTGGGTGTGTTCATCAATCGCATCGCCGTATAAAGCTGCGATAACGTTATCCACGACTGCCTTTGGTTTTATACCAGACGCCTTAGCCGACTTAATCGTGATTGAGGCTAGCCTATTAGCGACTTGCATACGTTGGGTTAATGCCGAAGGGCTGTTGTAGTCTCTGTCTTGATCCGACCATCCTGCCGGTGAACCCGGCTTAAAAGGTGGTTGGCCGAGTGTGTTGAGAGTATTCAGTACTTGCTTATCATTAAGTGGAATGTCGGCGCTGCGAAGTACCGCAAATAGCCACTCTTTCGGAGGTCTAAATCGATTAGGATTAGGCTCACTCGCCTGCTCGCTGCTCAGCAACAAGCGGTAAACAGGCAGCAAGTCACCATTACCTTTTAAGTATGCAGCAACCATCTGTTTTGAGAGAGCTTTAGGTGTGTCACCAATAAAATGCAGGCAAAGCTTATCAACCAAATGTTTGGCAGTGTCTTTGTGGGTAGCTAAGGTTTGTAAACACGACTCCCCTTGTGAGACACCTGACTGGGAGTAGGATTTTCCAAGTAAAGTAATACTGCCTGGTTCATGGAGGTTATTAGCAAATCGAAAACCAGCGTTTGGGGATTGGAATTTAATTCCCCAACCCGAAATCGCCTTAGCCAAAGCAATCACATCCTGTTGGTTATAGGCGCTATCAACGCCTAGAGTATGAAGTTCTAGAATTTCACGGGCTAGGTTTTCATTGAGCCCCTTATCACGGCGCTTACCAACTTTTGAGTTAGGTCCAATGGAGAGTTGATTATCAAGATACAAAAGCATGGCTGGATGTTTTGAAGAAGCCATCAACATGTCGCTGAAATTACCATTCCAATGCTTGCGAACCACATCGTTTTCAATGCTGGCGGCTAAGGGCATCAATTTTCGATTATCTACCGAGATTGCAAAGTGGTTACTCCAAAACTGAACAATGCGCTCTTGAAAACCATAAGGCGTTTCAACGCTTTGTAGATGACGAGCTTGAGATTGTTGTCGATAATGAGTTCGAAGAAACGACTGTGCCTCTTTCTTCATTGCTTGCATCTTTTCCTCATCACCCTTGGCTTTCTTTCGCTGTTCACGATTTTCACCAATAGTTATGAGAATAGATTCGGTTGTGGGTAAAGCTTGAATGGACTGATGAACAAATGGTTTTTTATCCAACTGCTCTAAAGGGGAATAATAGGTTTCCTGTCCCAATCTAGGTCCAAAACCAAACCTTTGTTCACCCAAGATTTTTGAAGTTGGGTAATAATTCATTGCACACTCCCTTACGCTCAATCTGTTCTAAGTGTAATCGCTTAGTCATCAAGCATAGGGAGCTTTACAAGATTTTACGTTAGATGGGTGTCAGGTGCCTATCAAGTTACAGACACAGTGTGATCATTTTGAATGGATGTCTATTTACGCCACATATATACAAACTGATCGTTTTGCGAGGTGATTTCAAAACCAAATCGGAGATACAACTCCCCAACTCGATTACCTCGCAGATAACATAGCTCTACTGGCTTATTAAGCTTTGAAGCGTGAGTTAAACAATCAGTCAAAACTTGGCTTCCAATCCCCTTGCCATGATATTCAGGCAGCAAGAAAAACCGACAAAAGTAGAAGTGGTCACCTTTATCTTGCAGTAACACACTGCCGATGGCTTTGCCTTGAAGTACAATAATCTCAGGCCTTTCTTCTTCCCACTCTTCGGCGTGTATATCTCGCTGGACTTGTTCATCCCAACCAAATACGGCTTTGATCGGTTCGAACTCCGCGGCCTTTTTAAGCTCGAACAGAAATTCATAATCTGATGACTGAGCAGGCCTTGTTGAATACTTCAAAATATCTCCATAAGTAACTAGGGCTTCTTACTTCAATAAGGTTCATTTAGGGTCTAGTTGATATCGCAATACTTCGTGTCTGTCTTGCTCTGAATAAAATGTACTCAAGAACCGACCGCCGCACTTCTCAATCACTTTCTTCGAAGCGATATTGCCACTTTCACAAGTAATGATAGCGCTTTCTGTTAACGCGTGATGTTGTATCCAAGACAACATATAGCCAGCAACACCTCGCCCTCTAGCTTGAGGTAAAGTTTCATAGCCGATGTGTCCGATGACATCATGGATGTACTCAGTCGTTCCATGACGAACTCGAATCACACCAAGGATCTCGCCACAATCGATACAAAAATAGGTAGAAGCTGGAGTCCAACCTTCTGGCAAGCCTTCACCTTTAGAATAAGCGATTCGCCTTTTTAAATAGGCATCACTGCCATCGGAAATGCCCGTGTAAATATCGAGCCCGTCTTCAGCACAAGCATTCACATAATGATGAAAGGCTGTTGAATGCGATAAATCAGCTTTGACTATATCCATGTCGTTTTGAGATCCCGATTACTGCTTTTTAACGTATTTCGCAGTCACCAACATTTCACCGCCACCATCAAGCTTACAATCTAGCTGGTGATCTTTTCCTTCATTGATGCGTCGAATCACAGCTTTGGTACCAATTTTTAGTACGCTAGAGCTGCCTTTTACTTTTAAATCTTTGATGAAGGTGACTTTGTCGCCAGTCTCTAGCACAACGCCATTAACGTCTTTCACTCGCGCAGCTTCTCTTTCCAGACGTTCTTCTTCTGGATTCCACTCATAAGCGCACTCAGGGCAGATTAAGTTGTTTTGGTCTGGGTAAACATATTCAGACTGACATTGCGGGCAAGGAGGTAAAGACATACGTTACTACTTCATTTAAATGGAATTTGTGTCATCTTAATGACTCTTGCCATGGTTAGCGAGCATAAATCGAATCAATTGCATCAAGATGAGTTGGTGATAAGAAAGAGCGGCTTCAAAACGAACAAACACAGCAGTGAGCTGTGTTTGTTTAGAAGGTTCCGATAAGTAAAACGGCTTAACGTTCAACTTTAGGCGAGTAAATGGAATACGCCGTAATTTGACCAGCGACGATCGCCGAGAACATAAACAGTGCCGATAAACCAATACTCGGAATCGGCAAAATAGACTGCTCAAATACCGATTGACTGGCACTCACTAGAACACGGCTACCCGGAACTAAGATAATGATTCCTTGAACAATATAGATAGAACCCGTTAGATCCATCTTCTTCGCAATCCAAGTTCCATAGAGCGTGATCAATACTGTCGTTACCCAAGTGCCAACTACCCAGCCACTATCAAAACCTAGATAGAATGGTCCCCACATACCGAGAACCGCAACTGGCAAGCCTAATAGAATATCGGTTGGGCGCGCATTAAACATCACACCGATAGAGACAGAAATCAGCACCAATCCGGAAATATGCATCCAAGTCGGCACGGCATTGGTGTAATCAATGGATACCGCTTGCCCCCATACTGCTTCACCAATGTTCAGCCCCATGATGATGCCAACGAACAGCTTTATCAGTGTTAAGGCACTCTGCCCTAGCAAGCTGGTACCAGAGACTAAATCGTTAAAGGCCAAACACTCTAGTGCGTTGGCTATGGATAACCCGGGGACAAACAAAACGATCGAGGCAATACACAGCGCCCAGACCGGGATCGGTAGCCCTGTGCTTGCCAAAAATGCCACAGCAATACCGGTTAATAGTGCAGAGATGAATTCAACCGCAATCGCGCGGCGTGAATGGAGAACTTGCTGACATACCCAAACCATCAAGCCAAGTAACGCAGAAAAGCCTACCGCTTCCAAAGTACTACCGACCAACATCAGATAGGCAGGTGGAATCCCCATATTCGCCAGTGCAGTAATCCATTTAGAATAACCAACCGGCTCTGGGACCGGTTCACTGCTTGGTTGATTGATACGAATAATGGTATTTGCCAACAAACTCAGGTTGATTGAAGCTGGCTTTAGACGTTTGAGAATAACGGCATTGTTATCGTCTGGAAATTGATAATTAATCGCGGTCGGTGTTGCCTGAATCATTACGTCTACACCATGCTTTTTCGCATAATATTGTGTGTATTTTTCAAGCTTATAAGGAGCACAACCACTGCGGTGAAGTGTATCGCCAATTTCAACAATTTTGTTAATTCGGTACTGAGACGGCATGGGTATTTTAGGGGAAACAAAATGTGCGGCAAATGTACCAGACGATAGACGGAATGACGAGGTTTTTGCGTAATTTATCAACTAGATTCGTCACTTTTTTCTCCGAACACTCAAAAGTACGAATGACTCTACTCATTTAGGATTAAACCTATGAATAATAAGAATTGTTCACAAGTTAAATATATGCATCCATATTGTTATAAACAGACCGTTAGGTCTGCTCAAAAAAACCGCGTGTGTTAACGAGATTATTCATAAAATTCAGGGCAAATACAGAACAAAGACCAAACAATGCGGCGGTTTATAAAGCAAGGTTAAAGTTCATCCAAAGCTAGCGGTAGTCATAACATTTAAGCACAGAGCGCTAACGAGAGTTTAGTCACACTTTATGCAACCACAAAACACCAGACGTGATTGAAAAACTAGCGGAGTGGTGGTTATGCGAGCACTTAGAATAAAAATGGAAGAAAAAGGTTTCGTTTTCAGTTAGATGTGGCATTATCAAACTCGTTAAGACGATGTGCGTGCATCGTATAATGGCTATTACCTCAGCCTTCCAAGCTGATGATGCGGGTTCGATTCCCGCTGCACGCTCCAAATCTTCTTAATGCCTCAGTCTTACTCTTAAGACAGTGTGCGTGCATCGTATAATGGCTATTACCTCAGCCTTCCAAGCTGATGATGCGGGTTCGATTCCCGCTGCACGCTCCAACTCAAGTTCATCGTTTGCCCCCTCAGATCGAACTTAATCTTCATACTTTGAAGTAGTACGCTAACTACTTAAATTATCTTTAGTTTCCCCTTTACTACTCTTACTGTCTCTCAGAATTGTTCTAGTTTTATAATCTCGGTCAATGTTCGAATCCTTCGTTGTGTTAATGTGCGCTCAACTGGAAACAACCATAAAACAATAAAAATGTTTAAAAGCAATGAGTTAACTATCAATATTGAGACAATCAATATCGCACTGTCCAAAGTCGAAAACGCGAACAAAATTCAACTTAATACGTTGAAAGGTTATGTGAGCAGTGAGCCTGAGCAAGCTATTCTTGCGTTTCGTTCTTTGAGTGAAGTGGAGTCTATCGACGACAAGCTGAAAAGAATCATGTCAGAGCTCCCTCATCTAAGTGGCGAGGCGCAACACCTACTGGAAACATCGATTCTTTTACAGTGATGAGAAAAGAAGATAAGTCTCAACTGACGCATTGGTATGAGTTAAGACTTATCTTTAATTTTCTAGCCCTCATTGAGTTGCTAATTCAACAAAACACTATTGATTAACGTCTAAAGCGTTAACGACTTCACCATACCCGCTTCTGCATGTCCTGGGATATTACAAGCAAACTCTACGTTGTTATCACCATGGAAATGCCAAAGCATCTGTTTCGCTTTACCTGGTTTAACCGTAACGGTGCTCCCCGAATCATGAGCATGATTGCCCATATTTTTCATCATTTCACGATGCTCTAGTTGCTCTGCGGCAGAACCAATTGAGAATTCGTGATCAATCTTGCCTGTGTTCATCACGACGAACTGCACCACGTCATTCGGCTCAATCTCAACCTTGTTCTTAAACGTAATTTTCATGTCATCACTCAGTAGAACATGAACCACTTTATCGGGTTTAGCGCCTTGAGCTGGCATACCCACTTCCGACATACCTTCCATGTCCATCATCATTGAATGATCCATTTCTCCGCTCTTCATCATCGAGTGATTCATACCTGAATGGTCCATATTTGAATGGTCACCAACTGAATGATCCATTGCAGCAAACGCTGTTGAAGCGGTGATTGTTAGGGCGATAGTAATTAGTGTTTTTTTCATGGTCTTTCCTTAAATTGATTCTATTTTTGTTGGTTTCACATGTTTATGTGGTGCGCCCTTACCTACTCCCATTTCGCAAGCAAGGGCTTTTATAATCAGTACGTTATTTACTTGTCTCGGCTTTGGATCTGAGTGATCTCACGCTGCTTCCACAGCTTGAAGATCGCAGGAAGCACCAATAGAGTGAGCAGTAGCGCAGACGCCATTCCCCCAATCATTGGCGCGGCGATTCGTTGCATCACTTCTGAGCCTGTACCTTCTCCGTACATGATTGGGATTAATCCAATGATTACGGTAAGCACTGTCATCATGACTGGACGCACACGAAGCCCTGCCCCTTCACGAATGGCATCAGTGAGATCGGTTTGTTGGAGTATTTTCTGGTTCTGTTCGGCATCAAGCTTTTTGAAGTGCCACGCTTGGTTGAGGTACACCAACATGATTACCCCAATCTCTACCGCAACGCCCGCTAGCGCGATGAAGCCAACACCAACCGCAATGGAGAAGTTGTAGTTGAGGTAATGCATTAGCCACAAACCACCAACCATGGCTAACGGCAATGTCAGCATGATCATCATCACTTCACCAACACGGCGGAAGCTCAAGTACAACAGCAACATAATGATGGCGATGGTGATTGGCACTACCACACTTAGGCGATCTTTGGCGCGTTCCATGTATTCGTATTGACCAGACCACGCAAGTGAGTAACCCGCAGGCAGTACGATTTGCTCAGCAACCACTTGTTGTGCTTCTGCCACATAAGAACCAAGGTCACGACCATCAATATCCACGAATACCCAACCGTTAGGACGTGCATTCTCTGTTTTGATCATCGGTGGACCATCTTCGTAACGAATATTCGCAACATCAGACAAAGCGATACGAGCACCGTTTGGTGTTACTAACGGTAGGTTCTGCAGCTTGACGACAGAATCACGGTAATCTTGCGGGTAGCGGACGTTGATTGGATAGCGCTCCAGCCCTTCAACGGTTTCACCGACATTCATCCCACCCACTGCAGTTGAGATAACCTGCTGCACTTCTTTGACACTCAACCCATAACGAGCAGCAGAGCGACGTTTGATATCTATCGTGACATAACGACCACCAGCCACACGTTCGGCATACACAGAAGCGGTACCGCTAACACCATTTAAGATTGGCTCAAGCTGAGAACCAATATCCTCAATAACACTCAGCTCTGGGCCAGCGATTTTGATTCCGATTGGCGTTTTAATACCGGTCGCTAGCATGTCGATCCGGGTCTTGATTGGCATGACCCACGCGTTAGTCAAACCCGGAAACTGAATCAGATCATCGAACTCTTTGCGTAATGACTCTGTAGTGACACCGTCACGCCATTCACTTCGAGGGTTAAGCTGAATAACCGTTTCAATCATGGTCAGTGGTGCAGGATCGGTTGCCGTTTCCGCACGTCCAATCTTGCCCCATGTGGTTTCAACCTCTGGAATGGTTTTGATCAGCTTGTTGGTTTGCTGCAGCAATTCACGCGCCTTACCTATCGAGATCCCCGGATAAGTAGTCGGCATGTACATCAAGTCACCTTCATCCAAAGGAGGAATGAACTCACTACCAAGCTTAATGGTTGGGTAATACGCAGAAGCCATCAAACCCAATGCAATCACAATCATCACTTTTGGATACTTGAGGCTTAGGTTGAGCAATGGCTTATACATCGCGACTAAACTGCGGTTCACTGGGTTTTTGTGTTCAGGTAACACGTTACCGCGAATGAAGTAACCCATTAGCACAGGAACAAGCGTGATAGCCAAGCCTGCAGCCGCCGCCATTGCATATGTTTTGGTAAACGCGAGTGGCGAGAACATCTTGCCCTCTTGGCCTTCTAATGCGAATACAGGAACAAAGCTTAAGGTAATGATAATCAGCGAGAAGAACAGCGGAGCACCCACCTCTTCTGCCGCTTTACCAATGACTTGCCAACGGTTCTTATCGGTTAGAGGCGTTCGCTCAATGTGTTTGTGAACGTTCTCTATCATTACGATAGCCCCATCGACCATGGCACCAATCGCAATCGCGATACCGCCGAGTGACATGATATTGGCGTTAATACCCTGCCAATGCATCACGATAAACGCACCTAAGATACCAACAGGCAAACTCAGCGCGATAACCAATGATGAACGAATATGGAATAGGAACAGCGCACACACAATCGCAACCACGAAGAACTCTTCTGCCAACTTCTTCCATAGGTTTTCTACCGCAGAATCAATCAAGGTTGAACGGTCATAAGTCGCGACAATTTCGACACCGTCTGGTAATCCCGCTTGCAGATCTGCGAGTTTACTCTTAACAGAATCAATTACTTCACTGGCATTTTCACCAAAGCGCATCACGATAACGCCACCAACCGCTTCACCTTCACCATTGAGCTCAGAGATACCACGGCGCATCTGCGGGCCAAGGTTAATATCAGCAATATCACCCAATAACAGCGGTGTGCCTTTGTCGGTTACTTTTAGTGGCAGTGATTGAATGTCTTCAATGCTTGTCAGGTAACCCGTTGTGCGAACCATGTGCTCCGCTTCAGCAATCTCAACCACTGAAGCACCCGTTTCTTGGTTGCCATCTTGGATCGCCTTGTTGACTTGCTGAAGCGTTAGGTCATAAGCACGTAATTTAGCAGGATCGATCTGCACTTGATACTGCTTCACCATGCCACCGACAGTCGCGACTTCAGAAACGCCATCGACAGTTTGCAATTCATACTTCAAGAACCAGTCTTGCAGGCTTCGAAGCTCAGCCAAGTCGTGCTGACCGGTTTTATCTTGCAATACGTAGCTGTAAACCCAGCCCACACCGGTTGCATCTGGCCCTAGTGTCGGCTTAGCACTCGAAGGCAAGTTAGGTGCAACTTGGCTCAGGTATTCCAACACACGAGAACGCGCCCAGTACATATCAGTGTCATCATTGAAGATGATATAGACGTAGGAATCGCCAAAGAACGAGTATCCACGAACCGTTTCGGCTCCAGGTACGGCTAACATCGCAGTGGTGAGCGGATAGGTCACTTGATCTTCAACTACCTGAGGAGCTTGACCCGGGTAGCTGGTTTTAATGATTACCTGAACATCAGACAGATCAGGAATCGCATCAACAGGCGTATTTTTAACGCTGTATAATCCACCAAACACAATAGCTACGGTCGCGACCAGAACTAAAAATCGGTTACTGATGGACCAGCGAATGATTGCATTGATCATAGTTTGCCCTCACCCGCTTCTATGGATTTGAGCACATAATCTGAACCCTGTTTCGCCACTAGAAACCGAATGGTTTGACCCTCGGTGAACTCCGATAAATCAAGTTCATCACTGGCTTGGAAATTCATTTCGCCTGCTTTCCAATCCCATTCTGGCACTGGTTTGTGGTTTATTGTGATCATGCCAAAATCTGCCATCAACATAGTAATGTCGCCCTGCACCCACACTTTACCAGCCATTTGATGTTCGCTGACTTTGTAATCAACCACTTCGTATTGACCTGATTCTGTTTTCATCATCTCAAAATCAACCACTTGTCCGCGTTTGAGTTGGCTAACGTCCAAGCCTTCTGTGAAGGTAAAGTTCATGACCATGCCCGGCCAATCCCACTCAGGAACAGGTTGGTGATTGATGGTTGCCATTCGACGATCTTGCATTACATCGGCAATTTCACCTTTTGCCCAAGCCGTGTCTGCTTGCTCTTCCACACCATTGATGCGTGACAGATCCGCTGATTGGCTAGATTCAGAATCCAGCATGAAATGCGCTGAAGTGACAATGCGTTCGTCTTGCGTGAGCCCTCCTAACACCTCAATCTTGTCACCCGCTTCACGCCCTACCTCAACGCGTGCCGAACGGTATTTACCGTCACCTTCAGACAGCACAACACGAGTCATGCCACCGGAATGGATAACCGAAGCTCGAGGAATGGTAAGAACTTGGTCGTCACTAATTGGTTTCAGTGCAATATTGGCGAACATGTTAGGTTTGAGCTCACCATTAGGATTAGAGAACTTCAAACGAACGCGTAAGGTTCGTGTTTTAGGGTCAAGAATCGGATATACGTAATCCACATTACCTTGCCACTCTTTGCCCGGAATCGCATCGAGAGTCATCTCTGCATTGCTGCCCGACGAGATCCAGTGTGCTTGGCGTTCAAACACTTCGGCATCAACCCAAACTTCATCTAAAGGCCCTGCACTGATAACTGCTTGAGCCGGCGAAAGATAACCACCCTCACGAATATTGAGGCTTGCAATGACGCCATCTGCAGGCGCTTTGATTTCAATGGTTTGTGAAGCCTTGCCTTGACGAGTAATCGCGCGAATCTGCGCTTTATCGACGCCCAAGGTCACCAAGCGTTCAGTCGATCCTTTTATCAATCCTTTGCGACCCGTTTTGTATGCACTCAGCAGCTCTTCTTGTGCCTTAACAAGTTCAGGAGAATAAAGCGTGAACAGTACATCGCCTTTGTTTACCTTCTCACCAACCGCATTGATATACAACTTCTCCACCCACCCCGCAGCGCGGACGTTGGTTTGCCACAATGTACTTTCATCGAACGCCACGTAACCGACAGTTTCAATGCGTGGCGACAAAGCTTCCAACTCAACCTTTGCTGTTTTAACGCCGAGATTATTCTCGACTGACGGATCAATAAATACAGTGCCAGCTTTGTCTGAACCACCACTTAAGTCATCGGCATACACAGGAATCAGGTCCATGCCCATCGGAGATTTACCCGGCTTGTCGCGCTGATAGTTTGGATCCATCGGTGCTACCCAATACAAGGGTTCATCGCTTAAGCTTGATGTTGTATTTGTCCCGCTAGAAGCAGCCATTGAAGACATATCATTTGCCTGATTCATTAGAAAATGATTCACACCAAAACCTAATACGCCACCGACCAACAATGCGATTGTTGCTACTTTTACTGATTTCATTATTCGTTCCTTATTGATGGTTTGTCGCAGTTAGTTGCGGTTGCTCAACCTGATAATCAAAGCCACTCAGGAGTGACGCGAGCTTGCTATTCACGATGTTGAGATCGGTGATCAAGCGCTGTTGCTCTAGCTTTAGAGCCAGCTCGTCTGCCGTTGCAGAGATCACATCGTTAAACTGTGCAGTGTTGTTTTGATAACCTCTTTCAACCGCACGGATTCGCGCCGATGTCTGAGGTAATAAGGAACTTTGGTAACGCTCTAGGCGCTGGGTGAGATTCGCCTTATCCACCAATAATGCATTCACTTGAGCATTCATTTGGGCAAGTAAGGTGTCTTTTTGAGATTTAGCCGCACCAACTTGGTGTTGAGCCGCAGACAAGTTTTTGTCTTGTCGATTACCTGTAAATAGCGGGATGTCGACCGTTAGATAAGCACTGACAAGATCAGAAGCAGGTTCACCCGCCATGTTGTTCGCTTGTCGGTGGGCATACATGACTTCTACACCAAACTGAGGTGTGTACGCTTGTTCTGCCAATTCAACTTGAGTTTGATTAGACGAAATAGTCGCGTCCGTGATTTTAACGAGCGGATGCTCCATCAACAGTTGATAGTGTTTAGTTGAATCAAGGTTGGTTGCTAGTTTATTTTCCAACACCGACCAATCAATTTGGTTCGTCGCTTTGAGTGTGCCCGGAGAATCAAGAGTCTGAGAACCAATAGCCTGAGTCCCTAGCCAATCCGAACCCAACCATTCAGAAAGCTGAGAGATTAAACGGCGCTGAACTTGCTGGTTTGCCTGCAATTTCTCATCAAGTTTGCTGACTTGAAGCTGAGCATTCAACAGGTCTTGCGCTTCGCTTTTACCAATCGAGTAATTGGTTTGCACGTAGTTCTCTAGTTCAACCAAAAGGCGTCGGTTTTCACGCATCACACCTTCTGCGACTTGCTGGTAACCCAACTCAAGCCATAGCTGCGTCATGCTGTTAGCAACCGTCAATTCACGAGCCTCAACTTGAAGAGCGAGTCCATCGGCTTGCTGACTTGCCTTTTTCTGCTGAAGATCAAGCGTATTGCCACGCTCGAATTGCTGCATCAAACCAACCGAAATATTGGTCATCGGGTCTTCGTCGAATTGAAAACTATCGACTGGCAGGCCACCGAATCCGACTTTGAGTTTCGGGTCCATCAGCGTGGCGCTCGCAATGCCCGTTTCTCGCATCGCTTGCGACTGAGCAAAGTACTGCTTGCGATTTCCATCTTCGCTTAGCGCGATCTCAATCAGTGTATTGAGTTGCTGATACGAGCTTTGTTGATCAGCTTGTGTAGAAACAAGATCCGCAGCCAAAGCACTACCTGAAATAAAAGCAGAGCTTGAAACAAAGGCAGCAGCGACCACGACACTCGCGTTTATTTCAAACACGGAGTTTGTTGGTTTTATATTCACAATGAATGTCCATATCTAGCGTTAAATAACGCATATAAAAGATTGGCGTATCAGATTTATGAGTCTGATATCGCTATGTTTTTAGATATAGATTTATGCGGTGGGTGGGCGTAACAGAGATTGAGCACGTGCGACTTTCTGCCCAATAGTGACAGATTGAAAACGAGCTAGTGAAGAGGTAAATGGATTTGCGGCTTGAACATCCTGAATTGGATAGCAATTTGCAGAGCACACAGAGGCGCAGCAATCAGCACCCGAGCAATGGTTACCCATCATGTGGTCGCTGTCTTCGCTCATTGAAGACATATCGCATTGAGCCATCAAATCATGGGTATTCATATTAGAGTGTTCAGCGTGTGCTTGTTCACCCATCACATGACAAGCCGAGTTACCCGAGCTCATTTCCAACATCATAATGTCGCTCATCATGGCCGATGAGCTTGAGGCATAGCTAGACATCAACATCGCGATGATGCTGAAAACAGTAATCCAAGTTGTTCGGAGTGTGTTTGTCATAGCTAACCTTTAAATTTATAAGACAACTATATAGGTTACCCTTAGGGTAAGGTCAATGATGAAGGGTAAATATTTGATAAAAATAGCAGTGACTGCTGCATAGATGAACAAAAGGAGCACTCCACAACCAATAGAGTGCTCCTTATATTGGGTACGATTAAGTATTCAACGACTTATGAATATCATATTCAGCCATCGCATTCTTAAGCGCTGTTAAATCTGAATCACACAAATGCCGTCTCAATGACTCAAACTTTTCTGGCGGCCAGTCGTATATCTTCATTGAGATTAGCTCTTCGATAACAGACTTATCAAAGCGGTATTTCACTATTTTCGCGGGAGAACCACCAACAATACTGTAAGGTTCCACATCTTTGGTTACCACGCTGTTCGCGGCGACAACCGCCCCTTCTCCGATGGTCACACCCGGCATGATCATGGCACGCATCCCTAGCCAAACTCCGTCTTTGATATGAGTATCGCCCTTGCCTATGTAGGCTTCGTCGATCACATCCATAAATGGATACAAAGAGAACCAATCAACACGGTGGGTGTGATTGCCGCCCATAAGGATCACAACCTCGGCACCTATACAGACGTAATCCCCGATGTAGAGCTCATCGATTTCCCAACGAGGCTCCCACTGGCGGCTAACCTCGTCACCGTGCAGATAACGGACAACTGAACGCTCAAATCCGTTATCCCAACAATCACTGTAATAGCTGTGTTGACCCTTGATGTGAATATTAGGATTGGTGACGACCTCATGGAGCAATTCGAATTTAGACCAATGCTTATTTTGCATTTATACCTCTGATTAACTTCTTTAGTTTTATTCGTTTAAATATCAAAAGATTCGACGTTGAAGATCTAAACATGCACAAACAAGCGCCCCATAGGCACAAGAAAGGCTCGGGGGAACAATGAGTGTCACACTTAAATCATAGCAAAGCCGCTAAAACTAAAGAGTCGTCAGTGGATTCGAGGTTGCTTTAGAAGAGGAAGTAATTTCACGTGGTGCTCAGTGTAGTAACGATAACTCGGTTGGAAAATTTACAGGTGAATTGTATCTGTTTAATCGCACTAATTTGAAAGAGATATGTGATTTATAAGTTTTCAAATATCGGTTCATGGATGTCCATAACAGACATGAGCCTGCAATATTACACAGGCTCACGTTTAGATTCATGCTTAACGTTAGGTTCAATGACTACATACGAGCCAACTGCACTTTTCTGTCTTTGTTTACCACACAGAAGTTGCCGCGCTTAGTACGACACTTAGAACATCTCTCACACTCAACTGGGCTTCGGTCACCCTCTTTCCAACGCTTCACTAGATGCGGCTCCGATAACAACGGGCGTGAAAGTGCGAAGTACTCTATGCCCGTGTTGTTTGCGATCGCTTCAATAGCATCAAAATCCGTTAAGCCACCTACCGTGATAACAGGAATGTCGACATCTTGGCTAATTACATGACCATACTCATGGAAGTAACCCTCAGCTTGGATAGTAAACCCATCGTGTGACTCGCCAATCATGGTGTCGGCTTTTCCATGAATGTTGCCAGAAACGACAATGCCATCAACGCCTACTTCTTCAAGCTTTTTACACACTAAACGCGTTTCATCGAAGGTCACACCGCCCTCGAAAAACTCAGAAGCCGTCAGCTTCACCAAGATAGGGAAATCATCACCAACCAACTTGCGTGTTGCCGTGTAGATCTCAAGTAAGAATCGCATGCGATTTTCTAAGCTACCACCGTATTCATCTTCACGCTGGTTGTAGTAAGGGCTTAAGAACTGGTTGATCAAGTACGTGTGTGCTGCATGAATCTCAACACCATCAAAACCTGATTGTTGCGCTCTTAATGACGCTTTGGCAAACGCATCAACAATGTAATCAATTTCCTCTTTGGTCATCGCTTTACCCAGTGTTTGAGTCCCTTTTTCAGGAACCTCACTCGGTGCAAAGATCACTCGTTCGCCAAGGTCATACGTGGTTTTCGTGCCGCCATAAGCCAATTGCATCACGATTTTAGAGTCGTTGTCATGGACCAGTTGAGTTAGCTTTTTGTATTCATCGATAAATGAGTCGTTATACATACCCATCATGCCAGCATTTGGCTTTTCTTCTTCAACGATGTTCGCGTAACCCGTGACGATCAAGCCAACCTCACCTTGAGCCAACTCTTCATAGATAGCGTAAAGTTTATCTGTCATATGGCCATCTTCAGTCGCCATATTTTCCCACGTCGCACTTCTCATAAAGCGGTTTTTAAGCGTCATCTTGCCAATGTGGGTTTCTGTAAACAAAGTACTCAAATCTAATCCTCACTCAATCGTGTTACACAACGGCCCCATCTAGCGGGGCACTGATTGACGCGGATACTACAGATAATATGGTAGACAAAACTTAATCTAGATTAAGAGAGCGGCACTCTCACATAAGAAATAGGCAACAATTGCCTACAAAGAAGGGAATTCAGGCCAGAAAACAAAAAGCCGTTCAGTCAAACTAAACGGCCTTAAAACTTTTCACTAGATAGGAATGCCTTCAGAAAGCAATACCGGGCTTTTATCCATACTTAACTGTAGGATCAATACATTGATACACTTGCCCTATACTCGCGTCATTTGCCAATAAGGTTTCGATTAGGCGAGCCACTTCTTGTCGGTAAATCACACCATGTACTTCCACTCGTTGAGAAAGCTCACCGTTACCCGTCACTTCACCGTCTAACAAGCCACCGGGACGTAAAATCGTGTAATCCAGCGAGCTCGACATTAACCACGCTTCCGCCAACGATTTTTCACGAACGGCGGCGCCGAACCCTTTTCTAGAGCGTTCTGATAGGTACTGCCATGAATCACCACAACCTAAAGACGTCACCAGCACAAAGCGTTTGATTTCATTGGTTTCCAGAGCATCAATCACATGTCGGTGACCAATGTAGTCAACCGGAACATCCGCTCTAAAACTGCCCATACTTGAAACCACCAAGGCCGATTTTGGTAACTCAGCCACCGTCTTTTTCACTTGTTGCTTGTCGGTCGCATCGCAGCTCAGTGTTGTTACGCCAAGAATAGCCAAGCGAGGGTTCTTTTCTGGATTTCTAGCAATCGCAATCACTTCAAAATCTTGCTGATGAAAGTGCTCAACCATTGCTGCGCCCAAGCCACTCCCCGCTCCCCATATAACGACTGTACTCATAAATACCTCAAAAAATCATGTTGTTCCTAATACTAACGACACAATCTAATCGGTTCTTTCGCTCAGATCAATTAATGCGAATAATTCTCAATATTAAATATGTAGTTCGTAGTCAGTATATGGTTGTGCCAAAAGCACGCCTACTTATCACTATTGAACATTGGTTCATTGAATTGCCCATACTTGTCTACTAAAGTAATTTTAATACAATGACTTAGTATCGGTAGCTATGAAAAAAGAACGTATCCAGTATTCTTTCGACGTGTGGTTGTTTATCCCAGATGAAGACAAACTCATCATGGATAACGAAGACGTGATTATCGACAACCGTTTGTCCAAGCTACTGGACTTCTTTTGCCAGAATCCAAAAATAGTGTTCTCGCGAGATGAGTTAATTAATGAGGTTTGGAACGGCTCGATCTTAACGGATCAAGTGATCACTCAAGCGATTTTTGAACTTCGAAAAACGTTGAAGTCGGCCGAGCGTCATTCGATGGGCTATATCATCACTGTACCGAAACGAGGCTATAAGTTTGATGTTGAGGTGCAGAAGACCGTATTAGTTCCACCACCTATTGTGACCAATACGGTTCCACTTGCTGATACTGTCAGCTATGACGAAGCGGCCTCTCAAGAGCATGAAGTTTCGCCAGTCAGATCTCCTACTTTTGAACCGGAAGCAGCGAATCAGACGCAGGCTAAACAACCTCATCATGACGGTTCAGCTTCGACCAAACAAAGTGACAAGACCGTATCACACGAGCAAACTGCACATGAGCAAGCTGCAGAGATAACACCAGAGGTTACACCAAACCGCTCGTCTGATAATGACCGGTTAAAACAGCAACCAGCCCCGAAGAGTGGTGACAACTACGCAGCCTATTCATCTACTAATCCCTCAGAAAAAAACGGCAACAGATCATCACGTTTGGGCTTTGCGATAGGTGCTGTGGTAATAGGAGCAATCGGCATCGCGCTTGGTGTATCTTGGTGGGGATCGCCTTCATCAACAGACGCTAGCAATGGCGTATCCGTTAATAATATGACCGAGCTATTCGACTCTGAGAGTCAATCTACAGAGATTGTTGGCAAGTCAAATCAAGCAACGAATCACCAAGTAATTGAAGATCATAAAGCGCACGCTTCTGTTCATTACTTATCACTTGAACCACGCTATATCTATGTGCGAATTGATGAGAGTTTGAAAAATGATGCCTTTAAGCGCGGCATCGTTCATAAGCTGATGAGTTATCTTACGACTTATCGAGATTTTCGCCTCATCGTGGACGAAACCTTAGTGCCAAACTCCGCGAACGTGGTCAGCTTTAAAAGCAAAGTTGATGGCGACAGAGAGTATCTGGATATTACCTATTTCAACCGTATCTCTAACTTCAAACATTTAGGGCGTGATTACCTGATTGATGCGGCTTCACTGCACAGCACAATGCGCACCATGCTCGATGACCTATTGGATTCATTCAATATCGACATTCAAAAGTCCATCTTAAAACAACAAATATCAGAACTGCCTAAACAGGAAGAGCCGCTGCAACTGGCACTTGAATCGCTGGGTTTGACCTTCATGACTCTCGACAGAACAGATACCTTAAAAAAGATCATCGCTGCCAACGAGCTTGAACCTGACAATCACTTTGTCATGTCGAGCCGATATTTGTATGAACTTGCGGATATCTTTTTATTGAAGTCTTCACAGAAGGAAAAGCTGGTTCAAAAGCTTAACGATCGGTTCGGCAAGAAGCTCCTTTTAGCAGAGAACAATCCAACCTCTTATCGCATATACGATGCATTGGCAGCCTATTCGCTCACCCAAGATAACCCGAACGCTGCCGAGCGTTACATGACCTTAATACCGAGAAGTGAATACAACGTCATGTCAATGATTATCTTAGCAAAATTGGAAGAGTCAAAAGGCAACCCTGCAGCGGCCGAAGAGTACTATTATGAAACTATTTTAGAATCCGGTTATCCGGTCGTTCTGAAAGTCGCGCAGACCTTGTTCTTCAATAGCAACATCTCTGAAATTGAATCCAAAGTCGAGATAGTAAAATAGCCCAAAAGCACCGTCACTCTCGGCGGTGCTTTTATCTCGCTAGACTTCGACTCCAAGAAATAACTTCAAAGACGACGTTCTATAAGGCGTTGGTCAGCAGAATACCTACACCGATTCGCTCGCTGTTGTAGTCATAATCAATTAAGCTTTCACCATACCCCTTGTAATACTGCACATAGCCTTTTAGTCGACCAAACAATGGGAAACTGAGCGAGGTTTGAACGCCACCATAACCCGTTTGGAAGTTGTACCGCCCCAGTGCCGACAACTCGAACTCCTCCCACTTATAAGCGCCCGATAACTCGTAATGCCCTAGATAGTCTTGAATATCGGGGTTATCGTCACTGCTGTTTGACTCAGGAATGCGATACCAAGGCTGAAAGTACACCGCAAAGTCATCTTCCATGTAACCCAACCCTGCATATACACGGTTCCAACTGCGACTCAATTCAGCGGTTCGTCCATTCGATTCATGTTCAAGCCCGAAACGAGAAAACCACACACCTTCCGTCGACTCTATATCTAAAGGCGTCTCATAGAACACTTCTGGGCGATAGTTTGTCTCCCTAAATGGAGCCGAGATATCGGATGAATACGCCTGCCAGAATGACTTCAATGTAAAACCGAAATAGATTTTATCTTCTTGGTTAAACACACCATCATCAACAATGGGGATCTTCAAACTCAATTGCAGTTTTATCTCTTCATCACTGAGATCATCCGCTTTACCACCAAATCGTTCGTCACCATAAGGTTGAGTATTCACGCTCGTCATGTGGGTGACGGGCAAAATGTAATTGAGTCGATATGGCGTAATTACAAATGGGTTGTCTTCTGTTGAGTATTCCAACTTCAAGCGTGAGATCTTTTGCTCGGGTGACATATTCGTAGCATCTGCCTTTGCATTGTTCTCATTGCCCTTAGCCTTCACCTCGGCGTTGGAATAACCGACCTCAGAACTGCACTGTTGCTTGAGCCATTCAATACTTTGTTGATTGGTCGCTTTAGCCAGTGAATCCAGAATACATTGATCGTAGCGGCTACCACTGGCAAGCGCAGAAGCACTTAAGCTACAGCCGAGCATAAACACAGCGAGCTGACGATAGGTTTTGTTACTGCCGCTTTTGTTGAAGATCCTTTTCACGGGCTTAACCTTGCTTCTTGTTTAGGTAAGTCACTTCAAAAGCAAAATCGACAGCCTGCTTGGTGATCTGCTCAATATTCTTATCAAGCATTTCGATGGTGATTGCTGACTTTTCGTTCTCTAGTACGCCATTGTCATTGACCACGAAGATACGGCGACCAACCAACTCGTCCGAATCATGGTCCTTTAGGTCGACACTTGCTAATACTCGAATTGAGCGGTCTCGCGTTCCCGCAGTATATTTGACCGCACCGATAATAGAACCAAAAGGGATAAACTCTGTTAGTCGCATATCCTCTGGAATGTCGTCAATGCCGTACAAGGCAACGCTAATATCGAGCACTTGGTTATCCAACATTACGTTCTCGTAGCCTTGCAGTTTATGCTTCAACTTGTCGTTCATACTGCTAAGAATCTGCGCCTTGAATTGCTCTTGAACCTCTTTCGATACTCGCTTGTCTATACCGGCATTTTTGATCTCTACGCTATTGAATTTGAACTGATTAAAATGATGAGACGCGCTGTCTTTTGCAATCCACGACATACCCGCCATGTCGTCATCAAACTGGCTATCTACAAAGTAATGCTCTGAATCGACGCTTTTGATTTCTTCTTTGTTTGGGACTGAACTTGCACAGCCAACGGTGAACAACGCAAGCAATGGATATAAGTAATGTAGTTTCATGTGAACCTCTAATTTCCTGAATTTTGAATGCACGAACCCCTAAGCGGTCAGGCTCATAAATGGGATTCGTGTTGATTACATTTTCTTGTTAATGAATGATTTGTTTGGAAGAGCTTTCGTGATCATTAGCTCTCACGTTACTAAGCTTCTTGTTCCTGAGCGGTATGATCCGCCGCTAAGTAGGTGTAAATCGTTGGTACCACGAACAGCGTAAATAGCGTGCCCACAGACATACCCACCGTAATCACCAAGCCAATTGAGAATCGACTTTGAGCCCCTGCACCACTCGCTATTAGCAGCGGTACAACACCTACAACCATGGCGGCAGTTGTCATCAATACTGGGCGCATTCGCACGGTCGCTGAACGGATTGCTGCTTCACGGCGGCTGCATTTCAACTCTTGTTGCATCTGGTTCGCGAACTCCACAATCAAAATACCGTGTTTACTGATGAGTCCGATTAAGGTCACCAATCCGACTTCTGTATAGATGTTGAGCGTATCAATGCCCAAGTACAGTGGCATTAAAGCACCAAAGATCGACAACGGCACACTGGTTAATACCACCAGCGGATCGCGTAAGCTTTCGAACTGCGCAGCCAATACTAAGTAGATAATCACCAAGGCTAAGAAGAACGTCGTTACCAACGAAGACCCTTCTTGCAAGAACTGGCGTAGCTGCCCAGAAGTATCCGTGCTGTATGATTTAGGCAATATCTGCGCAGCACCCTCTTCCATCACTTGGTAAGCTTCACCAATACTGATGCCCGGCATCATCTTCGCTTCGATCATGGCACTGTTTAGTTGCTGGAACTGATCCACTTTTGATGGCTGTACCGATTGGCTAATCTCGATTAAAGATGCCAGTGGAACCATTTCCCCTGTATTCGAGCGTACGTGGTAATTCTTCAAATCGTCCCAAGAGTTGCGGTTCTCATTCGGCACTTGCGTAATCACTTGATAACTGCGTTGATCCATCGAGAAATAGTTCACGAAGCCTTCACTGATAAAACGAGACAGCACGGTACCAACATCTTGAGCGCTCACATTCATCTGCGCCGCTTTGTCACGGTCAATTTGAATCTCAACCTGCGGTTTATTGAAGTTAAGGTCGTTCTGCACGTAGATAAACTTACCGCTCTTCTGTGCGTACTCTTTTAACTTTTCAGCGTACTGATAAAGATCTTGATACGATCCAGTTGGCGTCTTCAATACCATTTGGAATGGCAAGCCTTGCGGTGTGCCTGGTAGATCCGGCGGAGAAAAGGTATACACCTGCAAACCTGGTAACACCGAGCTCTCTTTTTCGAAACGTTGCATCACCTCTTTTGCCGTTGCTTCGCGAGAATCCCAATCTTTCAATACACCTAAGCCAAAGAACGCATTGTTGTTCATGTAGCCGTTGTCCAGCATGGTCATTTCTACTTCGTCATTTTTACCAATGGCGTCAATCAGAGCCGGAGTAAAGTGACGAATGTAATCCGTATTGGCTTGAGCAGGACCTTGTCCCATGACAATCATTACGCCTTGATCTTCCTCGGGTGCCAACTCAGAAGCGGTATTCATAAACATGAACACCAAGCTAATCAGCAATGTCCCGACCACTGGCCAGATATAAACTCTGTTATTTAGTACATGTTCAAGTACCTTGCGGTAACGTTCAGTCACACCCGCAATAACCACATCAATCTTCTTAACCAGTTTTCCATCCAATACCGACTTATTGAGCAGTTTTGAACACATCATCGGCGTCAACGTTAGCGCGATAAAACCTGAAATCAGAACAGAACCCGCTAAGGTGAAAGCAAACTCAGTAAACAACTTACCGGTCAAACCACCCATGAAACCAATCGGTGCATAAACCGCAGCCAAGGTAATGGTCATCGCAATCACAGAGCCTGCAATTTCACGCGCACTGTTAATCGCGGCCTTAATTGGGCTAGTGCCATCTTCTAGGTGTCGGAAAGTGTTTTCTACCACCACAATCGCATCGTCCACCACCAAAGAGATCGCAAGCACCATCGCCAATAACGTCAACAAATTAATACTGAAACCCATGCTCAACATGAAGAACATCGAGCCAATCAGCGACAATGGAATGGTCACCAATGGGATTAACATCGCACGCATAGAGCCGAGGAACGCAAAGATAACAATCACTACAATCAATGCAGCTTCCATCAGTGTTTTGGCTACTTCATCAATCGATGTCTCAATGAACTTGGTTGAGTCGTACACCACATCCGCTTTAATACCGTCGGGTAAACCAGCTTCTATCTGAGGAAGCAATTCATAAATGCCCTCAACCACGGTTAACGGGTTCGATGTCGCGGTATTGCTGATCGCCGTTGAAACAGTCGTTACACCATTAAACTCAACATCTGAATCATAAGTCGCTGCGCCTAGCTCTACTGTGGCAACATCTTTCAAATGTACGAGTTGCCCGTCATGGGCCTTGAGCGACATATTTTTAAAGTCTTCTACAGAGCTAGAATCGGTATGAGCATTGATATCGACTTCGATATACGGGTTTTGTAACTTACCCGCCGCGCTCACGATATTGTTCGCTCGCAGCGCATTCTGTACATCAGTAGCGGTTAAGCCATAAGACGCCAATTTTTGAGGTTTCAACCAGATACGCATCGCGAAATCTTGTTGGCCTAACATATCGACTTTGGACACACCCTCAACCGTTGAGAATGTTGGCTTCACCACTCGGCTCACATAGTCCGACACCTGCTCGGTTTTCAGCGTGTCGCTTGAAAAAGAGACATATAAGATCGGCGATTGAGACGTCGATTTGAGAATGCTCGGATCCAACACCCCAGAAGGCAGTTTGTATTTCACTTGCTGCACCAGAGACAGAATCTCCGTCAGTGCACCATCTGATGGGTATCCCAGCTTCAAATACACCGTAATCACAGATTTACCCAAAGCACTGTCTGATGTCATGTAGTCAATGCCCGCGGTTTGGGCGATTTCAGCCTGTAAAGGTTGGGTAACGTAACCTTGTACGCTCGACGCACTGGCGCCGGGATAACTGGTGGTAATGGTGATCACACCGGTTTCAATTTCTGGGTATTGGCGCACCTGCAATGAAGTAAAAGCTTTAAGCCCCAACACCAACAATACGAGGCTCAATACCGTAGCCAACACCGGACGTTTGATGAATACATCAGTAAATGTCATGGGAGAATCCTATTTACTTGGCTGAGTATGAGTAACAAGCGGTCGTTGATTGTTCACCAAAACCAAACCACCATTTTTAAGCTGATGCTGATTCGACGTCACCACCACATCCCCTTCTTTCAAGCCTGAAAGGACACCGACATAACCACCCTGTTTCGGGCCAATTTCGACAGTGCGTTGCACCACTTTGTATTCGTAAAATGGTGTCTCTGCTTTCTCTGAACCTTGCTTGTTTGAACTTGTGCTCGCTGAACTTACACTTCCTGAATTCGTGCTCACTTGTTTCGTTGAAGTATCTAGAACAAACACAGTATCGCCAGACAAGGTGTAGCTGATTGCCACTGAAGGCACGCTGATCACCGTGTTTGAATCAGAAGTGGTTAGTGTTGCATCCACATACATGCCAGATTCCAACGGCACAGATTCGGTCGTCACCGCTCGCAATTCGATGTTATGTGTGTTCGCGTCTGAGCTAGGTTCAATCGCGGTAATCGTGGCGTGATACTCAGCATCGTTCGCTGCGTCAGATTTAAACTGAAGGTCCTGCCCTACTTGCACACTGTGAAGATAAAGCTCCGAAATAGAGAAATCGACATACTGTTGAGAGCTATCTTCAAGATCAACAATCGCCGTGCTTGAGTTGATAAAATCACCGACATCCACTTTTCTAATTCCAACATGGCCAGAGAAAGGCGCTTTAACTTTCATATATTCAACCTGAGTAGAGATGTATTCTAGCTTTGCTGATTCAGCATTAAATTGAGCAGCAAGTTTATCTACCGAATTCTGAGAGACGCTATGATTCTTCAGTAGCTTTCGATTTCGCTTCAATTCTGTTCTCGCTAACTCTACCTTCGCTAGCTGGCTTTTATAGTTCGCTTTTAATAAAGCATCATCTAACTTAATAAGAACATCGCCTTTGTTAACAAATTGACCCGATTTAAAAAGCACTTCTTTTATTTGACCTGACATTTGACTTTTCACATCAACTGATTGGTTAGCATGAATATTACCAATAACATTTAAATGTTCATTCCAAACATCTTCTTTTACTGACTCCGTTGTTACAGAGATTGCTGGAAATTTAAAACTTGTTACTTTCTCTTTTATTATTTCGCTTTTCACATAATGAAAGCCAAATACAAAAGACAATAATATAAATAAAGCTGACCCGACAATTACGCCTTTATACTTACTCATGTGTTCACCTTGTTTTTGAAGTCCGGGTATTTTAGCTATCGGGAATACCAATAAATAAAACTGATATAACATCGAAGTCAATCTATATAAAATAAAAATAAAACCAACAAACACAGTAACTTGATAAAAATTTATCAAGCAAAAATCATTTCATGGCTTTATGTCGATTTTATTTGAACATGATTTATATCCTTCACCGATAGATATAATTCTCATCGTTCCTTAAACAACTAACTGAGATTAATATGTCTAATCAAACACACCATACGAAAGTCGCTATTAAAGAAAAAATGAAACGTGTATATGGAGAGGAAGTCGAACATAAACACAACAAGGACCATTTAGAATATAGAGCACATCAGCCTTCTCATTCTGGTCAGCCACACGGTGGTGAACCTGAAGGCCATAAACATTTAGTGAATCACCACCCAGATGGTCATCATAATAAGCATCATAAAGACAAGACTCATGCGTATAAAAAATCGTCTCGATTACACCATAAGACAAGTAATTCTTAATTTCGCATAATCACAGATAGACAGAACATTCTGTCATTCAACATCAATATATTATTAGTTATGAAATATCAGAGGTATTTCATTAAAGGTTTATCATGTCATTTATTATTGAACAATTAAGAGACTATCCATTTATAGCTCTATTCCTATCACTAGGACTCGGTTACTTAATCGGTAAAATTAAAATCGGTAAGTTTGAATTAGGCGGGATCGCAGGCTCACTTTTGGTTGCCGTTGGGCTTGGCCAAATCGGCGGAATTGCAATTTCCAATGAAGTGAAAAGCATCTTCTTTGCTTTATTTATTTTCATGGTGGGTTACAACGGCGGGCCGCAGTTCTTCTCGTCATTTCGCCTTTCATCACTAACACGTCTGTTCGCCTCATTCGTAATGACGTTCGTTGGGCTTGTAACCGTTGTGCTACTCGCAAAATGGGCTGGCCTCGATAAAGGTTTAGCGGCAGGTCTTGCGGCGGGTGGTTTAACACAATCAGCCATCATTGGTACTGCAGGTAACGCGATTGATCAACTCAACCTTGCACCCGATGTGACCTCAACACTGAAAACCAATGTGGCGGTGGGTTACTCGATCACATACATCTTCGGCTCTCTTGGCCCTATCTTGATGATGTCCCTCATCCCAATGGTAATGGGTTGGAACATCACCAAAGAAGCGAAAAAGCTCGCAGAACAGATGGGCTCTGGCAGCAAGCAACTTAATGAAGGTGAGTTCTCAGCATTAAACCGAGTCTCTTCTCGCGCTTACCAAGTCACCGCTAACTCTATGTTTGTAGGCAAAAGTGTCGCTGAGCTAGAAGAAGCATTCGATTCTGACCTGACAATAGAAGCTATTTATCGTCCAGGTGGCGAGTCAGACACAACGTTAAACATTGCAAAGAACCCTATCCTAGCCGCGAATGACAAAGTCTATCTGACAGGCCTCACGCAAGCCTTTCCGAAAGTGACCTCTCTTGGTGTTGAGCTTGGCGAGTTTAGCGACGAAACCAACGTTATTCATACGCAGAAAAAAATCGTACTCACCAACAAAAAGTTAGCGGGCGTAACTCTGCGCAAGCTTCACGATGAAACCAACGCACGTATTCGTCGTGGTGTTTACATCACTCAGTTGTCTCGCATGGGTCATGACATTTCGACACTACCAGAGACAGAACTGCACCTAGGCGACGAAATCACGCTTGTCGGCCAGAAAGACGATCTAGCCAAAGTCGAGAAGAAAATCGGCTACAACAGCCCACTTCCAAGTGTGACTGACTTTGTGACTATGTCATTTGGCATGGTGCTGGGTTATCTGATCGGTGAGATTGGCTTCTCGATTGGCGGTTCTCATATTGCCTTGGGTTCTGGCTTAGGTTGTTTGGTGTCTGGCTTGCTTGTTGGTTACCTGAGAATGCGCACTCCACGCTTAGGAAGCATTAACCATGGCGCTGCCAACTTTATGCAGACATTTGGCCTTGCTGTGTTTGTTGCGGTGGTTGGTATCAATGCTGGTGCTCCTGCCCTTACAGCAATCAAACAAAACGGAGTGACACTATTACTGCTTGGCGTATTGGTGACCATGATTCCGCAAATACTGACGTTCCTATTTAACTACTACGTGTTGAAAATCAAGAACCCAGTAGAAGCCCTAGCCGTTGTCGCAGGTAGCCGCAGTGCTAACCCAGCCTTCGCATCGCTTTTAGAAAAAACACAGAACAGCACACCCGTACCAAGTTTCACAATGACTTACGCGGTTGCCAATATCTTCCTCACCTTGTGGGGGCCAATCATCGTCAACCTGATTACCAAGATTTCCTAGAACAACCGCTCGTTGAAGAGAACAACTGCTCCTCGAAGAGAACTCCCGCTTGTTCAAGAGCACGCCTCTTGAGCAAGCACCCAATACCTAATTAACGCATTTACGAATCAAAAATTTAAAGAGAAAAGACCATGAAACGCACTGATGAACAACGCCTAGAAACACTGAGCCCATTTGAAGTAAAAAACACACTGATCGACCTAGCTCAACATTCACATGAAAAAACGATGATCAACGCAGGTCGCGGCAATCCAAACTGGGTAGCAACAGCGCCACGTGAAGCCTTCTTCCAACTCGGTATGTTTGCACTGGAAGAGTCAAAAGCAACCTTCTCTGGCTACCAAGGCTTTGGCGGCATGGGCGAAAAAGAAGACATTAGCCTACGTTTCCTCCAATTCTGTGAGAAACACGAAGAGCAAGAAGGCGTTCAATTCCTTATCGAAGCCTTCCAGTTCATTACCGATCAATATCAGGTAGACAGCGATGAGCTGATTTATGAATGGGTTGGCGGCATTCTAGGTAATAACTACCCTGTTCCCGACCGCATGCTGAAGTATTCAGAGCTCATTGCTCGTAAATACATTGAGCAAGAAATGGCGGGTTCTCAACCCGTTCCTGCTGGCAAGTTTGACTTATTTGCCGTTGAAGGTGGCACCGCTGCTATGGTGTATATCTTCAATACCTTGAAGAGTAACCGCTTGTTAAATAAAGGCGACACAATTGCGATTGGCGCGCCGATTTTTACGCCTTATATCGAGATGCCAGAGCTTGAAGATTATTCGCTAAACAAAGTAGAAATCATGGCAACGGAAGAATCAGCGTGGCAGATCCCTGATTCTGAATTAGAAAAGTTAAACGATCCAAGCGTGAAAGCGTTCTTCTTGGTGAACCCAAGTAACCCGGCATCGGTAAGACTGAGTGATGAAACACTGTATAAGATTGCGGAGATTGCCAACCGTCGTCCTGAGTTAATTCTACTGACTGATGACGTCTACGGCACCTTTGCGGATAACTTCACTTCGTTAGCGATGCTTGCTCCGAAGAACACGATTCTGGTGTATTCGTACTCTAAGTACTTCGGTGCAACGGGCTGGCGTTTAGGTGTGATCGGTGTACATGAAGACAACAACTTCGACCGCATGATCGGTGACCTACCAGAAGAAACCAGAACGACACTGTCGACTCGATACCAAGGCATTGCCCTTGAGCCAAGTAAGATTAAATTCATTGACCGCTTAGTGGCAGACAGCCGTGCAGTGGCACTGAACCACACTGCGGGCCTTTCTACGCCGCAGCAAATCCAAATGACAATGTTCTCGTTGTTATCTTTGATGCAAGGCGGTGAAGAGTATAAGCGCTTAGCTAAACAGATTGTGCGTCGCCGTTACCATACATTGATGCAGAAAAACTTGGCAGCTCCAATCGTCGCCAAGGGCGATCAAACCGGTGCGTTTTACTATGTAGAAATTGATCTGAAAGAAATCGCTCAAACCATTCATAGCGAGGGTTTCTTCTCTTGGTTAGAAGAAACGTATGAGCCTCTGGATTTCTTGGTTCGTCTTGCTGAGGAGCATGGAGTAATTGTCATGCCGGGCGCAGGGTTTGATGCTCCAACATGGTCGCTACGTGTGTCACTTGCGAACTTAGAAGAAGAGCAATACGCCAACATCACTCAAGCGATGAATGCGGTCATGCAAAGCTACGTAGAGCGCTACCAAGCGACTTGCTAACTCCGAACAGCAGCTAAAAAGCTCATAGAGAAATGATAAACGCTGAGTGTAAATTCACCGACTTAGGCCGGCCTACACTCAGCTTTTTATTTATAGGAAATGGATTGAAGTTTAGTTGAACTCATAGGTATAAGAAGCACCAACACTATTGTTCTCACCGAAATCATCCTCGGCAAAAATAGTGAAGAAATTGAACGACTGAGCGTCACTCAATTTGTAACTCGCGCCGACGCCTGTCCAGTAGCCTGAATAATCATCAGAGCCCATTGAACCGCCACCAAAGCCCATGATCGACCACTCCTCGGTTATCGTTTTTAGACCAAACGCACCAATATAACCGCCGTGTGTCGAGCTAGGCATCAACACATAATCAGAACCCACATTCTGATCATCGAACACCGCCACTTCGCCATCGTTATAGCTGTACCCAGCCATAGGGAAGATTTGCCAGCCGAACGGCTCGATATCAAAATAGCTCAACGGAACAAATGTTCCGATACTGTAGTTGTTCTTATAAGCATCGTTGTCGTATTCAGAGCGGCTAAAGTTGAAGTTGACGATGCCCAAAGGCAATAGCCATGAACCACCCACTCGCCACTCTTCGCCATCAGCATTGACACGAGCATTGATCATTCGTGCTTCATCAAGCCCAATAGAGCCCGA
This sequence comes from Vibrio sp. Makdt, assembly GCF_027587015.1. Lineage (NCBI taxonomy): Bacteria > Pseudomonadati > Pseudomonadota > Gammaproteobacteria > Vibrionales > Vibrionaceae > Vibrio > Vibrio sp. Makdt. Next base: position 87,406 of record NZ_JAPPTH010000016.1, read on the forward strand.
AAACTTAAGCTCTTCGTTATAAGCAACGCCCGCTTTGGTTACGATCTTAGTCGGATCATCTGGGTGCTTCTCTTCAGCCAAAGCACCCGTTGATCCTAGGATTACCGAAGTAACAATTAATAGATTACGTAATGTCATTAGAAGGTCGCGCTAACACCAATAAAGTGGATTCGACCGTCGAACGAGCCATCAACCATAAATCGGTCCATATCAACTGAGCCTAAATCTGCGTATTCATAGAACACATCAATTAAGATGTCGTCCCAGTAGGTAGATGCACCCACTGAGTAGCGGTACTGTTCACCAACAGGTAAATCAACATACTGCAGTGTCGGATCATCTTGCGGAGAAGTTTCGTAAGAGAAGCCTGCTTTCAAACGCCAATCAGAGTTCAATTGGTAGTCCGCACCTACCGCGAACTTCCACACGTCATCCCAGTCGCGCTCGATTGGAATCCCACCAATTTGAGAGCCAAAATCTAAAACTGTCGTATCCCACTCACTCCAACGGTGTAATTGAACACTTGCCAGTAGATCTAACTGAGAATTCAATGCATAGCTCGCACTCACATCTACAATTTCAGGAAGCGCTATATCGGTAGCCAAAGAGTTGAGTACGCCAAAATCTGTAGGGCCATTTACATCATTATTGAATTCATGCTCCAGTTTAGAGCGATAGCTTGCGCCTAATTTTAGTTTGTCCGTCGGTGTGTACATGACACCTAGGTTATAACCATAAGCCCAGTCAGTATCCTGCTTTATCGTTAATGCAGACGTTGTTTGTTGCAACGCAGCCCAACTTAATTGAATACCTGCACCCACTGACCACTGATCATTAAGTTGGTAACTCAGTGACGGGTTCACTTGCATCGCTGTGAGGGTAATATCTTCAAGTAAAGGACTTCCCGCCCACTCACTACCGTAATCAAGGCTAGAACCACCTACTGCACCCAGCGCAATACCAAGGTGTAATTTGTCAGTCACTTGGTGAGCGTGAAAGGCACCAAATGACGGCATTACAGAATGAGCTTTGCCGTTATCACTTGAATCTAGGTTGTCTTGATATTTCATCTCAAGATCAAACGCCATGGTATTGATGGTGGTTTTGCTTTCGCCCATGTGAGACATAGTGGCAGGGTTAGTCCACATCGCAGCAGCAGAGCGCGTGTAAACACCGTCACCAGCGCCAGTAGTACCCGCGTTGGCAACGACAGCTTCTTGCAAGAACAGGCCACTTGCGAATGCATTTAAGCTCGTAAAGATTGCAGTGGCAGCTAGAGAGTAAGTAAAAGTTTTGTTCATCAGAGCGCTCATTTAGCCTTAGACATTAAATTGCTCTAAGGTTACCGCAAAGCCCCATAAACAAAGGGAATATCGATTATTCCTGTACAAGCGTTATTTGAACTTTCTTGCTAAGTAAGAGCGTGGCTTATCGGGATGAATTTCACGCTGTGCTGCTATCGCCCTGTTCTTACCTAACCCAACCTTTATCTGATACCAGGTCTCGTAGAACACAGCCATACCCGGGCTTGACCACCAAGTCTTGTTGTAGAGTTTCTTATTAGCAGCGACAACATCTGGTGACCGATTCGCGCACTCAAGTGCCAAGGCATAGGCTTCAGCGTAGGGTTCTTTAGCAATCTTGGTCACCAACCCATATTCTTTCGCGGTTTCACAGTCGATCACTTTGGCCGTCATCGCCATTTCTAGGGTGTGATCTTTACGCATCAGCTCTCTAAAGGCGATGGCGCCTCCCATGTCTGGAATTAGCCCCCACTTTGCTTCCAATATCGAGAAGTTCGCATCAGGGCTAGCAATTCTAAAGTCACCGCCACTGACCAATTGCAGACCGCCTCCCCAACAACGACCATGAATCGCAAAAATGACAGGGCATGGAATGTCTCGCCAACCCAATGAAAAGCGTTGCGCGGCGTTAGGCAATGTCGGAAGCCATTTAAACAACAGCTTCATCGCCCCAGACTTACTGGTTAAAAGAGACTTAACATCAAGCCCTGAACAAAAATCAGGTCCCTCGCCCTTCACTATTACAGCTCGAATCTCGGTGTTCTTTTTCAACTTATTGACCATGTTGTTCACGCCTTGGAACATTGCCATATCAATAGCATTCAGCTTATCGGGTCGACTCAACACAACCGTCGCAATTTGGTTTTCATCGATAGAACAAGTAATACGATCGAGGTTTGGCATGGTGGCTACCTTATGAGTGGTCAGACCTTTAGGTTATACATTTTATTAACATATGCCAAACTTGCACATTAAGAAGCGAGACCTGTGTTGCTTAACACTTCCTCTTTGCACAAACGACACAAACAAAAAAGCAGTGATGGATCGCTCCACTCACTGCTTTTTTATTCATAGCTTTGATTGCCAGTAGCTTTGAATACCAGTGGCTTTAGGTCATGAGCAAAAGCTATGTTGTTCGAGATTTCAGTAACAAGAAAATGAAATAACTGCCACCAATAATGGAAACCAACGTCCCTGCCGCAAGTTGCGCTGGGAACACCACCACTTGCCCTAACCAATCAGCAAATAACATCAATGCCGCACCAATCAAAAACGATAAGATGATCTGTTCACGAACCAAGCGAGCACCCACCATCGCCGCAATATGTGGAGCCAGTAGACCAACAAAAGCGACCGGCCCCATGGTGGTTGTGACCATCGAACATAAAATCGCGACAATACACAATAGAGCCACATAGGCGATGTTGATGTTCAGCCCTCTTGCACTTGCAAACTGACGACCAGTCGCAATTAATGTCACCCAACGACTCAACAGTAAAGCTACGCCAATACAAACAGTGATCACGATAGCCATTATCATTGCAGCTTCAGGTTCAACACGATACGTAGAAGCTGCTAACCAAGCCAATAATGTGTATTTCCCCTCACCCACTCGCGTTAAAGAGAATTGCACCAAAGCTTCCAAAACTGCGGTCAACGAAATACCAGTGAGGATCAAGATCGATGGCGCAAACTGATGTTTCTTGCCAAGGAATAGCAATAAACACAGTGCAATCGCGCTGCCTAAGAAAGCAATCCAAGGACTCAATGAGTGAATCGAATAGCCCATGAATAAGCTACTGAAAATCAACGCCAGAACCGCCCCTGCCGACACACCAAGAATGTCTGGGCTCGCGAGTGGGTTGTAGACGAGTCTTTGTAAAATCACACCCGCCACCGCTAAGCCGCCACCAGCGAATATCGCGGTTAACATTCTAGGCCAACGAATAGACCATTCAAATGCGTCTGGAATAACAAAGTAGCCCATATCAGAAGAAGGCTGAGACAATGTACTCAACGCCAGCAACCCGAAAATCATTGTGCCCAATAAGAAGTAAGCCACAGGTGAAATAAACTTTGGCCCTTTAGGCATCGAGAAAAACAACTGATCTTGAGCAGATAACTGCTTTCTCGCAATAATAATCAACGCAGGAGCACCGATCACCGCGGTTGCCGTCCCTGTTGGAATCATATCCAAAGACCATTGCGCCAAGAAAATCGCCAAGCTGTCGGTCACACAAAGCAACAGTGCACCTAACACGCAGCTTGCGATGAGTTCAGATTTCGCCTTTAAAAAGCCCAAATGTCTCGCGATGTTTGGCGCAATCAATCCAATAAAACTGATCACACCCACCGAGGTAATCGACACGGAAACCAGCCAAACGCCGATTGCCATTAACACAAAGAAGGTCGTGCCAATATCAAGCCCGCGTGCTGCTGCCCCTTCATTGCCAATAGAAAGCAGAGTCAAAACTCTTGGAGCCAACAGGAAAATAGCAAAGATTGGCAGTAACTTAGGCATAAGCCAAAGCACTTGTTCCCAACCGTTCTGTCCGAGATCACCCGCTCCCCATACAAACAGGTTCTGCGCGTACTGGTCGTTAAGCAAAATAATCGCAGTCGCGAATGCGCCCAGCAGTAAGTTAACCGCCATGCCCGCCAAAACAATCGGTAAACCGCTCATGTTTTTGATGCCAACAATCGAAACAATCAGACCCATTGCAAGCAGCGCGCCTATCAGCGCAAACCAAACCGAATATTGAGCAACCAACATCGGCGCGACCACATTCAGAATGACCAGACCAAGCCATGCACCTGATGATGTACCGAGTGTAAGGGGAGACATCATGCGGTTTTGCGTTAACTGTTGGAACAAACTACCTATGGTGCCGAGTGTTCCACCAACCAGAATCGCCATCACTAAACGAGGTAAGTTGACATAGATTAATACCATCAACTCGAATGAATCATCGACCATTTTATTGAATGTAACGATGTCACTGATCTGTGAGGCTTGCTGAAGCAACTCACCAATAGGGCCAAATTCAGACTGACCTAACCATAAATGAATAAGGGTGGCGATAAACAACGCCGCTCCCATCATCAAACCACTGGATTTCATTACTGCTCCGCTAGCGTCAACAACGATTGCGCCATAGCTTCTGCGTTATACAAAATAGACATAGCACCGCCGTAGCTCCAACTTGCTGCTACAGGGCTAAATTGACCATTACGAACAAAGGGCATGCTCTTCCAAACCGGAGAGCGATCTAACTTGTCTTGATATGGGAAAGGTTCAAAGTACAGCGCAATGCCGCCCTTAACGTTCTTAAGCTCTGTCATACGCTTTTGACTGATGCCCCACTGACTCGCAGGAAGAACCATCGCATTTTCGAAGCCTAGCTGCTCAAGCGCATATTGAGGAATCGAGTTATCACCGTAAATGTAAACCGAAGTAGTACTCGCAAAACGGAAAGATGTCACTTTCGGCTTGTCTCCCGGATACGCTTTATCTAGTGCAGCCTTAAGAACATCAAGACGCTCATCCATCGCAGCGAGTTTCTTGTTCGCTTGTTCTTCTTTACCAAGCAATTGGCCTATCTTCTTGAAGTTCTCAATAGCAGCTTCAGCATTACTGTGCTGTTCACTGTATGTTTGGTAGTAAAGCACGGGGGCGATTTCAGAAAGTCGCTCATGAAGATCTTTCTGGGGTGAAGCGATAAGAATCACATCAGGGTTGAGTTTCTTAAGCGCTGAAAAGTTAGGTTCAGTTCGAGTACCAATATCCGCCACGCCTTCTGGTATCACAGGTTGCACAACCCAATCGCTATACCCTGCAATATCAGGCACTGCGACGGGTGTTACACCGAGTTCAATCACTTGTTCAGCAATGTCCCAGTTCAGTGCTGCCACTCTAACGGGTTGCGCTTCAAGGGTTTTAACCCCCTCGCTGTCTTCAACTTGGTAATTAGCCATTGCATTAAACGATAAAGCACTCGCTAACATCGTTAGAACGAGTTTTGTATTCAAATTTTTTACTTTAGAAAAATGAGAAGCTATTGGTTTTAAGCTCATATATTTGCCTACTTAATCTAAATTCTATATTTCTTCAAACGACAAAAGCAGCCTTGTGAGGCTGCTTTATTAAGACTCTAACTTAGTTAGAACTCGTAGTTCACGCTTAGCTCTACAGACTGCTCAGCACCGAACCAACAGTTCGATTGGTCGTAACACGCGTAATATTCTTCGTTGAAAATATTGTTCACCGCTAGGTTAGCAGTTGCACCAGATAGTGTGTCGCTGGCTGCGCCTAAATCATAACCCACCGACAAATCAACAACCGTGTAAGACGGTACTTTGCCTTGCGTGTTGCTTGCATCCATTTGCATTTCGCCTACGTAACGAGCGCCTGCACTGAATCGAGAACCCGCTAGCATGCCGTTAAATACGTTGTAGTTAGCCCACACATTAGCCGTATGTTCCGGTACATAGATCGGTGTCGTACCCTCTAAACCGTTACTAGAGTCTTCAGTGATTTCCATGTCAACATACGTGTATGCAGCCGCAATATCGAAGCTTTCTGTCGCGAACCAACGTCCCGATAGTTCCGCACCTTGCGATACCACTTCACCCACTTGGATTCTTGGGCCATAAACGTTAGTCGGGTCTGTCATCAACATGTCTTGCTTAACGATATGGAATAAAGAAACCGTTGCTTCTTTCGACATATCGTCAGACAGGTATTTCACACCAATCTCTGCTTGTTGTGCGTTCTCTGGATCAAACTCATTGCCCGATTTATCAACACCCGGAGCTGGTTCAAAGCTCGTCGCATAGCTTGCAAACGGTGCTAAACCATTATCAAACTGGTACAAACCACCTAAACGGTAAGTGAACTGCTTGTGATCAGATTCATGGGCGTAGTAATCACTCTCAGATTTGTAGTGATCAAATCGCGCACCGGCAATCAGTACTAATGCATCCAGACGAACTTGGTCTTGAACGTAGAACCCCAGCTGGCTTGACGTCGTGTCATCTAGATATTCACCCGTCTTAGTCACATCACTGCGGTCTAGTAGATCATTGTTCGGATTCAATGGATCAAAGCTATTAAACCCGCTGCCATTCGCACTATACGATGAGTAGTTAACATTACCGTCTAGATCTTGGTAATCGATACCAAGCAACAAGTTATGCTCTACTGAACCAACATCCACAATACCGCTCAATTGGTTATCAATAACAAACCCTTTAAAGCTCTCATCGGTAGAGTACAAGTAACGATCCAGCTGATTAGGTGTGCTTGGGTCGTAACTCACATGATAAGTGTTCTCTTGGTATAAAGAAGCATCGGTATAGCGAGCATTCTGTAGGAATGTCCAATTGCTATTAAACTCATGGTTGATTTTATAGCCGACCATAAGAACTTCACGCTCAAATTTGCTCCAGTTCTTGTCACCCATAGAAGCCGATGGATCGCTTGCTTTCAACACGTCTAGTGGCATTGACGAGTTGATACCCATTGAAGGATCATTTTGGTAGTACAGGTTGAAGTTAATCAACGTACTGTCTGTTGCTTGCCAGTCCACAGAAGGAGCAATTAAGTAACGCTCTTCTTCTGCATTATCAACTTGACTGTCCTGCTTACGAGCAAGTGCGATCAAACGGTAAGAAAAATCGCTATCACCAAACTGACCAGTAGTATCGATCGAAGCTTCTTGTAAATTACGTGAGCCTGTCGCAACGCCAACTTTAGTCGACGGCTCCGTTTGTGGCGCTTTAGCGATCATATTCACCATACCACCCGGTGGCATCGCGCCATAAAGTACAGAGGTAGGCCCTTTGAAGATCTCGACTTGCTGCATTGCAATCGGATCTATCTGTGGTTGTAGGTTCCAACCATTTAAGAATTGAAGCGAAAGACCATCGTAGTAGTTAACGTTATTCGTGCTAAAACCACGAATAGAATAAGAGTCAAACATTGCTACCGAGCTACCACGGTTTTCAGTTACAACACCCGGTGCATAACGAAGGGCTTGATTCAGAGATTGAACACCACGTTGCTCTAACTGTTCTTCATCAATAACGGTAATACCTTGAGGCGTTTCTTCTGGCTCAAGTGCCGACTTAGTCGCGGTATTACGATACGCCTTGCCCATAATTGTGACAGTTTCTACATTCGAATCTGCCGCTGTAACGGTTTCTTCCGCCAACGCTTGCGCTGAAAATGCAGTGAGCAATGCAACTGCAAGTGATGAATACTTAAAACGAGTGTGAGTGGTCATGATTCCCTCGGTACCAATGCTTATTGTAAATAATAATAAATATCATTTGCATTGTATGTATCTATAAAAGGGATAATTAACAATTTGGTGCAAGTTCACAAAGAACTTGGCCGATTTATAACGAAAAAAGGTCAATTGATGATTAAAAACACAATTGACCTTATTGAGTAAGAGGCTTTACAAAGAATACGTAAAACACAGATATGACTACGATTTAATAATGGGAACCCAGTATTCCATAACTGCATCTGTGGCATGAGCTTGATAGGCTAATGGGTATACTTCGAGCTCATAACCATCGACACCTCGATAGCCAGAACTCGGTAGCCAGTTAAGTACAAACCAACTCAGAGTGTGTCTAAGGTTCTCAATCGGACCACAGTGTTTGACCACGGCATAGGTTTGCTTTGGAATGGTTAATACGTCTAACTTATCAGAGATAATGCTCGGCAATTGAGGAATTGAAATCTCATCATTAAGCTCTACTCCCGCCCAATAGTGAATATTGGTACCATCAAAGCAAGACTGAGTAAGGTCAATAACACCAATAAACTGAAGTGCGTTATCGTCCGGCAGGCTCACTTCGTCTTCCAAGCGCGACCACAATTGAGGGACTTTCTCTGCAAAATCTTGTGTCAGTGAAAACAAGCCACTTATTTCTGAGGTAATACCTTTAACAAGGAATGACTCTCTTTCATCAATGCGTACCTCAACAAAACTGAGTGGACCGTTATCAGCAGCGCTTACCGTTTCAGATACTTGTATCGGTTTTCTAAGCCCTGCTCTTTTGCCCGCTTTTCTATACTGACTGGGGCTGGAGCCAAACATCTGCTTAAAAGAACGACTAAAGCTAATTTCTGAATTGAATCCGAGTTCAAGTGCGATATCGATCACTCGCTTTTTGCTGTCCAACAGTTCTTCAGCCGCTTGACTTAGCTTTAGCTCCCTCACGTAGTTTGCCACGGTCAGTCCCGTTTCAGCTTGAAACACTCTTTGCAGCTGCCAGCGAGACCAACAGCTCTGTTTCGCAATATCTTCTAGCGATAGTGCAGAGCTAAGGTTCGCATGGATATAAGCCAATACGCGGCTGATACGGTCAAATGCAGGAGTGTTCATAGTCACGCTTTTATAATCTCGATAGTGGTAACAATTAAGTCTATACAGGAATACTTTTTAACATTTAAAGCGACTTTTATCACTTAATAATGGCCAAGGCGCATTCAATTTATAAATTTTTTAAGCCAAGAGTTCTCTGAAGAGATGCACCATTTTGTATGGTTATCGTCAATGAGGTTCGCTATGATAACGCAACTGATTATCATTTAATGGTTTAAAATGCTTTCCCAGCTGCACAATATTGCCACTCGTCGCAGAGCCCCCTCCCTGCACCAGAAAATCTTCGCTTACTCAAAACAAATAACGCCTTATCTAAGCGGAAGTTATGGCTCTCTGAGCAGCAAAAGCATCGCAATGACAAACGATAAGAGCCATATCGAGATCAAACGTGTTTACGATGGATTAGCGGAAAATCACACAGAAGCAGGTAAAGCTTATTGGTTGACCCGAACTTGGGATCTCGTCTGCTGGCAACCCATCTATGTGACCTTCGTTTCTATCTACGGCCTTCACTCCCTGCCTGATATTAAGAATATCGGTCAGTTTAGGTACAAAGAGTTCGTCACAGGATATCGCTTCTTTAATGGTGATCATCAACACGGCTCACCTGAGGAATTGATACCTAAAGCGGGCGAAGCCATACTTGCACTTACTGAGTTTTATCGCAGCCAGATAAGTGAATGGACACGCATCCGCCCTGGTTTTACTAACCATTTATTGGCAGATCTACTGTTAGGCAGTCTGATCAAATTGCAGCAACATGAACCAAGCCTGACCAACGACTACATCACTGCACAAGCTAAGCTTTGGTTAGACGCATGCCAACTGCCTGAAAGTCACTTAGATAGCCTCAAGGTCGATGCCGATTCAGGATTGCTTAAACTGATTAGAGTGAGCTGTTGCCTAGTCTACAAATGCGATTCTAGGAAGTATTGTGACGATTGCCCTAGGCACCCTGACAATAAAAAAACTGCGTAATATCACCCTCTATTTTTAGAGACCAGTAAAGCGACTTTTATTGAACAACTTTATTGGTCTAGCACAGGACTGACATGTTTCAGCTTTCAAACATCAAAATCGTTCGTGATGAGCGAACCATTCTCTCAATTGACGAGCTTTCCATCCCGACGAATGAGCTTACCGTGGTTCTTGGTCACAATGGCTCTGGTAAATCAACATTGGTTAACTTGCTTTCAGGACAGATGTCACCAGACTACGGCACTGTTGAATTAGACAATGCATCTCTTTCTTCATTAAAAAGCAAAGACTTAGCTAAGAAAATTGCGTATTTGCCGCAAAAGCTCCCAGCTTCTGCAGGCTTAACGGTAGAAGAATTGGTTCGCTTAGGCCGTTTTCCTTGGCGAGGCGCGTTAGGTCGTTGGAACTCTGAAGACAAATCCATCATCCAACAAGCAATGGAGAGAACAGGCGTTGCTCAGTTTTCACAGGCGTTAGCAGACGATTTATCCGGCGGTGAACGCCAGCGTGCGTGGGTATCGATGTTGCTTGCACAACAGTCTCCGGTATTGATCCTCGACGAGCCAACATCAGCACTGGATGTTCATCACCAATTCCAACTGATGGGTTTACTGTCTGAACTGAACAAAAAAGAAGACGTTGGTGTTATCGTGATTCTGCACGACTTGAACCTTGCGCTCCGATACGCGACACACATCGTTGCTCTGAAGAAAGGTCAGATTGCCTTTGAAGGCAGCGCCGATAAGTTACTTGATGAACAAGCACTGTCTGCACTGTATGAGTCCCCGATCAGACTGATCGACCACCCGGTTCCAGCCAAAACAGCCGCAAGCGAGAAAGTCGCCGTGGTCTGCGAATAGCCAATATTCTGGCAAGTTAAACCAAAACGCTGAACATTAAAAAGGCCATTGAAATTCATCACTTCAATGGCCTTTTTAATTTGAGTTCGCTAGCTAATTTGACTAGCTAAGCTGTGCGTCTCTGGCTTCTTGGCTACTAAAACCTCGAAGGATATTAAACAACGTAATCACAGTGAATAACGCAATGACCAGTGATAAATGCCACGCCTCTCCTAGGCCAAGCTTAACCAGCCCCATACTGACAATCGAAGACACAACCATTTGACCACCGCCCGACATCGCAGCCGCCGCGCCTGCATTCTTCTTGTAAGGCAGCATCACCAAAGCTTGAGCACAAGGCAGCGCAATACCATTACCGAGTATCATTAAAAACTGACCAATCATTAGATATAAAGGCTCAAGTGGGCAAAAGAAAAGCCACAACGCAGCTGAGATGTGTAGCACAGGCGTACATAACAGTGTTTTCTTATTGCCTAATATTGGGCGGATACGGTTACACAAGCTGGTACCACCTAGCATCCCCAATGCAGGTATCACCGCCCACATCGCGTATTCGTCGGAAGTCATACCGATCTGGTTCTGCATGATAAATGGCATCACCGACACAGTGGTGATCATCAAACTAAAATTAAGCCAGCCAATGCTCGCAAAGCTCATAAAGTAGCGAGAAGTGAGTAGCTCTTTGTATTGCAACGCCATTTTCTTCGGTGAGGGAATCGCTGAGAATTGAGTGACGGTTTCTTTGAATTTGAACGCCAATACCCCCCAAGCCAATGAGACATACCCAAGTAGCGAGATGAATACCATACTCCAGCCAAAGTGGAAGTTGATAAACCCACCGATAACAGGCGCAATCAGGGGAGTAATAGACGCTACCATGGCGATATAGGACATAGCCAATGGTAAGTCAGATCCGCTGAATCTATCTCGTGTGGAAGCGCGAGCAAGCACCGCACAACAACCTGTTCCTAAACCTTGCAGGAATCGACCCAGTACCATACTGGTAAATGAATGGCTGAAGAAGATGATCATCAACAGGCCCAGCATCGCAATCAACAAACCGCTTAACAGTACCTTCTTCCGCCCAAGAGCATCGGAAATAGGGCCATAAATAAACTGAGATGGACCAAACCCCAACAAATACACACTCACCAGAAGCTGAGCTTGCTCTAGCGAGACATCAAAATCCTTCGCGATCCAAGGTAAAGACGGAAACACCAAACCCATACTGAGTTGGCCGATACTGATGACCAAACACGCCAGTAAGATCGACTTAAAATCAAATCGACGGCTCATGATGTGGTACACGTAGTTAAAAGGCTTGGAATATCAACCAAACAACATTGAGGTGTAAAAAATAGAGAGAATGTTGCAGGTGTGGTATTCATGGTGCTCCGAAAGGATCAATTAGAGTATGGCAAGGTAAACATACGTGAGCTTGTATAATCATACAATACCGGCTGAACTAAATATGTGAATAGTCACTTTTCACACTCCTTAACTTTCCGCCTGTCGCTGACACACGCTAGACTAAGACTAGATCGTAATAATGAAGGGATTTCAATGAACACTTATCACCGCATTCTCTCCTCTGTTTTGGCACTTATTGTGTCTGGTCCCCTTGCCTCAACGGCGGCCTTTGCTTGGCAAGCTGAGAAGATCACCGATGGGCTCGTAATCCCATGGGGTCTAGCTTATGTCGATGACGACTCTATGCTTCTCACAGAAAAAGCAGGCGTTATTAAACACGTTGATTTAAAAACGGGTGACCAGAGCACGCTGTTCAGGCTCCCTAATATATGGGCAAAAGGACAAGGTGGTCTGTTGGATATCACGCTATCACCTTTCGAAGAAGATAAGTTCTATGTTACCTACAGTAAAGACGTCGATGGCGAAGGCGTAACCACACTCGCTTCTGCTACATATAAAGGCAATGAAGTGTCCAATTGGCAAGATGTGTTTGTTTCCAAGTCGAGAACTGACACAGGTCGTCACTTTGGGAGCCGCATTACCTTTGACGATAGTCACCTGTACTTTTCCATTGGCGACCGTGGTGACCGAGACAACGGTCAAAACACCCTAACCCATGCTGGTTCGATATTGCGGCTAAATGCTGACGGGAGCACACCAAGCGATAACCCATTTGTAAATAACGACAAGGTTCTCGACGAGATTTGGAGTTTCGGTCACCGCAACCCACAAGGACTTTTCTATGATTTCCCAAGTCAAAAGCTTTGGTCTATTGAGCACGGCCCTCGTGGCGGTGATGAAATTAACCTAATAAAAGCAGGAGCCAACTACGGGTGGCCTGTCACATCACATGGTAAAGAGTATTGGGGCCCTATCAGCGTTGGTGATTCGGAAACCAAAGAAGGCATCGAAGCGCCTAAAAAGGTCTACATCCCCTCAATTGCACCTGGCAGCTTAGTGGGTTATCAAGGGAATAAGTTTCCTGAACTCAAAGGGAAACTGTTAGCGGGGGCACTTAAGCTTACTCATATCAATGTGGTAACGGTCAATGAACAAGGTGAGGCAATAAAAGAAGAGCGCCTACTAGAAGAGTTAGGTGAACGAATAAGAGACATCGAAACCTCACCAAACGGTGACATTTATTTTAGCACTGACAACGGCAATCTTTATCGACTGAAAAAGTAAGAATAGCTCCTATACGAGAAGACAATATTCGACAATGATTTTATAAATAAAGCCGTTAAATATTGTGGTTCAAAGCAGTTTAACGGCTTTCTTGTCTCAAAGCAGAACGTACCAAAACCGTGCAACGACTCTAATTTTGTCATCAAACATACCTATGTTTTTCACAAAAACGACAAGAAATCACCATACAACTGTAACTACATGATATTTAAGGAATGCAAAGTTTGACTACCCCCAAGTTTCTGCAACCTTTCCCTATGTATTCGATTGACTATCCCCTGATTTGATTTAGACTCGATTCCGGCTAGAAAGAAAGTTCTTTGTATATAAACATTTCGTTGGATTACTAGTAACCCCGTTGTGTTGTACGCAATAGCAATAAACTTTTCCACGCTATCAGTGCCACAATTGGCTCACTATAAAAATTAATTTTAGGGATAACATCATGTCTAACACAGTTACTGGTACAGTAAAATGGTTCAACGAAACTAAAGGCTTCGGTTTCATTCAACAAGAAAACGGTCCAGACGTATTCGCACACTTCTCTGCAATCACTGGCGAAGGTTTCAAAACTCTTGCTGAAGGCCAAAAAGTTGAGTTCGTAGTATCTCAAGGTCAAAAAGGCCCACAAGCTGACAGCATCAAAGTACTTTAATTTAGTATTTTAAAGCTTTCTAAAAATAGCCAGCCTCTGCTGGCTATTTTTTTACCCGCTATTCAGAGATTTAAGGTAAGATTCCCCTTCACTATTTTTACCTAAGACACCGCACCAATGGCTCTTAAACCGACAATCTACAAGTTTCGTATCTCTTTAACTGATATGAACCGCGACTATTACGACTCTTTTAATCTAACGATTGCACAGCATCCTTCTGAAACAGAACAGCGTATGATGGCTCGTATCATGGCTTTTTGTATCAATGCTTCACCGGAGCTTCAATTTACTAAAGGGTTGTCGACTATCGAAGAGCCTGATTTGTGGCAGAAGTCTTTAGATGACCAGATCCTAGAATGGATCGATGTGGGCGAACCTGACGCAGAACGTGTAAAGAAAGCCACTCGCCTATCAAAGTCTGTTCGTGTGTTCAGCTTCAACACTAAATCAAACGTATGGTGGGAGCAGAACAAAGGTAAATTCGGTTACCTAAAAGCTCAAATCGTTCGCCTAGATAATGATGGCATCGAGCAGTTGGCCGCAATGACACAACGTACGATGGATCTTTCAGTTATGCTGACAGGTAACTCTGCATTCGTGAATAGCGACACACAATCAGCAGAAGTTACGTGGGAAGAGCTACAGAGTAATGACTGAGCTTCCAACCAGTAATCAGCAAAAGCTTGAAGCCAACCAACAAGCTAAAACCAGACTTCACGTTTGTTTGAAGGAGTCTGGGTTAGATTCGGTAACGGCGATTGCGACAGGTTTCGAGAAAGAGCTCTCGTCTTTTATTGACGAAAACCACGCTCTGTTTAAACACGCTTGTGAGAATAAACCCGATAATTCAGCACGTCAGACACTACTTGGTCTACTGACCAAAGAACATATCGATGCCAGCTATCGTTTTGAGAGTAATAAAAACGCTAGTGAAGCGATGCAAAGTGTCTTCGACAATACGGTAGGCAGTGAGCATGGCGACAAGTTTCAAAACTCGAACTCTCAGCAGTTAAAGTTAGTGACGCATTTATGGTTGTTCATTCAAGGTCGACTAGGTATGGATTACAGCCTAGCCAATGATCACGCAGCAGCGACCGCCAAGCTACTGTCTCGCTTATCAAGAAGCACAGATGATGAAATCCGTGTTGAGTTCATGGCAAGTTTTTACGATGGCTTGAACATCTACCAAGCAGAGAATAAGCCGTCTGGTTTCATTCATAGCTTAAAGCGTTTGTTTAACCTGTCATAAGCACTCCACCAGCTAAAATCAAATTTGCGCTTTGCACTGTGTAGAGCGCATCTATTCCCAACCATTTTTCCCACTATGACCTCTGAGCATGAGATTCCCTATTACGCTCGTCCCTCGCTATAGGGAATGACGGGGTTATGTGCTCAAAACTTCTTGAGTGCGTTTCACGAAGACACTTTCGCCAGTATTCTAAAGATTCACCTGAATTAACTCGTCGAAGTTTTCCGTCACCCTCAACATACTCTTGAGTCAAATCCCCCAATATTCTCCGTCATCCCCGAGAAGGAGGAACTACTGAGTCGGGGATCTCATACCGAACCATAGATACAAAAATAGATTCCCTACTATGCTCGTTCCTCGTTATAGGGAATGACGGGGTTATGTGCTCAAACGTATTGAGTGCGTTTCACAAAGGCACTTTCACCACTGTTCTCAAGATTTATCTGGATAAACTCGTCGAAATTCTCCGTCACCCTCAACATACACTTGAGTCAAATCCCTTATTATCCTCCGTCATCCCCGAGAAGGAGGAACGACTGAGTCGGGGATCTCATACAAAGTCAGAAAACTGCGCAGACAAGCAGGTCTCCTACTCGTTTATTCTCCACTCTCGGTAATGACAACATTCGTAGTCATTGCAATTCACTTTATTACAGGCACAAAAAAGCCCCGCTGAGTGCGAGGCTTAGAATTTTGGTTGCCGATTTATTGAGACTAAATCGCGCTTATCACATCACAGGCGATTAACGCAGGCCGTGCAAAAACTCGTGACGCGTTGCTGGGTTAGATTTGAAAATACCACCCAGTGCTGTGGTCGTGGTTTCGCTGGTTGCATCCATTACACCGCGCGATTTAACACAATAGTGAACTGCATCCATGGTTACTGCAACATCTTCTGTTTCAAGCAAGGTTTGCAAAGCCACAAGGATCTGCTGAGTCATACGCTCTTGAACTTGTGGACGCTGTGCAAAGAAGCGCACGATACGATTGATCTTAGACAGACCAATGATTTTACCACGAGGGATGTAAGCGACTGCAGTCTTACCATCAATCGTCACTAAGTGGTGCTCACAAGTACTGGTCACGGTAATGTCTTTTACACGTACCATCTCACGAACGCCCATCTTGTTTTCAATCACGGTAATTTTAGGGAAATTTGCGTAATCTAAACCAGAGAAAATCTCATCCACATACATTTTAGCAATGCGGTGTGGTGTTTCTTCCAGGCTATCATCCGTAAGATCAAGTTCGAGTAGAGTGAGAATCTCACGCATATGGTGCTCGATTCGTTCCTTTTTCTCTTCTCGGCTAACCTGGTTAGGACTCATTGGCGTCTCTAAACCGCGGCTTGCTAGCGCATCTTTAACCAACTTCGCTGATTCGCTAAGACCTGACATTGAACTTCCTCTTTTGTTACCCCTTCTGGATGGCAAACAAGGATACTCGGAATTTTGAATAAATACACCCATATTTTAAGGGAGGTCATTATTTACGGGGGCTAAACTGTGCTAAAGTGGCTTCAATTTCGTTGACGAAAAGCGTGTTTTAATCATTATTGAACCACCATTGCCAACCACAAAAATCAAAACAATAACGATCAAAGGATTTCAATTATGGGCTGTTGCGACGCTCCGGGCTTAATGCCAATTGAAGAAGCACTAGATAAGCTGCTGTCACCAATCAAACCTATTCAAACGACTCTAACTCTGCCATTGGCAGATGCTTTGGGCTACGTTCTTGCTGAAGACATACTCTCCCCTATTTTTGTACCTCCTTTTGATAACTCAGCAATGGATGGTTACGCACTACGTTTAGCAGACCTAGAGAATGGTAAAGTACTGCCATTGGCGGGTAAGTCTTTTGCGGGTCAGCCGTTTGAAGGCGAATGGCCAGCAAACACCTGCGTGCGCATTATGACTGGCGCTAAAATCCCGGAAGGTTGTGATGCAGTCATCATGCAAGAAAATACTCGTGAAACCGATGCAGGTATTGAAATTCAGCAAGACGACATCAAGCTGAATAATAACATTCGCCCTACGGGTGACGACATTAAGCAAGGTGACATCGTTCTTAGCCGCGGTGAACGTTTAACGCCTCGTGACATTCCAATGATCGCTTCACTTGGTGTGAGCCATGTGATTGTTGCACACAAACCGAAAGTCGCTTTCTTCTCTACTGGCGATGAGCTAAAACCGCTAGGTCAGCCTCTTGAAGATGGTCAGATCTACGACAGCAACCGCTACGGTATCAAACCACTGATTGAAGCATTTGGTTGCGAAGCAATTGACCTAGGTATTATCCCTGATTGCCCTACAACACTTAAAGAAACCTTTGTAAAAGCGCAAGAATTGGCAGACGTAGTTGTCACTTCTGGTGGCGTAAGTGTCGGCGAAGCGGATTACACCAAAGACATTCTCGAAGAGCTTGGCGAAATCGGCTTTTGGAAACTAGCAATCAAACCAGGTAAACCATTCGCATTCGGTGAGTTAGACAACGCTTGGTTCTGTGGCCTACCGGGTAACCCAGTGTCTGCAATGATTACGATGTACGTGTTAGTTCAACCTATGCTGGCGAAACTTGCCGGTCATACTGCGTGGACAGCGCCAGAATCTATTCCTGCAACGACTAAGTCTGCATTCAAAAAAGGCCCTGGCCGTACTGATTACCAACGTGGTATCTACTCGATTGAAAACGGTCAATTTGTCGTAGAAACAACAGGTAACCAAAGCTCTGGCGCTTTCCGCTCAATGAGCTTAGCAAACTGCTTTGTGGTACTAGAGCGCGAACGTGGTCGTGTTGAAGTCGGTGAAACGGTTCAGATTCAACTGTTTAACTCGACGCTTTACTAACGAGGCTTGCTGATGGAAATTTTGTCTGATGCGGAAATGCTTCGCTATAACCGCCAGATCATTCTCAAGCAGTTTGATTTTGAGGGTCAAGAAGCGCTGAAACAGAGCTCGATTTTGGTGTTAGGTGCAGGTGGCTTAGGCTGCGCCTCTGCTCAATACCTTGCGACTGCAGGCATTGGTAAGCTGACATTGATCGACGATGATATTGTTGAGCTTTCAAACTTGCAACGACAAGTGCTTCACACCGATGCTGATATTGGTAAGAAGAAAGTCGTTTCAGCCGCAGAATCCTTGCAGGTGTTAAACCCTCACCTAAAGGTAGAGACTGTCGGTCATAGGCTCGATGACGAAACACTGACGAAGCTAATCGAAGCTCACTCATTGGTGCTTGATGCCAGCGATAACGTGGAAACGCGTAATCAACTTAACCGCTTGTGCTACGCATCTAAAACGCCTTTAGTTTCTGGTGCTGCTATTCGCATGGAAGGTCAGATTAGCGTATTCACTTATCAAGATGACAATGCACCTTGCTACCAGTGCTTGAGCGCTTTGTTCGGCAACGCTGCACTTAGCTGTGTCGAAGCTGGTGTAATGGCTCCTGTTGTCGGTATGGTGGGCGCAGCTCAAGCTTTGGAAGCGATCAAAGTTATCGCTAAGTTTGGACAACCAAAGCAAGGTAAGCTTCTGATTCTCGACGCTATGTCGCACAGTTGGCGTGAAATGAACTTAATGAAGATGCCAAGTTGTTCGGTATGTGGTTAAGCCCACCACAAGTAAGATAGCTATTTTATAACTCCTCAAGCCCTGACCACTGTCGGGGCTTTTTTCTATTTGAACTTGAGTCCAAACATTCCTGATTTCAAATTGAAACACTTCATGAGTAATCAGTTTCATTTGAATTCTCATTTTGAGAATATTGAGCACACTGAGCAACCAATAAAATAAAAACATAAGAATCAACAACTTAAAAATGGCACATTACTTGATTAAGTATCTATACCTTCCATCACAAGGATGTAGATATGAGAATTACAACGTTAAGTTTGCTATTAAGTGCGCCTCTAGTCGCCAATGCAGCCCCATTTGATACCTGCCCGAGTAAGGCATACCTTTTTCAATCCACCCCTGTGCAAGTTTGGGGCGTGAACCTAGTGACTGGTTCTACGACCCTACTAGAAGACGACACGGGGATGAACGCTAATATCAACGGTGTTGGTTTTGATTTCGAAGACAGATACATATATGGCTATGACACCACCAACAAACGTTTGGTGCGCCTAGGCAAGGACTTCCAAGCAGAAGTTATCAACACAAATGGACTGCCAACTGACCACACTTTCTATGTGGGTGACGTCTACGACCATGTTTACTACCTATACCGAACTGGTAAAGGGCTTTTCACTGTTGATCTATCACCTTTAGATTCTGATCCAAATGCAACCGTAACGGTCAACAAAATCGCAGGCAGCCCAGCAACGGTGAAATTGACTGATTTCGCTTTCCATCCAAGTGATGGCTCTCTATATGGTATCGATAATAACTCTGGTGGCTTATACAGCTTCAACCCTACAACTGGTGCCGAAACCTACATCGGCGACACCGGCGAGTTGGGTACGTTCGGTGCTGGCTATTTTGATGTCAATGGCTACTACTATGTGTCTCGTAACCAAGACGGTAAAATTTATCGTATCAACCTTTCTCCAGACAACGCTGCCAATATCGCGGCAGGTATTGTTCCAGCCGTTGAATTTGTTTCGAATGGCCCTGCTTCTGGTCAAAATGATGGTGCACGCTGTGCCAACGCCCCTGTTGTTGATGAAGATTCAAACATCGACTTTGGTGATGCACCAGACAGTTATCTAACTCTACTGGCAAGTAACGGTCCTCGACATGAGCTTGATGGCATTACGTGGCTAGGTACTGATGCGCCAGATGCTGACCTAGACGGCTACGTAACTCCACAATCTGATGAGAGCGTAGGTATTGACGACGAATGGGTTAACGGTGGTATCGGTTTTGTTACCGGACTTGAAGCCGGATTGGACTCAAAAGTCGTTATTGAAGCTTCAACAACGGGTTACCTTTCTGCTTGGATAGACTGGAACCAAGACGGCAGTTTCGATGGCGCAAATGAACAAGTGTTTACCGATTACCTACTTGATGCAGGTGAAAATGAGTTGTTCCTAAACGTGGACATTGACGCACTGTCTGGCACGACATGGGCACGCTTTAGATTCAGTCAGCAGACCAACTTGAGCTACTTTGGCGGTTCAACATCTGGTGAGGTGGTCGATATTCAAGTTGACGTATTAAATGATGGTGCGACAGCTCGCTACTTCCCAAGTGCTTCTGGCTACGCAACACTCGCCTACGAAGATAACTGGCCGTACAAAGCCGATTACGATATGAATGACGCAGTCCTATTCTATCGCATCACGGAAATCCTTAAAGATGGAAAAGTAGTTAAATCAACCATTGATGGACGCCTGGCTGCTGTAGGTGCTTCATACAGAAACGGTTTCGCAGTTCGACTTCCAAACCTAGATCCAAGTTTAGTGAGTAGTGGTAACTCTTACATGAAACACAACGGGGTATTCACAGATCTAGATCTAGAAGAAGGACGTAGCGAAGCAATATTTGTCATTGCAAACGACTTAACTGAGAAAATCACTACCGCTTGTAACTTCTACCGCACCAGCAATGGATGTAAAGAAGACGAACAGTTCTCTTTCCAAGTTGGTATCACCTTAGCGGGTGATGGTGTGAGCACTGCAAGTTGGACTGATATGCCTTATGACCCGTTCATCTTCGCAACGCCAGGGTACTATCACGGTGAAAACCTTCCGATGCATCCGGGACGTAGCTGGGAGGTACACCTACCAGACCAAGCACCGACCGAGGCATTTGACACAGTGAACCTATTTGATTCTGGAATCGGTGTTGACGATAGCGACCCAGCAACAGGCAAATATTTCAAAACAGCAGAAAACCACCCTTGGGCTCTCATCATCACATCAACAGAAGAATGGGAATGGCCGCAAGAGTACGTGGATATCGTAACTGCTTACCCAGAGTTTAAGCAATGGGCAGAATCAAGCGGTGAAAATAACCAGACTTGGTTCGCATCACCAGCAGACAACCAATGTTACGAGCCATAAGGAGAGACGTCATGAGTATCAAAGATAAACATAATCGCGAACATCATAACGTTGAGTTGAGAAGCAACCTCTCTAAGGAAAATAATATGTCTGCACAAAGCTCTTGGAACATGAAGAAAACAATGACCGTAGTTTTAGCTACAGCCCCACTCCTACTTGCAGGTTGTGGTGGGGGCGGAGGTGGCGGTGGTGGCAGCACGGCTTCTCCTTCACCATCATCACCGGCGACACCTGCAACGCCAGTAACTGCGACGCCATCACCGTCTCCAGTAGCCAGTGCAGCAGCGGAACCAACTTACACTATGAGTGATTTAGTGGTACCCGATGGTTTTGATTACAGCTCTGTGGAGCAGTTTGATATCGACATCGACATCAGTAGTATTTCAACAGACCGTTCATTTGTTACCGTGTATAGCCGTTTTAGTGCTCGTGACGACTCGACATTGAAACCAGACTACTCAAGCAAAGTGATTGCAGGATCATTAAACAATGGTGTGTTCGCCTCTAACTTCTCGAGCCCAGTCAACCACGATTCACTTCTTGTTGAGATTTGGTTTTACGATGGGCAGCCACCTCTACAAAAAGTAGTATCGAGCAGCAACTCTCAGATCGTGTGGTAATGAAAGTTTAGCTTCGAATATCAGCAACTAAAAGTGAGCAGCAATGCTCACTTTTTTGATCGTTTCAAACCAATAACACTGAAAATTATCTGATAGGCGTTCATTCACTTTACTTCGAATCTAACTTATATTTTCAAGATAACCTTCAAAGACTTACTCTCATGAAACAGTTAAAAATAGGTCTACTTATTTTAATGTGTGGTGTCGGCGTATTAGTTGCCCTTACCCATTTCCCGTTAACGTCACAGACAGGGCAACGTATTGAAGCCAAAGTGATTTCGAATACACTCACTCAGTCATTAGATGGCCACAGACGCTATCTTACTGTTCAAACTCAAGACAACAGTGTATTTCGCGTATCCATTGCGCCGACCACAGACTGCCCTATTGATTCTGTGGTCTCGCTTGATACATTAAGCAATCAAATAACCGGACAAAGCAGCTATCAGTTCATCCACTGTAGAGCTGCACCTTAGCCGTCGATATAACAACAGCTATAACTACAACAAGAATGGATACAATAAGAATGAATCAGCCACTCATTTCACCAGAACAACTTCAACAACGTTTGCTAGAGCAAGACAACATCATCCTCCTAGACGCCAGTATCGAATTTCAAATTCCAAGTGAGTCTGAAAAGATCAAAGGGCAAATGATTCCTGGAGCAATTCGTTTTGACTACGACAAAGACTTCAGCAACAAACATACCCTACTTCCTCACATGTTCCCTTCTGAAAAACACTTCAACACTCGTGCACGTGAAATTGGTATCAACCAAGACAGCACCATTGTGGTTTACGATAACTCGGGTACTTTCGCTTCGCCTCGCGCTTGGTGGATGTTTATGGCAATGGGACATCAGGATGTTTACATCTTAGATGGTGGCTTACCTGCATGGATTGAAGCGGGTTACGCAACAGACACCTCGTACAGAGCTGAAGTAACACCAGGCAATTTCGAAGGCAATATTCAAGACAACTACTTTGTGGATGCAAAGCAAGTCCTAAGCTATTCAGAGAGCAAGAGTGCCAATATTCTGGATGCACGATCTCAAGCTCGTTTTGATTCTGAAGTGCCTGAGCCAAGAGCTGGATTACGCAGCGGGCATATTCCAAACTCAGTTTGTCTACCATTCGCACAAGTGCTGAATAACGGTAAGTTGAAACCTCAGAGCGAGCTTGTAGAGATCTTTTCTACGTTGGACTTAACACCAACTCAACCGATGTTCTTTAGCTGTGGTTCAGGTGTGACTGCCTGCATCATTTTGTTAGCCGCTAAATTGGCGGGATACTCGGGCGAAATGGGAGTTTACGATGGCTCATGGACAGAATGGGGCGCTAACGAAAACCTGCCTATCGCGGTAACTAACCAGTAATTCAACTTCGCTTACTGCCACTATTAGAATATACTTCGCATGCATAATGAGCTTACTCCTAACATGGGTAAGCTCTTTGTTATTATATCGTAACGGCTCTCGGCTAAACTCCCAGTAATGCACCAACAATAAACTTCGATTAATCAAACACTAATCATTATTGTTGATATGAATGTTAATTTTTTACTCAAGAATCCCGATACCTAGTCGTTACACTATTTAATCATTAGTCATTATCGATGTGTCTTACAAACTTAATACATCATATTGGCGCTCAATAGTTTGTCTCGTGCACTCTGTTCAAAGTCGTAACCAAAAAAGGCATTCCATGGCTCTATTTAAGAAAAATATCTGGTCGCTGTACGCTCTAGTCGTACTGCTCACCTTGATACTTTTCACTGTGCTAGGTGTAACAAAGTGGCAAGCCAATAGAGAAGACTTCATTGAGCAGCAGCATATCCAAGTAGAGCTGTTTTCTAGCTCAGTTAGTTCACTGCTCACAAGCCAAGAGGCACTCCTAGAAGTCGTTGGACACCAATTGGCCCAACAGTCTGACTTCACTCGTACCGCCGCTATTCAGATTCGTCCAATATTAGATAAGTTGCTTGAGACTCATCCAGCGATTGCTGCATTTGGCCTGCTTAACACACAGGGCGATTACTTATCTGTTAGCTCAAACCTCAAACTGGCAGACCAAGACAACTTACTTGAGCTTCCACAAACTCGAGACTCCTTTCTAGAAGCGCTTTCAAGTGACAGGATGGTTTTAGGGCGAACCTATTTTCAAAAGTCCCTAGATAGCCTAGTGATTCCGTTAAGAAAATCGATTTCAGTGGATGGTAATAGCATTGATGCCGTGATGACCGCGGGATTACGTTTAGATAGCACCATAGTATTTGAAAACAACGCGCATGCTGGCAGTTACAACACACTGACCTTGTTACGACAAGATAAGTACCGTCAGTTCTTTTCTAGTGACATCGAGTCTCTTGATGCTTACCTAAAACCAGTAGACAGCGACCTCCTTCAGCGCGTGAGCGTTAACTTTTCAGAGCAAGTCAGCGCTACTGTACAAGAAGCGAAAACGGGAAAAGAGACCTACTCATTTGTTGTCAGTGATAATAAATTCCACTCTCTCCTGAGCGCTAAGTACCTGCCGGATTATAAACTTTGGGTCGTTGGTCGTACCGACCTCGCACACGTCGATACCGTCTTTATCGAAGAATTTGGCATTCTTTTCATTATTTTTATTTTGATCCAGTGTGGTTTCTACATTTTGGTTAAGTCTATTGCGAAGAATGAGCAGCGCACTCGCAGCCAACTTATCTACCAAGCGAACCACGACCCTCTCACTACGCTGCCAAACCGTTTATACATGCGTAAGAACATCGATAAATGGGTGGCAAGTGAGTCAGAGCAATTCTCACTGCTGTTCATCGATATCGATAACTTTAAATGCGTCAACGATACGCACGGGCATGATTTTGGTGACAAGGTTCTTAAACAAATAGCGTTACGTTTAATGCGATTCCGCTCTCGATTGAGTCTATTGGTACGTGAATCGAGCGACGAGTTTCTGTTTTTAACTCCAATAACCAGTGAGTCTGAAATTAAACGACTCGCAGAGCGTATCATCGAGGTACTTTCTCAACCCTATGAAGTGCAAAACTCTCAATTCCTATTAGGCTGTAGCATCGGAATTGCACGTTTCCCTGAGCATGGTAAAGATCTCGATAGCCTGCTTCGCTCTGCCGACATCTCAATGTACAAAGCCAAACAGCAGCAAAACTCATACAGCATTTTCACTACGGCAATGCAAGATGCCCACCTCTACAAGATGAAAGTTGAACAGAGGCTGCGTATTGCGATCGAGAAACAGACACTGTTTATGGCTTTCCAACCTCTGGTGAGAGCAGATGAAAGCATTGATGGTGTGGAAGCTCTTGTGCGCTGGGTTGATGACGAGCTAGGTTTTGTTCCACCCGATGTGTTTATCCCCGTCGCGGAGAGCACTGGCTTAATGCATAAACTTGGCACGTTTATAATCGAGTCAAGTATTATGCAAATCGCTCATTTGCATAGAACGACCGATCAAGAGATCGGGTTATCGATCAACATCTCGGTGCGCCAGTTCTCGCATAAATCGTTCTCTGAACACCTGTTATCCACGCTTGAGAAATACCAGTTCTCACCAAGCTGTTTGACACTAGAGATCACTGAAAGCTTGTTCATTGAAGATGTCACGTTAGTTAAACCGATTTTTGAGGGTCTTAAAGAGAGCCGCATCAAGATCTCTTTGGACGACTTCGGTACAGGTTACTCATCGTTAAGCATGTTGAAAGCACTGCCTATCGACGAGCTTAAAATCGATAAAAGCTTCATAGAGAATATTGCGATAGACCAGCAATCATTGACTATGGTGCAGAACATTATTGCTATCGGTAAGAACTT
The DNA here is from genome assembly GCF_027587015.1 of Vibrio sp. Makdt. Classification (NCBI taxonomy): domain Bacteria; kingdom Pseudomonadati; phylum Pseudomonadota; class Gammaproteobacteria; order Vibrionales; family Vibrionaceae; genus Vibrio; species Vibrio sp. Makdt. The sequence goes on from NZ_JAPPTH010000016.1 coordinate 112,960, forward strand.
CGGAATGGTGGTGTTAGCAGAAGGTGTAGAATCGAGCGAACACTTCGCGATCCTTAAAGACTGCGGTTGTGATTTGATGCAAGGCTACTACTTCTCACGCCCTATCCCATACGAAGAGCTGTGCCAATATCTTGCACCCTCAGAGTCAATTCAAGAGCAAGCAGAGCCTATGGTTTAGTAGCTTAGCGGTGTAGTAATTCACAGATATAATAAGACTAAAAAGGGAGCCTATATTGGCTCCCTTTTGGTAGAGTCGAGTATCGTTATACACCACTCAAGGCCGCAGCCCAGAGAATAAAAACACAGACAATGAAAACAAAACCCATTACGACTTAACTGTTATCACAACTCGTCGATTGCAACCTGTTGCCTTGTTGTCTGCAACCTTACAAATGGGTGCGCTTTCGCCATACGCATATTCAACGATGCGAGTTCCTTGGCGAAGATCTTCCTTTAAGTAGCTAGCTACCTGCCCAGCACGACGTGACGAAAGGGCTTTGTTGTAGCTTTCACTACCAAGACTGTCAGCGTGGCCTTCAATAAAAATCTTTGATTTATCGCCGACTAAACTTAGGTATTGTTCTAGTACTTGTTTATGACTTTCATCCAACTGATACACGTTGATTGGATAATTAAGTACTAGAGATTGTGTCGCTTTATCATAGAAACACACATCGTCTTGAGCCGCGACTTGGATCACCTCGCTCTCTTTATTGAGCAGCTCATTCTGCGGTCTTTCATCACGCTCTAATAATTTACCCGTTACTTGAGTCGTCACAACATGAGAAGAGACTAACGTGGTCGATGTTATGTACTCATCGACATTGCCCAAGCAATTCGCATAGCCCATTGGAGAGAGCAACATCATAGAAATCATCACTAGGTATCTCATGTTAATCCTTAAGTTTTCCTGTTTCTTCATTAATCAAATTCAAAATATACTTGTACACATCTTCACCATCTTTGGCGTGATAAATGTTTTTCTTGCCGAAGCAATCTCCAAAACCATCACTTGCTTGGACGCGGTAGTTAATACCAATAACACCCATTGTCACTTTCGTTTTCTCAGCTTCAGTTGGCGCATTGCTTTGGAAACGATTCCGTTTCGCTGAAATGGTTGAGCGCAGCTTTTTACATAACCCCTGATCCACTAATTTCTGTAAATAGGTCTCGTCGCTGTCACTACCATCGGATAACACAATGAACACCTGTTCAGGGTTAAGGTTGGTCGCTTTATTGGCTTCTTGTGCCGCAGCAATGATTCCATTCCAAGAAGAGGTACCTCCACCAGCTTTCAACTGAGTGCTCATTAACTGAGCTCGAAAATTGTCATAATCCTCAGTCAATGGAATATCGTAAAACTTGTAGTAATCATCAAAATCATTGTTTCGCTTATAAAGTCGCTCTACTTCATATCGACTCATTCCATACGATGGTTCGATGATCTCGTCATACAAGATTGGTTTATCAAACATTCGTCTCACTGTTGTCCCGGGAGAGTTTCGAGCGTAGTCATAAGCGTATTTCTTTCTCCAGGCGCCCCGATAGCCATAAGCGTTAAGCCTCACTATCTCATCGTCTTGTTTCACATGAAGAGGGTTGTACCCAAGCAAGGCGACTCTGCTTTTTTCTTCGGTATTAAACTCTTCAATGTCGTCAACGACTCGCTTAATGGTTTCTTTCACGACATCTAACTTCATTTTGCCGTTCTTCCACGAGTTGCCCATAGATCCACTGAAGTCACCAATAAAGTAGACGTCTACTGGCTGAGGAAGATATTTGCGCGTCACAGCTCGGCCACTGACTGAAAATTCAGGCTTTAAATTTACGTCTTCGTATGCAATCCAAGACGTGTATTTGGCCGTCGCACTCACCACAAAGTCGCTGAACGGTGCAAGCTCACCACTTGCTTGTACACAACCATCTTTGTACTCACATTTACTGGTATACACCGCTACATCGACATCATCTGTATTATCGACAACATAACGATCAACTAAGTAGCGTGCATACTTAACGTTGTTCTCTTCATCCTCTCTAGGGCTTGCGATAAGCGCTAGGCTCGCTACCTCTGCCGCTTCCAGTAATCTGGTATGCGCAAGCATCTGTTGCGACATCTGCATCGAAAACGCCATAAAAATAACCATCATTGGTAACAGGCCGACGAACAGAATACCCGCTACTCCCTTATTTCTTTTTATTGAACGCACCTTAAACCCTCGCAAATGAATAAGAAGAGCTCACAAGACGGAAAACCTCACCGTTCGCAATACCAATCAAGTTTGTTGGGATCTCGTAGCACAATGAAACCTGATACATGGGTAGCCTGCGCCCTCGAGAAGTGACGGGAAGCATTTCAATCGCTTTTTGTTTGGTGATATCGCTCATGTCAGGAAAATCACAACCTTGTATATTTCCTTTGGTTAACGTCTTTTGAACCCTTCGGTAGTTCACTTTACCTCCAGAAACCGCAGTTTCTTCGAGCCTTATCTCATCAATGCGCATTCCGAATTTGGTTTTGTCAAAGTTCGGAATCATCCGCTTCATCGAAGCCGACGCAATTGCAAAGGCGTTGTGTTCTGTTTTCCTGCAATCACCTGCGCAAATGTCCATGTTGGCGTTAAATAACTGCTTACGCTCTGCGAAAATCGTGGTCATTGAGTATGTGGCTCTGTCCAATTGGCCTTTCTTGTTAATCGCTAGCATGTGGTTCACTACAACTAAGAAAATGCCAGAAGCAAAGACAAGCACCATCGCCAGTTCAACCGCAAACGATCCTTTTTGTTTAACTTGCACAACCTGCCCCCTGACCAATTTTGAAAGAGCATCTTTCATACTCTTGGATCGTAATAACTTCACGCTTTATTGGCATATCAGGGAACCAGATAGACACAATGGGATCGTAGGTGTATTCCAATGCGTAAACTGCAAGTGCCATGTCTTCTGGTTCATCTTTCTTATCCGGGCACTTGTCTGCAGAGGCATAGGCGTCAGTGCATTTCAGAAAACCTTCGTAGTCTCGGAAATAGTTCACATGAATGATGACGCTGCCCTCTTTAACGACGTTACTCCATAACGCTCCACCGGCTTTGTTCAACTCATCTTTGATCATTTGCCCGTAGTTAATGGATTGGCTACTACTTGAGTCACCCGCTTTTTTGGTTCGCATCACTGCCGTCGTTAATGCGTGGTCAGTCATACTCATTGAAAACGTCAAAATACAGATCTCAACCCATCCGAAGACAATCGCGAGGAAAATTGGAATACCCATAGCGACTTCAACCGTCAATGCACCCTTTTGCTTACGTTTAAAAGACCTCATAAGCGGACATACCTTTTCTTGGTGTAATCAACAACAAACGCTCCTTTGATATCTATGCTATTGAGAAACGCCTTGGCTTCATCCAGGTCATTGAAATCACCTATGCAGTAACGCTTCCACAGCCCATGTGTATAGGAATAGACGGAGCCATAGTTTGTTTTCAAATAATTCAAAAAGTCTGAAGGAATCGCAGTGTACGTTGCCAAAACTTGTACGCGATAAATAGGCTTTGCGTTTGGTTTAAGTTTTCTAGGATCAAGCACCGAACCGTCCACACTGTGTTTGGACGCTTGAAAGTCTTTGGTAGCATCAAGCTTGCTCACACGTGATGTTGGGGCAACAAAGCCACCTGAATTAGCTTGAGAGCCAATAAGCTGTTGCTCCATCTCTATTGTTGACTGTGTCACGGTCTTGTTCCCTCCGCTTTTAGATATTGACCTCATTAGCGCCTTGAGTTGCTTACGCGCTTGTTCATCACTATTTGAATGTTTCAAAACCTCGAGTGCGATATCTGGCCTTTGAGATTTAACTGAAGAAAGAATCAAGTTAGAGCTCACTCTTTGATCATTCGGATTCGAAAGATATAGGTCATATAAAATGTCCGTCGCGCCTAAATAATCAGCCTGCATTATTTTCACCACGGCAATGTTATTACCGGCCTCTCTATCAGATGCACCTTGTTTACGACTCTCTTCAAAGTGTTCGATGGCTTGGACAAACTGCTTCTGCTGAGCCAGAATTTTTCCGGTTAAAAGTTGATACTCATATTCGGTACCACCTTCGTCGCGGTATTTATTTAGCTCTTCTAGCGCGCGTTCAAAGTTCTTTTTCTGATAGTAAATACGAGCATTAGTTAGTATGTATTCCGGGTCATCAAGGTTGCTCTCGCTATAGGTATTGCGATATAGCTCCGCCGACTTGATATCCTTTAGGTCTAAATACAGGTTAACGAGTTTTACTTTATATATAGGGTCAGACTGTATGTTTGCTTTGTAGAACTCGATAAGTTTCTGCGAATCGCCGGCCCCTATGAGTAGTTGTTCTTTGGTCTCAAGTTGATTATTCACGGTTGTACAACCAGAGAGTAAAGCGAAGAGCACAGTGATAAATAAATACTTTTTAATCACATCAACATCCTTAAAATACCTGGGGCAGCAATGAGAACAACAATAGGAACCATGATAAAAGCGATCAGAGGGATGGACATTTTTGCCCCCATCTTCCCAATTCTTTCTTCCAGATCCATCATGTTCAATTCTCTGATATCAGTCGCTAGCGTTGCCAGTACAGGGCCTACAGATGAACCAAACTGCAAGCTCTGCACCATGGTCATCACAAAGCTTTGCGATTCACTGGTTGGTACAAGGTCGTAAAACTCCTCTAGCGCCTTTTCCAAGCCAACAAGACGTGAGCGTTCCATCGTAACTCGAACGACGTGCGCAAGGTTGCTATCAACCGAATGAAGTTCCTTAGCTAAGTATTCCAGGCTCGATTCGATAGTCATCCCGGTATGAACACACACATTCATCAGGTCGAGTAAAAAAGGCAATCTCGAACTAATGTGTTTGATATTGGCTTTACCCCGAGCAGATACATAAGTATCGGGCGCAATAACAAACGCTAATAACGCGCCCAATAAATACAACAAAGAAAACAGTACTTCGGTTTCTCCGCTATAAAAATCAAAGCCAATAAGAATCAAGCAGATACTAAAAGGAACAATTTTAAGTAGGTAATAAGCATCAGCGAGAAAGTCACTATAAAAACCCGCAGCCACTAACTTGCGTTTAGTTTCATCTTTATTAAAACTGATTCGAGATAATATCGATTTAAATAAGTCGGTTCGTTTCTTCTCTTCGCGTGTCGAACCAATGATCTTTCGGGTTTCAATATTTGCTCTGGTGTTGTCCCAAAATCGCAAGCAGTACGTGGCAAGCACCATTGAAACTATAAATATCGCCCCCCAAATGCCCAGGGTTTTCATGTCCATTAGTTAACACCTCGCAATATCAGCCAAATGCAAAAGAACCCGAGCAACTCACTTACTAGAACGTAATAAAAAATCGGCTGACCAGCTTCTTCGAACATAACGAAGCTGTAGTTCTCTGGGCTAGTGAACTTTAAAATGATCAGGAATATTACCGGTAAGCAGGCAATAATTTTTGCCGATGCGCGCGCTTCAGAGGTCAACGCATTCTTTTTCTTCTCTACCGCCCTCGAATCAAACATGAGTCGGTTAATTTTGTTGATCACATCTTTTAGCTGACCACCTCGTGCTAGGTTGATACGGATTGTTGAAGCGAAGAAAAAATATTCTAAATAAGGGAATGTATTGCTGCTTCGTTCCAGTACGTCGTCAGGGTCCTCGCCTATCAGTAAGCGTTCGGCCATAAATTTGAACTCTTTCCCTACCTCGTTATCAAGTTGCTTACCAACATATTCAAATGCATGGATAATGCTTTGCCCAGAAGATATCGCCCCACTCAAAATGTTTAAGGCATCAGGAAAGTTGGTTTTAAACCGGTCCATCTGTCTCTGCTTGAGCTTGTTATAAAAAACGAAGAACAAAACGGGCTCAGCGATCATCAGGCAAACAAGGTAATCCTGTCTTAAGAAGAACTCATTGATGGCATACACCGCTGACGCAGAAACACAGACAAACAAAATGAGCTTCAGCGACATATTAGGCTGAAATACCTTGACTATCTTCTTGTAGCTTTTCCGGAATCTGGCTTTGTAGCTCTCTTCAAACTGCTGAGAATCAATAACAGATCGAACGCCCTTTACCCCTTCGAATTCAGCCTCCATCTCGATCAAGCTACTCAACTTTTTGTTTTGACGAGAGCGATGAATAAGGAAGTAGATCAGAAACGCGCTCCATGACGCAATCAGAATGAATGTCATGAGAAGATCTCCCTGACCGCTTGCTCTAGCCCGAAAAACTTAGCACGTTCATAAATGACAGAGCGGGTAGATAAGCCAGGCGTTCTAAACTCACCGACCATTTTCCCATCTTTAAAATCGGAGCTCGCCTCGTAACGAAAAATATCTTCCATCACTACGCTATCCCCTTCCATGCCGATAATTTCCGAAATATACATCACCTTACGGCTGCCATCATGAAGACGCTTTACCTGAACAATAAGGTCTACTGCACTCACGATGGTTCTGCGTATTGCAGATATCGGCAGGCTCGCGGTTGCCATCATCACCATGCTTTCAGTACGAGCAATCGCGTCGCGTGGCGTATTGGCGTGCAATGTCGACATAGACCCATCATGGCCGGTATTCATTGCTTGAAGCATCTCGAACGCTTCTCCGCCACGACACTCGCCCACAATGATTCTGTCTGGGCGCATACGAAGAGCGTTGATCACGAGATCGCGCGCAGTAATTTCTCCCGTACCTTCAACACTGGCTTGTCGAGTTTCAAGCCTAACGATATGCGGTTTTTGCAGTTGCAATTCGGCAGCATCCTCTATGGTAACGATACGCTCGCCCTCACCAATGAACCCTGACAATGCATTGAGTAGCGTTGTTTTACCTGAACCTGTACCACCAGAGATCAATATGTTGCACTTGCAGTGACTGGCGATCGACAATAACTTTGCCATCTCAACAGACATAGCACCAAACTCTGCAAGATTCTCGAGCTTAATTTTCTGCTCTTTGAACTTACGAATAGAAATGGAAGTACCATCAATCGCCAGCGGAGGTATTACGATGTTGACACGGCTGCCATCCATTAAACGTGCGTCACAAAGTGGCTTAGATTCATCAATACGACGCCCTACGTTAGAGGCGATCCGCTTAGCTATAGTGTTTAACTGCTTTTCGTTAACAAATTGAATCGGCGACTGTTCTACCTTGCCATTGATTTCAATGAAAATATCCGAAGGCCCATTGATCATAATATCCGAGATGTCATCGTTATCGACCAAGGCTTGCAGTGGTCCCAAGCCTTTCAGTTCATCAAGCAATGCCTTAACCAAATCAACCCGTTTCAAGGAGCTGACTTGCAACTGCTTCTTATCGATCAAGATATTCACAGAGTCTTTTAGCTGCTCTTCGAGCTCTTGATTACTGATTTCGACGAGTGTCGCCGCATCCAACGCATCGAAAATTTCATCGCGAAGTTGAATGTAGATTTCTTTTAATTGATTCATTTTCTAAACAAACTAAAGCGTGATTTAGGTTTAATTTTCTTACCCGTCAATGTCGCGACCATACTCAGCACAGCGGACGAGGACTTGGATTTAAGCAACTCATTGATACCTTGCTGGACCACCATCTTCTCGAGCGACGGTTCATACATGAAGTCAATGCTGTCTTTGGCTTTGATCCGCTCTTTAGCGCTAGCAAGCGTCACCATAAAGTCCTTTGCTGGCCTATTTAAATTGAAAATGATTTGGTGTTCAGATTTACCTATCTTTTTCTTCAAAGAGTTATAGGAGCGCAATGAAGACACCGACGGTTCACAAACAATAAAGATGCGATGGTACTTATCTGACAATTCCTGATCATGCATCTCTTCGTAACAAGACAGCGGCGCTGAATCGATAATAAAGTTATATTGATCAATCAGTTGATTAGAAAGGTTGTAAAGCGTTGACGCGTGATCAGAGAGACACGCGACGTTCTTCTCTAACACCAAATAATCAAGCTTGTCTTTCACCGGATGTACGTAGGTCTTGGCGATGGCACTGTCGATATCAATTTGATTCAAATCGATACTGTTGTGTTTTGCTTTTAAACCTTTCACACCGATATAAATGTCGCTATTCAAAGCCCCTGAGTCATGATCGACCAAAAGCGTTTTTAAATTCGCTTGTTCAGCCAAAGAGTGAGCCAAGACAGAACTAACACACGAAACACCAATTCCACCCTTTGTTCCGAGTACTAAAATACGCTTAGCTACACGCGTTTTTTTAACGGTGCTTTCCCCCTCTTGCGTCGACTTAATTGCCGCAAGTAACGCATCAAGTTCAGAATCCCACAGCACATATGTCGCACCTAAAGCGTGCACTTGGTTACGCAGCTTTATTGAGTCAACATCACATAGAACGAGTAAAGAGATGTTCACATCCAGTCGAACCGAAATCTCAGAGACTTGCTCTATTACGTTTGGTGCACTACGAAGGTCCAATACAACATGGTTCAACTTGATGTTTGACTGATTCCAAGCGCCGTCCAAATCAATATCGGTCACTTCAAGAGGTTTAGGAAAGCCTTCGATTGCGTAAAGATCTTGGATCGATTCAGTTAACGTGCTGTCGTCAGAAACAACCAAGTCTGTCGCTTGAACCGACGATTTCATTTTCGACGACGAGTTACGAAATAAAATATCTAAGTCCATCGCTACTTCGCCTTTTTGATTGGGTTAACCAAACTAATATTGCGGTTGTGCTCAACACTACAGCCAAATTGGTAGTCTTCACGTTTCGAAAACACCATCACGCCACAGTCACTGCTTTTAATGCGGACGTATCGCCCTATGATCAGGATATTTTTCTGCTGATCGTCAGCGGCAAGTTCAACTTTGTATCTGTCTTTGGCAATCGACTCTGATTTAAACCTGTCTCGAAACTTAGCCACGAACTCACTCGCATCTGGTTTGTATTTGACGTAGAACGTTGACTTAGGCTCTCTTGCATTAAGCTCTCGAATAAAAGCCAAAGAGCGTGACATTGAATCTTCGCTGCTCGTCGTATCAAACTCGAAGCGTTCTTCTAGCTGCTCAATAACACTGGTGTTCGTGCTATCAACATGTGTACAAGCTGAGGCAAGCAGTGCTAGTAGAGTAATAGCGATCCATTTCATCAGTTGAACCCTCCTTGGTTAATTGTGTTTTCTAGCTCTGGCTCATCAAGTTCAGAAAGGTCGATTCTCAGGAGTCGTTCAAGGTCGCTGGTACGCCTAAAGCTCGGCAGCTTGACCTGCTCTTGCTCAACTGGATCGACTAAATTAACCGTAGCGACGATAATGAGTTCAGTTTTAGAGCGGTTAGTAGAGGTGTGACTAAACAGTGCACCCAAGATTGGGATGTCACCCAAAATTGGAATCTTGGTTAACGATTCGCGCTCTTCTGATGTCAGTAATCCAGCGAGTACAAAGCTTTGGCCATCTTTCAAATGGACCGTGGTTTGGGCTCTTCTGGTGCGTAACGAAGGCACGGAAATAAGCCCTGTTGTGGTCTTGTTTGATTCATCAATTGAGCTCACTTCAGGTATCAAGGTTAAGCGGATGTTCTCTGTATCCGTGACCTTCGCCACCATCGCCAATTTAACACCATACTCTTTATAGGAGATGGTAATACCGTCTTCGTCTCGCACCGCGATTGGGATTTCGCCACCCGCAAGGAAGCTAGCCTGTTCGCCAGAAATAACGGATAGATTTGGCTCTGCCAGTACGCGCCCAATCTTGTCATCACCGCTCGCAGAAATAACAGCAACAATATCTTGAGCAGTAAAGTCGAGCAGCTTATTAACAAAAGTACCTGGCTCACCGCTGTCACTATAAGTCACACCCAATTCGGTTAAAAATGAACTCGAGACTTCCGCAACCGTTAGTTTTACGTTGATCTGCTCGGTAGTAAGCACTTTCAAGTTATTAATCACTTGGTCGTAGTTATATTGTGCGGTGTACTCGAGTTCGTCTAGCGCTTCGCCGTCTCCATCTTTGAGTTCGTAAGCGGCACGACGACGTTCTTTATTAAGCATTTCACCAACAAGGCGATTAATCTTCTGTTTAATCTCTTCGCTGCCAACAATGCCATCGAGTACCACTTGATCACCGACATTGGAAACCACTACGTTTTCATCAGGGAATCGCGCGATTAGCGTCTGCTTTAGTAGCCTTAAGCTTTGATTCACCACCAATTCAGCATTGTAAATTTCGTTTCCTCCACGATCATAAACAATCACTGAGGTAGTGCCTTGGCCAACGCCATAAACGACAACCTTGTTTTCATCAATAATTTTATAGTCAGCGATCTCTTGGTTCGCTACAAATACTGTCGATATCTGTCTCTTTAAATTAATGGTCTTCGCCGCACCTTGATCTAAGTTCATTAATTCAGATGCGAGCAATGGGCAAGAGAGAATTGCAGACAATAGCAAGGCTATATGTTGTTTGTTTAAATTCATGTTAGTCCTTACCACGTAGTTCTCTGACACCAAACTGTGTTTCTAATAAGTCACTACTGCGAATAGATAAATAACGGTTTTCAATTTCTGAAGGAATGATATTTACATCCCCAATTTTTTGAGCCATTTCGAGTTTCAATACACTGCGCATATTTAGAGCAATAACCAAGCTGTATTTTTTATCTTCAGCATCTTGTGAGTCGGTATCTTCGCTACCTTTAATCACCTGTAATACTCGCGCTCCACTAATAATGACTCGACTGACCAAATCACCGATGTCTCCATATCCACTCTCTACGAGGTTTGATTTTGAAGATGTAGTAGAAACAAAGCTCACTTTATCGCCAGGAGTGAGGGTCGATGTTTGTACAACCCCAATGCCCGTTACTTCATAAAAATAAGGTAATTCACCATCATTAAGCGACAGATACATATAATCTCGGTCGCCCGGGTTTGAAATCATCTCTTGTGTTAAATAAGTACCTTCCCTAATGTCTTCTTTAAAAAGAGCCCCAGGTTGAACAACGATGTCTTTTTCTAAGGTATAGTAATAGCCGTCTAAGTCCGATATATGGACAAACTTCTTCTCGTAAAAATTGGGAGTCAAGGGTTGAGAGCGTTTGATCTCTTTTTGAGCGACTAAAATACTCACTTTGGGTTCTTCTTTTTTCTGGACTTGTTGTGGCTCTTCGTCCGATGAAATATAGTTGCTGTTGATATATATCAATGTTGAAAAAATAGAGAAAGCGATAAGAAGGAGAATGATAATTCTGTTCATATTAAGCCTAAAATAGGGGCCAAAGCCCCTTAATATATTATTCTTAGTGGCCGTTTATTTGCCTGTAGTCGCAGTAGTCAAGTTGGTTGTAACCTTGGTCAAGGCACCAGTAATTGCATTTTTAAGCGCATCAGTTTGAAATGCAGCAAGTACTAAAGCTGACATTACAACAGCAATAATTGCATATTCCACCGCAGTAACACCGCGAATATCATCTTCGAACTTCATTTTTAGTTCGGCTAATTTTGCTAAAGTTTTGTAGTACATAGTAATCCTCTAAAAA
>NZ_JAPPTH010000017.1:0-124227 GCF_027587015.1 Vibrio sp. Makdt
AAACAACTGACAATTAAATAAATAGAAAAGCCTTTTCAATATTAACTCTTAATGTTGAAAACGGAACGGACAATGACTTGTAAAAAATATCCATTTGATTGGTTAATTTTATAAATATATTTTGTTACATAATCAAAACTAATGGCTCTACTATCTATGCCTCTGAAAACAATGACCTTAATGGTTCTTTTATTTACCTCACTGTCACAGGCTTCCACTATTGAGAATGATGAATCATTACTTAACTCATTGATAGAAAGAGGCGTTATTTGTCCTGGCTTAAGTTATGAGGACAACCAAGAGGCTTTGCGTATCTATCTCAATGCAAAAGCCCAAAAGAGCCACCAGTTTGATTCAAAAAAATATAACGAGATAGAAAACAAACGTCAGAAAAATAAAACACCAACAGAGTGTATAAAACCAAATCGGACAATCGTTCCGAAAAAGGCTAGTTGATACAAACATCGACATGGAAATATAAAAAGGAAATACAATGAAAATAATGAGAAAAACATTGCTGGCTTCAGCAATGCTTACTCTATTTAGCGTCAGTAGCTATGCCAAAACACCAATAGATCTTGGTGTTGTTAATGAAGATAAGCTAATAGAAATGTTAGTGAGACAGGGCTTAGTTGACCAAGACGCAACCGATGCGGCAAAGCACGATGCACTTGATCGTTATCTAAAAAACAAGCTTAACTCTGGTTTTAAAGGTGATGCTCAGTTCGGTAAAAAAGCACTAGAGCAACGAGCTAAAATACTCAAAGCCATCGAAAAAGAGTCTGGCGTTAAAAAAGCGAGTGTTTTTGCTCTGGAAGTCGGTACTAAGCGTACAGACAAAGTACTCGCACTGCTTGTCGACTTCCCTGATCTAAACTGGGACGATAACAAGCTCACTAAAGAGCACACGCAAATGCTCTACGAGAGCTACAGCCCTGAACACTACCAAGAGTTACTGTTTTCTGATTCGGGCTATACCGGACCAAATGGTGAAAACTTAATCTCGATGCGCCAGTATTATCAGAGTGAGTCAGGCGACAGTTACAGTGTGGCAGGTCAAGCCGCAGGTTGGTATCGAGCTTCTAAGCCAGCAGCTTTCTACGGTGGTAACTCCCCGACAACGGATAACGACCTAAATGCTCAAGAGCTCGTTCGCGAAGCCCTCAACCAGTTAGCTCAAGACCCTAGCATCAACCTCGCTGATTACGATATCGAAGACCGTTACGATTACGATGGTGACGGAGACTTCCGTGAACCAGATGGCGTAATTGATCACCTAATGGTGTTCCATGCCTCTGTAGGTGAAGAAGCCGGTGGTGGCGTGTTAGGTCCTAATGCAATTTGGTCTCACCGATTCAACCTTGGACGCACACATGTGCTAGAAGGCACCTCTAGCTCGCTTCCAGACCGCTTTAATGGCCAGTACGCGGCGTTTGATTACACGATTCAACCGATTGACGCAGCAGCCGGTGTTTGTGCTCACGAATATGGCCATGATTTAGGCCTTCCAGATGAGTACGACACGCAATACACGGGCAAGGGTGAACCAGTCTCTTATTGGTCTATCATGTCTTCTGGCAGCTGGGCTGGTCAAATTGGCGGTACTCAACCAACCGCATTCAGTTCTTGGGCAAAACACTTCCTACAAAAGTCTATTGGTGGTCGTTGGATTAATGATGACCAAATCTCAATTGATGACCTTGAAGACAATCCACAAATTTACACCTTGTTCCAAACGACAGATAACTCCCGTCCGAACATGATTAAGGTCGACCTTCCAGAGAAACAAATTGAAGGTCTGAAACCGTTCGAGGGTGAGTACTCATTCCACTCTCAAAAAGGCGATGACCTGAAGAATAGCATGACCCGTAAGCTGGAAATCCCGGCTGGCGACTCTGCCATGCTTTCCTTCAAAACTTGGTACCAAATCGAGAAAGACTATGACTTTGCTCGTGTCCTTGTGAACGGACAAGCCATCGCAGGCAACATCACCTCTATGGATGACCCCTACAACACCGGCCTAGTTCCTGCGGTAGGTGGTGAGTCTGACGGGTGGATTGATGCTGAATTTGATGTTTCTCAATGGGCTGGACAAGAAGTCGAGCTTTCGTTCGAGTACATCACCGATGGCGGCTTAGCCATGGAAGGTTTCTACTTAGACAACCTGATCCTTATCGTTGACGGTGACACAGTTGCGCTAGATGACGGCGAAGATAACTCTAGCTTTGCGCTTAATGGCTTCAAATTGAGCAATGGTTTCCATCAAGCTCAACACTACTACCTACTGCAATGGCGCAGTCATATGGACGTGGATGAAGGCTTGGCTAATATCAAGCGCATGGGCCAGCTCATGTCGTTCGATCCAGGTCTGATCATTTGGTATGTCGATGAGTCGCTCACTGATAACTGGGTAGGCAAGCATCCAGGAGAAGGCTGGTTAGGTGTGGTCGATGCAGACCAAAATGCCATGATTTGGCAAAACTCAGGAAAAGTCGCTCAAACACGTTACCAAGTCCGTGATGCCGCGTTTTCACTGAAAGATCATACTCCAATGCGTCTTGTAAACAGTGACAATGATGTGCTTCAGGACACAAGCCTAGTGGGTACAGCGAGCTTCTCTGATGATCAAGATTACACATCACCACAAGCTCCTGATTCAGGCCGTATTTTGACTAAATTTGGTTTGGTAGTAGACATTGTTAACCAGAGCGCTGACAACGAATATGGTGTGGTACGTCTATCGAAAGTAAGCCAACACAATATTGCGCCAACAGCGAACTTCGAACTTAATACGGATGGACTGAACGTATCAGCCCGTAACTTCAGTTCGGATCAAGATGGCGAAATCATCAGCTACCTATGGGACTTCGGCAACGGCGTAACAAGTAGTGAAATCGCGCCAACGTGGGCATACCAAGAAGCCGGCGAATATACCGTCAGCCTCACGGTAGTCGACGATAAAGGCGCTAACGCATCGTTTAGCTCAATCGTTAATGTTGAGGTTCCAAACGCGCTTCCTCAAGCAAGTGTGAAGTACATTCACTTAGGTCGTTGGGTCACCATGTGGTCAACAAGTTCGGACAGCGACGGTCGAATTGTCGATACAGAGTGGACGTTACCAAATGGAAAAGTGAAACGAGGTCGCACATTCACTTCTATCTTCCCTTCATACGGAAAGCATGAAGTGAAACTAAGAATCATCGATGACCAAGGCGGGATCACGACTAAGACCATTATGGTCGATCTATAAGTCGCTTCTAGCTCAAATCATTGAAATAAGTACGTAGACAATAACGTGCGTACTGATAAACCAACTTAAGTACTGCTGTCTTTGGCATGAGTCAGGACAGCAGTTTTAAGAAAACGTTATTATTTAAGCCGTAAGCAAAAGCCCTACCGTCATTGGTAGGGCTTTTTATTTGTCTGTGCTTCGGAAAAGCTAGCCTAACGCTCTGTTCAAATGAAGAAGTTAATATCTCCAAACAAGCGATAACTCATCATACAGGTTGATTTTGAATGCGAGATTTACGTGCGCTAAATGCAAACAATATGATAACGGCTAACACAAATGGCAATACATAAATATTGAGGTTTTGCCAGCCCGCTGTCGACTCTAGCCAACCAGAAAGCAACGCTGTTACTGTCACACAGCCAAAAACAACAAACTCATTAAACGCTTGAGCCTTCGCTTTGTTCTGCGGTTGATAAGATTGACTGAACAAACCGGTTGCCGCGATGAACATAAAGTTCCAGCCTACCCCGAGTAAAACCAAAGCCGCTCTGAAATGCCAAATCGACTCACCATGGATGTTGATGGCAATACAAAACACAAACAGTATCCCGCCTGCCAAGATCATCATTCTTGAACCAAACTTCTCGATGAGTGACCCAGTAAAGAAGGCAGGAACAAACATACCTAACACGTGCCACTCAATTACACCCGCCGCTTTAGTAAAGTCGAAACCACAGCCAATCATTGCCAATGGTGTAGCCGTCATCAAAATGTTCATCACCGCATAGGCGACCATCGCTGCAAATACAGCTCCGACGAAATTTGGCGCCTTTACAATTGCACTCAAAGAATCCGACTTCGGCGCTTGGTGACTAAACGACACTTTAGGGAATTGAATGGTCTGTAAGATAACGAGCGCTAAAATGTTTAAGCCAATCAATGAAGCGAACGCACCAATATATAGGCCATCTTGCGACCATTGCTGAGACATAATCGCTAAGTTCGGCCCGAGTACCGCCGCAAGGACACCACCAGCCATTGAAATCGAGATTGCGCGGTGTCGTGCATTTTCATCACACACTTCAATGGCCGCGAAACGATAAAGCGTTCCAAAACCAATACCTATGCCGAGTAAGAAGGTTGCGAAGCAGAACAGATAGAAGTTTTGTTGTGATAGCGCGTAAGTTGCTAGGCTAGCCCCCGTTATACCGACGAGATTACCGATACTAAAGCCTCGCTTACGGCCTAACTTACCTGAAATCAAAGAAGCGGGAATGGTGGCAGCCATCAAACCCAAAAACTGTAATGCAACTGGTAAGGTAATCATACTGGCGCTGGGCGCAATCTGTTTTCCTATCAAGCCAATCACGGAAATCAGTAAGATATTCCCTGTCATTAATAAGGCCTGACACAGTGACAGTAGCCAAACATTTCTATTCATCTTCGTTCCTAAATATGAGCGCGGCTGATCACTAGACCAAATAACCAACAAAGTCTCAACAATTTGTTACAAAAAATAAAACTCACCTGCTACCAATGTATTGCTTTAAAGCCATCTCCTTTTGGATCTTCAACGATATCGAATGCGTCGCTTTCTATATTTTCAATTCATTCTGGATTTGCATTTATCATTAACGGAGATAATAATAATTTTCTGTTATTCATTAGCGCTGTTTCAAAAAACTTCGGCATTAAGAGGCGAGTATGATTAATCCACTTTGGCTCAACACATTTAAGACTCTGGTAGAAGTCGGCCATTTCACCCAAACGGCTGAAAAGTTGTACATGACTCAACCAGGTGTTAGCCAACACATCAAAAAACTTGAGCAAGCATGTGACTGCGAACTACTCTCTCGAGAAAATAAGAGCTTCGAGCTGACCGAGCAAGGTCGGATTATGTATCGCTATGCACTCAAATTAGAGAAAGACCAAGAAGACCTTTTCGAATCACTTAGTTTTGATAACCCTTACTCTGGGCAATGTCACCTATCCTGTTCAGGCTCGCTTTCCTTACGCTTATATCCCAAGCTTCTTGAGCTGC
Source organism: Vibrio sp. Makdt (assembly GCF_027587015.1). NCBI lineage: Bacteria > Pseudomonadati > Pseudomonadota > Gammaproteobacteria > Vibrionales > Vibrionaceae > Vibrio > Vibrio sp. Makdt. Next base: position 5,274 of record NZ_JAPPTH010000017.1, read on the forward strand.
AGCAACAACATCCAGATCTAAGCATTAATCTTGAGGCAGCACCGAATAGAAAGATATTGAATGACCTGCTGCAAGGCACGACCGATGTCGGTATCGTAAGACACTCACCGAACGACAGCTATTACCAAAGCCAAGTTATCGGCAAAGAAGCATTATGTCTTATCGTGCACCACAGTCATGCCGACCTTGAGATCACGCCACAAACGCTGCATGAGATTGGCCTGATTGCTCACCCAGATTCTGCGCATTACCTCTCTTTGTACTTTGACCTGTGTGGTGATAAAGAGCTCGCGAACATCAACATTAATGAGATTCCGAAATCAGGCTACATCAACCAACTTCATCAGATACTGCTGCCCGTATCCAAGGGATTAGGGTTTACCGTGTTGCCAGCTGGTGCCGTTGAACATTTTGCTGAAAGAGATAAGTTGCACGTCGTCCCGCCAAAAGTAGAAGTAGAGGAAACGCTGTACTTAGTCCAAAAGCGAAACCGCAAGCTCCCTCATCGATACAACACCGTGATTAATTTAATCAAACAGAATGTCAGCAATTAGGTTAGTGCACAGATAAAAAAGCCTTTAACCACGATAGTTAAAGGCTTTGAATACTAGCAAAAGGCTTTGGTTCTATGGCTGTGAAGCGCTGAGCACCTCAGTGGCACCTTCAAAATCGTAACTCTCTAGCAATCTCAGCACCTCTTTTAAAGCACTCGAGTCAGGGTGTTCAATGAGTAACTCCGAAACGTATTGAGTCGCATCGTTATCGTAAGCCTCGAGAAGAGATAGCAGCTTAGCGATTTGCTTGGGAGCTAACTCAGAAGAGTCCGAAGTTTCACCTGTATCTTTGTCTGCCGTGACTGCGCATGGTTTGCCAAAATCGTACTCGACCGCTTCAATTAACTCCGTTAAGCCAATTTGGCCATGCTTAAGATCTTGCTCCACGCATGTCCTATTGTGAGCTCGACTTTCTAAGTCACTGAGTAATTCAGCAAGCCTCTGCCCGCCAATTGAAGCCGCCATACTTTTTATGGTGTGTAAATTCCGCTCTAACGTTACCCACTCTTGTTGCGCTAGATTATCGAACGCTTCAGATAGCATCGATGGTGCCCCTTGGCAGAACCTATCTAACACCTTATTTTGCAAGGCTGTATCGTTATTGGTGAGCTGCTCAAATCGAGCTTTTGAGAAAATAGGTAAGTCAGAATTATCAGAAATCGATTCATTAACCAGAGCAGGTTCAGGCGCTTTACCTTCAACCAACACCTCAGGCACGATGTATTTAGAGATCAAAGATGTCGCTTTATCAATGATGATCGGCTTGTCCAAAAAGTCCGTTACGCCTGCGTCTCTTGCTCTTTGTTTCGCATCGCTAAACACGTTGGCTGACATCGCAATAATAGGCACTGTGGTATTAAATTCACGGATCAGTTTTGTGGCCTCAAACCCATCCATGATTGGCATCTGTAGATCCATAAAGATCATGTCATAGTCGTTGTTCTTTGCTAATGCCAGTGCCTCTTTGCCGTTTTCAGCAAGGTCGGCGTCTAACTTAGAACGACTAAAAAAGGCTAACGCAAGATCTTGGTTAAGTTCATTATCCTCCACCAGCAATATCTTCTGGCCTTTGAACTCTATCTGATAATCCAGTTGAAGCTCTTGTGCTTTGAATTGGGCTAACTCTTCATTGGTCGTTCGAGCAAAGGTTACGACAAAAGAAAACTCACTGCCTTGCCCAAACTCACTCTCAACCGTAATTTGGCTGCCCATTGCATTCACGAGCTTCTGGCTAATATTAAGCCCTAAGCCTGTACCACCGAATCGACGTGTTGTTGTGGTATCTGCTTGGCTAAACGCTTGAAATAGCTTGTGAAGGTTGTCGTCAGAAATGCCGATTCCGGTATCCGCGACGCAAACCTTCATCGTCAATTCACGCTCGTTTGAGTCAACAATATCGACCGTTAGAGAAACACTGCCTTTTTCCGTAAACTTAATCGCGTTGCCAATAAGGTTAAGTATCACTTGGAACAATCTGAGTGGGTCCCCCATAAGAGGGGTATCCAGTTCTGGGTCAACCGACATCGACAAATTAAGCTCCTTTTCAACGGCTTTCGATTCCATCAACTCAATTACATCTTTGAAAGTCGCCAAGGCATTAAATGGAATATTATCGATAAACAACTGACCCGCTTCTATCTTAGACAAGTCTAAAATATCGTTGATGATGCTTAACAGAGAGTGCCCAGAGCGGTGCACTTTTTCGATATAGTTGCGGGCTGTAGGGTTAGTGATCTCCCCAATCGCTAGATAAGACAAGCCAATAATTGCGTTCATTGGCGTTCTAATTTCGTGGCTCATGTTCGCCAAAAACTCTGATTTAGCCTGACTTGCGAGGTTTGCTCTCTCTTTCTCCTCAGCCAATTGCTCATTTAGACGTTTCATTTCAGAAATATCGAATGCCCAAAACAGCGTTGCGATTTCACCATCAAGCTCAAACAAGTAGTAGCTTACTAGTGCGACAAAACGAGTGCCGTCTGACTTTCTAAGCACTAACTCTTTGTTCACGACTTTTCCGTTCAGCTTGAGCTCTTTATGAATGTCATCACGAACGTCGAGAGAATCATGAATAGCAACTACATCGATAGACGAGAGTTCCTTATTTTCAACGCCAAACAAGCGTTTTGCAGTGTCATTGGCATAACGAACCTGCTCCTCAAAAACCACAGCGGCTGCGATTGGAGAACTATTTAACATGCTATAGAGCTGGTCTTGCGCCTTTTTGAGTGCCTCTGTCGCTTCATTGGCTATGCTAATCTGCTTAGCGAGTTTTCGGTTCCAGAAAACAATCAGTAAAACAATCACTAATGAAAAGGCAGAGATGGTGTAAACCAATTCGTAATCGACCCTTTCTATCGCTTTTGGTGCTGCCCACTTTGCTGAGATTTTTTGATGCTCTTCTGCAGAGATCTTATCAATAGCTTTATTCAAAATAGAAAATAGAAGAGGTTCAGATTTGATCACATGTAAGGTCGGTGACAGGAAAAAGTCGAGTCGACCGATAATCCCAATATCTCGGTGTCCAAATGAATCAATCAAATAGTTTAAGACATCGACCGTATCGATCATTCCGTCTAAGCTTTGATCATCTAGCAAGTTCAACCCCTCAGCAGTCGAGTCAACAAATACCCACTCGACGTTTGGATACTTCTCTACTATCGCCTCAGTATTCGCTGCATTTCTTAAAATGCCGATTTTCCATCCTGTCGCTTCATCGAGCACTAAGCTGCTCACCTCTCGCCTTGAGGCTAGAGCTAAACGGCTTGAGAAGAGGCTGTTTACCGCTTTGACATTCTCTCCCAAGGAGCGATTTTCTTGCGCCGCAGAGACAAGTTCCACCTCTTGATGATCGACTAAACTTCGAGTCTCTGACCAATTCGCTACGTCAACATGCTCAATATTTAAGCCGGTTTTCTGCTCGATGAGTTTCAGATAATCATCGAGCATACCGATGTACTCACCAGTACTAGAGACTGCCTCATACGGAAGTGAATTAGGATCGATACCGATTCGCACCGTTGGGTTATTTTTAAGCCACTCCCTCTCACTTTCGCTTAAGTTTAAGATCTCTCCCGTTAAATTATTGGCTTGGTATATCTCTGCGATATAGCGCTTAGCAGGCTCACCAAACGAATCAAACTGCTCTATATCTGGGAAGTAAACGTGGTTTCGCTGTTGAGATCGGGTGTCAAAGTAAAAGGTCATGGAACCCGAATTAGTAATACCACCTTTAGTACGATAACTAGCCACTTTAGTCACTGATGAAAAGTGAGAGGTATTGCGCTTCTCTCCAAAATCATCAACAAGATTACCGATATACCAAGCCTTAATTGGGCGATTATTATTATCTGCTTGGGCAGTGATCACCTGAAATGAACTGTCTGTATCAAATACTTCAAAGAGCTCAGACAGGTCGTCAAAGCGGTCATTTACGATAAAATAAGCCGATATTTGAGCAATAATACTCGCTTTCTTCAGAACCTGGCTTAGGTCACTCTGGATATGAGTCTCAATGATTTGGCTTAAACCATCATCGACTTGCTTGAGGTTGGCCACCGCAGCGTTAAATCGGTCTCTCAGTTCTTCACTCTTAAAATCGACATAGATTGGATACTCCACTCGGTAGTCATCGTGTAATCGAAGCTCTGACATTTCAATAAAGCGAGTATTCGTAATAAACCACTCCAGTACTCGCCTCTCGACCATTAAAACATCTACGCTCTGTGCTCTTAGCTGTGCGAATGCAGACTCTAACGTACCGATATCTTCAACTCGTTCGATATCAACTTCTTTAGAAAGCATCTCTATCGAGTTTTTTATCGGTGAGGTGTCATCAAATAACAGCGCCCCCAGAGACAAGTCTTTCTGAGATTTAAGATTGAGTTGGCGCCTTGCCAACGATACAGGGACGAATTCAACATTAATGACAGGATCACTTAGAAAGTGAGCATCCGGATCATCTGCCTGGACACCGGAAACAAAAGCGATCGAGTTATTATTATCGATAGCCTTTCGCGCAGCACTTGGTGGCAAAGTGACAACGTCACCCAATTTGTAACCCATATCATTTAAAGCACGTTGTATGATGTCATGCTCTAAGCCAACAGAAGTGCTATCCGGATACATATAAGGTGGGTTACCAAAGCCAAATACCCCTTTAAGTGGAACTCGATAAGGAGACGCATCTAGCCATTTAGATAAAATCTGGTTCTCTTTGCGAACATCAAAGGTTTTGATCTGTTTGTTGATTAACGTCAGCAGCTCCAAATCATCAGTTCGTACTACCATAGTCGCCTGAATTCTCTTCCAGTGCTCTAATACATAATTAATCGTTAAATCATGAACACCGACTTTTTTGGCAAGGTCCATCGTCGTAATAGGCTCCGCGACAATGCCTTCAACCTCACCTTCCCCCAGAGCTCTCACCGCATCAATCACGTTATCAAAATCAACTCGTTCAATAGAACTAAGTTGAACGCCTGCTTTTTTTAAGTCTATGTTTTCATTGACCATAGCAATGCGTCGTTTATGGTTTTGGTCTAGGTTGGTGTCGATTTTATTGTCAATGGGAGCAATCACAGCAACCTGATAAGGGATATACGGGTCACTCGAGAGAAAACGCCCTCCATCACTTGGATCAAACTGTTGGAATGGGAAAACATCACCTCTTCCATCAAGCAGTGCAGCTTTGGCTTCACTGCGAGAGCTGGCGCTTATAAACCTCACATGAACACCAAACCGCTCTTCAAGATCCTGTGTCCAGTCTTTCACAATACCAGAGACTTTTCCGTCATCATCAAGGAACGAGTATGGGTAATGGTTAGCAAGAGCAATGAAAGTCACCGTTGGCTTATTGTCTAACCAACCCTCTAGATCGGCATCAGTCACTTCAGAGGCATAAGCACTGCCAACAAACAACAGCCCAGACAGCAACCAGACCGAGAATGAAATCACTGAACTTTTTAGCCTCAACATGAAAGCACTCCATCTGTTGAAGAGATTACTCATCTTTGAACTTTTCTTTAATCGCTAAGATCTTAGGTAAGTTTTCAAATAACAGCTCTACGATCCGAGGGTCAAAGTGTTTACCCTTTTGCTCTTCAAACAAGGCCAGCGCTTCATCAACGCTCCAAGCCTTTTTATAAGGCCTTTCTGCTGTCAAAGCATCAAACACATCGGCAACCGCTGCAATGCGCCCTACCAGGGGGATCTCCTCACCTGCTATTTGATTTGGGTAGCCACTGCCATCCCATTTTTCATGGTGATATTGCGCGACTTGAATGGCCATTCGCATCAACTTAGAGTCACTCTGCCTGCCGAGTATCTCTACACCGTATTCGACGTGTTTTTGCATGGTGTCCCACTCGTCCGGGTCTAATTTACCCGGCTTAAGTAACACACTGTCAGGGATACCTATCTTGCCAATATCATGCATCGGCGCTGCGTCTCGTAGCGTTTCGGCATCTTCGTCTGTCATACCCAATGCCTTCGCCAATATTTCACAATAGTGGCTCATGCGCATAACGTGCATGCCCGTTTCATTGTCTTTGAATTCAGCCGCCCTACCCAAAATATTCAGAGTCTCTAACTTACCAAGATTGATCTCTTGGGTTTTCTCTTTCACTTGGCTAAATAGCGCTCGCTGTTGGTCATACAAAGCAATATGAGTCTTCACACGCTGCAGTGCGATTTCAGGAGTGATCGGCTTGGTCAGGTAATCAACAGCCCCTAAAGATAGCCCTTTCACCTCGGCTTCAGGGTCTATTTTGGCGGTCACAAAGATAATGGGAATATGCGCGGTATTCGGCTGTGCTTTTAGTTGTCGACACACCTCATACCCATCAATATCTGGCATCATGATATCGAGAAGAATCAGGTCTGGCTGAGGAACCATCTTGGCTATTTTGATACCGATGGTGCCGTTGATCGCGACCTTAACTTGATAGGTATCTTTGAGTATCGCAGTTAACACATCCAAATTGCTTGGGGTGTCATCTACTACTAACACTATTGGTTTACGACTCATTGATACCTCGTATAAAAATCAAACAGTTATAACCCAAGTGTAGAACGTTTTTGGAATGCAAGGCACAAAAAATGGCAAATGATTTTGAAAAATGAAGAACAGATCTTCGAGTGACATCAAACTATCACTTTAGGAAAAACAACACGTCAATATTACGTCGAATAAGTAGTTATAAATCAAAGATAAACCATAAATACAACCTTGCAACTTAGGTTATTTACCTAAAAAAAGAGCTCCTCATATGGGAGCTCTTTCTTTGGATCAAAGGGGAGTTGACTAACGACCTGAGTAGTACATACAGACTCGGACGCCATCAAACTCACGAATCTCAAATGGGATCTCGTAAATCGATTCCATTACTGACTTTTCTACCACCTCAGAAACCTTACCAGATTTCACTACTTGGCCTTTTTTCATCGCTACGATGTTGTCTGAATAGCAAGAAGCAAAGTTGATGTCGTGAATCACAATAACGATCGCTTTATTAAACTCGTGCGCTAAGCGACGCAGCGTCTGCATGATTTCAACAGAGTGCTTAATATCTAGGTTGTTAAGGGGCTCATCTAAGAAGACATAGTCGGTGTCTTGTGCGACAACCATAGCTATAAATGCCATTTGACGCTGACCACCACTGAGCTCATCAAGGTATTTGTTTTGAATATCCGTAATACCTAAGTGTTCTAAAGCTGTATCAACGATCTTGTTGTCTTCGTCTTTCAAGCGACCTTGCGAGTGCGGGAAACGCCCAAAACAGACCAATTCGCGAATCGTAAATCGCATATTGATGTTGTTTGATTGTCGGAGTACCGCCAGGTGTTTCGCTAGCTCTTTGGTATCCCACTCAGCAAGCAGCTTGTCGCCAATTAGCACTTCACCGGCATCACTCTCTGTTAGACGACTAGCCATTGAAAGCAGTGTACTTTTACCCGCACCGTTTGGGCCAATAATAGAAGTCACTTCCCCTTTTGGGAACATAGCGCTGGCATCGTCCACAACCAGTGACTTGCCATACTTCTTACTTAAACCTGTTAATTTAATCACTACTTACTACCTCTACTGAATTCTGGTGCGTAACAACAAGAACATAAAATACAAACCGCCGACCAAATTAATGATCACACTGACTGTGGTTTCAAACGCCATCACTTTTTCAATGAACCATTGGCCAGAAACAAGCAGAACCACCGCTAATAAACTACTTGCAAGAATAAGTACACGGTGTTGATACGAACTGAATATCTGGCGCGCTAAGCTGACTGTGATTAAGCCGAAGAAAAGCACAGGGCCAACCAAAGCAGTTGATACCGCAACCATTACTGACACAATCACCAAAATCATCTGAGTTAATCGCTTGGTATTCACACCTAAACTTGTCGCGTTATCGACGCCCAACCATAAAACATCCAACTTTGGAGCTAATACCCAAAGCCCAAGCAAACACAAACCTAGCGGAAGAATACTCAGGTAAACCAGCTCGCTTTTCACATTATTGAAGCTTGCAAACATGACGTTCTGCAGCACCGCAAACTCGTTCGGATCAATTAACATCGCTAAGAAATTCGATAGGCTTGAGAACACGCTGCCACAAACAATACCGATCAGCAGCAGGGTAAATACGTTGTTACGCTTGCTCTTAAAGTAAAAATGGAACAGAGCAAACGAGAACAAGATCATCACAGATACAGATAGGCCGAAGTTTGCAATGGAATCAATCACCCAAAAGCTCGTGCCTCCAAATACAAATAACAACGACGTTTGAACTAACATATACAAACTATCAAAGCCCAAGATTGAAGGGGTGAGAATCCGGTTGTTGGTAATGGTTTGGAAGACCAGTGACGACGCAGAAATCGCCACAGCCGCCAGTACGATGGACAACAGCTTAGGCATTCTTAGCGACAAGAAAAACTCGTAGTTATCCCAGGTTAGCCCCTGCCCTACAAAAATAGCCGTCATACCCAAAGACGCGATAGCCAGAATCGCGATTTTTACTGAATCACGCATTCGACTTGTCTCTCATGATTAGGTAGATAAAAATCAAGCCACCGAAGATGCTGATGACCATTGAGATTGGAATCTCATAAGGGAAAATGACGATGCGAGCTAACAGGTCACACGCCAATACTAAAATCACGCCCCAGTAAGCTGTCCAAGGCAGGATTCGTTTCATGTTGTCGCCCATCATCAGCGATACAATGTTTGGCACAATAAGGCCAAGGAAAGGAATGACACCAACGATCATCACCACTGAAGACGCGCATATCGCCACCAAAGCAACACCAATGAACACGATCTTCTGGTAATTCAAGCCGATATTCTTTGCAAAGCTCTCACCAATACTCGCCGCGCTGAACTGACTTGCGAAATAGTAAGCCAACATACAAGCCGGGACGGCAAGGTACAGAATTTCATAACTTCCCTGTAATACGCTCGCGAAGTTCGCCATAGTCCATGCAGACATGGTTTGTACTAGGTCGTACTTGTAAGCAATAAACGTTGTCAGTGCTGAGACCACGTTGCCATACATAATACCGATCAAGGGCACTAGCACCGCATTCTTGAACTTAAGGTGCTGTAAGAAGCGAACCAACAACATGGTGCCAAACACTGCAAACGCGAAGATGAAACCCAGGTAGCTCCATTGAGCAGCGTTACCCAAGACAAGAATACCAACGATGTAGCCCAACATGGCACAGTCAATCGTGCCCATCGTAGACGGTGCTGCGAACTTGTTCTGAACAATCTGCTGCATGATTAAGCCAGAGACACTCAGACCGGCGCCTGCGAGCACAATGGCAAGCAAACGAGGGATTCGACTCACGATATAAATAGAGTTGGCGTGTTGGTTGCCGTTAAAGAAGTCACTAAAACTGATTTCAGCGACCCCTATCATCAATGACGCAACGCATAACACGACAAGAAATACAGCAGCTGCAATGGGTTTCAACATAGAAATAATACTAAAGGTAGGTCTCGGGTAGCCCGTATAAAAAGTGAAAAAGGGCTTATAAGAACGTTTCTTATAAGCCCGAAAAACTCATTAAAAATTACTGTTGAATGGTACGTTCAATGTCACCCAACATTCTATGAATAGCCGTTACACCACCACCTGCTAGGTACCATGCACTTGAATCAAGGTAAACGATGTTGCCTTGCTGTGCTGCTGGAGTCGCCGCAACTAATGGGTTGTCAAACAGTTGAGGTGCACGACCTTCAGAACGGCCAATCGCTTTTTCACGATCTAGGATGTAAAGCACTTCAGGTTTTGCATCCGCAATGTACTCAAAAGAGATAAGGTTACCGTGCGTGCCTTTGATTGGTGCGACTGTCGCACTCTTTGACTCAACGTAACCAAAATCATCAAAGATGATAGAGAAACGGCTGCCTTTATTGAACATCGCAATATTGTTACCGTTGTTCATTAGCATCATCGCCGTCGTTTCACCCGAGGTTACTTTGTCATTCACAGCAGTAATTGAGCCTTGAGTCTCTTTGATGATAGCTTCCACTTCAGTCTGCTTACCAAATAACTCACCCAGTGAACGCCAGTTTTGTTGAGCATCAGCCCAGTACTTATCACCTTCAATAGAGAACATGATCGTTGGAGCAATTTGAGCTAACTTGTCGTAAACCTTAAGCATGCGGTTTTCAGCAATGATTACGTCTGGCTTCAACATGTAGATAGCTTCAAAATCAGGTTCGCTTAACGAGCCCGTGTTTTTCGTTGTTTCTTTGTATGACTCAAGGTAATCAGGCATTAGGCTGTGAGGTGCACCGACTGGCTTTACGCCAATTTTATCAAGTACATCCAAGCTACCAAAACCAAGAACAACAACTCGTTGTGGTACTTCAGTAAACTGCGCGGTGCCCTTTACGTGTTCGATAGTCACGGTTTCCGCATGAGCGGTCATCAGCGATGATGCAAGAACGATGGCAAGCCCGCTCACTAACTGGCGAACTGATTTGATTGTTTTCTTCATGTTTCTTCCTTTGCCATTGAGACAAACCACCACTCATGACAATGAAAGTCAGAATACTCATAGGTGAGCCTGGGGCGTACACAACTGCTAAATAACGATAATTTAAAGTCTGTCATTGATTTGACAACAAACTTGTAACGCAAGTGAGAATTATTATCAATTATATTTGCAGTTATTTAGGTACACAACAACTTTGTTATTCAGAAACGTAAAAGTGATTATTCATATTTTGCTAAGCCACTATCCAAAAAGAACATAGCTGAATAGCATTGAAGAACAGAAAGGACAAATAGCAATCACATTGAGGAAAGAGTGGAAGATAAGTAGATAAGTAGATAAGTAGATAAGTAGGTAAGGCTGAAAATTTCAACGAGTGATATCACTATGAGTCACAAAACACGCGCCTTTAGCCTGAACAAGGAGAGAAATTTACAATGTAAAACTGTTATATAACAGCAAGTTAATTTAAAATGACAAAATAAGAAGACAGCAAGTGCTTGTGAAGAGCTTATCTTTAAAAAGCATAGGCAGTGACACCGCTAAAGAAAAAGGAAGTCCCTACTCATTCCTCTCTTTCCTGCTAAATAACGGTGATATTTCAAACAAAATTATTTTCAAATTTAATTGAAAATAGGGTTGTAATTTTAAAAACTAGGCGTATAGTCCTCCACCTGGCTCTAATCTATAGAGCTGTTAATGCTAAAGTAAGTCCAAGTTCCACAAAGACAGTTCTCGATACCTCGTTACACCATCTCTGCGTCAGCTTTCACCTAGATAGTCATTCAATAGCTTTTTAAATTCGATCCTAATTATCGATCTACCGTCGTTCGCTTTCTTATATGCGAATCCAGATTAGATCGTTCACTTAAATACAAATGTAATAAACACAAGGCAAAGTTATGTCACGAAGAACAACACGACAAATCCATTGGTACCAACTATCACGCGATAAATCAGTCAATAAACTAAAAGGTAGTAAATGCTCAAGATCAAAATAGACTTACACAAAGAACAACTTTCATGGGTCGCCGAGATTCGACAGCTCAATAGCGATATACTCCACCGCCACATATTGCCCAAGCTACAACACAACAGTTATCTCATCGACTTTGAATTTAACGAAAGAGACAGCATCGGAACTATCGTTTCGCGCAACGGAAACACCCTAGGACATTTCACACTCCTATAGCTTTTCCCCTCAGGCAATAGAAAGAAACACAGTTACTCCCACAGATGTCACCCTCAATTCGCTCTAGCAGAACAAAATAGAGTAGAACTGGAACAAAATAGAAACCTAGCCCTTTTGCATTTCACTCGCGGCTTACGCTAGCTAGGTTATCGTGTTTTCATTGGATAGACGCTTGTATTAAAAGCGTAGAATTTGAAAGCGTTACCTTAAATGGACGCTTCTGATGAAACCAACTTCTATTTCAACTCGCTCTTCTTGAAATCAATTAATATCGAACCTTGAATCACCAATGACACATTATCATTGCGTTAACGGCATAGACCTTAACTTTTGATCAAGCGTATATAGATGTTCTGCAGCTTGCATATGTTGAGGGTAATCGCTGAACTTATCGCGATTTTCCTCAGTCATCTTACATGTTTCATCTACCAGCATTAACTTCCAATACAGCTTTGTGGTGTGCAGCATAGCCAATAAAGGTTTGAATACCTCTTTTTCGTAGGCCTGAATCAACTCTTCAATCAGCTCATCACGCTCATCTTCACTTGCGATAGAAGTCTTGGTCGCTTCCAATACCTTTTGATATTTAGGGTTTAACTTGAGCTTTTCTATCACGCTTTGATTGTCTTCAGCTAACTCAACCAGATTTAAGCGAATGATATTCACCCAATTAGCTTGGCTAATCACACCCTCATCAACGCTTGAAAAATCTTCACGAATTTGGCGTTCAATATCTTTCTGGGCGTTTTTTAAAACAGTACGCACCTTTTGAAAAGGCAACTGAAACTCCTTACTTAGCTCGATAATCAGTTTATGAAAACCACCGTTTGGAAGGTGTAAGTTTTCCTTAAACATCGCCATTGCAGCTTCTTGCTGTTCTGTAAGGTGGGTCATTCTCTTTCCTTTTCTTTAAAACTCATGGTGCTATCTCTCGATCATACCATTATTGGCAGCGATTTTTCGGTTACTTCACAGGGTTAACCGGGTTGTGCGCTTAAATTCCCTTCCCCCTCGTTCACTTGGTTTATTTTTAAGCTAAATGGCATTAAATGGTAAGTTTACTCTGACGAATATTTGTACATTACGCACTTAGGGGAGACAGCCAGACAGGAGCGTCGTTACTTACCTAGCATAACAACAGCGAGAAATGAGAGAAAACCATGACCTATTCAGAGTACAAAGAATCCGATTTACACAAGTGCGTCAGCATTGCTGGCGAAGCAACGGTCTCAATTGCCAAGTTTGTCTTTAAAGCCACCACCCTTTTATTACGATTTTTCCGCTGGCTTATAGTGAAGACTTACAACTATGTCATGAAGTAACGATTGTTATTATCTCAATGCTCCCTTTCCAAATATCAAGCGCGCCCTTTTAGGTCGCGCTTTTTTTATGTCTAGATTTTTAGCTCATTTTATATGTCTAGTTTATAAGCACTTTTTATTATCGATGGCGTTAAATGGTAAAACTGTTCTTCGAATAAAAACCATACTACACCTGTTCCAACGAAACAGACTTCTAACTTATACAGGTACTAAAATGAAAAAGATTGCACTTAAAATTGTAGGACTAACGGTTTTGGCTTCTGCGCTAACTGGTTGTATCGGCAGTAACGCCGTAACAGGGAAAGTGATGAAATTTAACGTTGAAGTTGTCGATAACCGCTATGCTCGTGCAGGTGTGAACTTCCTATTAGCGCCTGTGTACGGTATTACGACAGCAGCCGATTATGTGGTATTCAACTCTCTTGAATTCTGGACAGGCAAAAACCCTATCAGTGGCGCACCACACGTATTTGACACCAAAACAGACACTCACTTCAAGGTTAACGATGACCTGGACCCAAGCCTCAAAGAAGCGCCTGTAGGTCCAATCTCAAACAACCGCACGATTGAAACTGGTGAGATGATTAAGATCGATGAAAATACTATCCAAATGGACATCGTTTACAACAGTGGTGAGACCGCAACACTTACTGGTATCAAAGAGGGTCAAAACGTGACTTACTACATGGACGGCCAGCTAGTATCGCAAACCACTATTGCTGAATTAGAGAAAATACAAGCGACTGCATCATAAGGTTTGATCTCTGAGAAGCAGTAAAAAGCCCGGCATTGCTAAGCAATTACCGGGCTTTTTTATACACGCTCTAATCTGATTGGGACTGGGCCAGCCGAATACTGACTAAACTTGCCACCATAATAGCTAGGTAAAAACTACCAATTATCGATTCCATAAACACAAAAAATTGAGCGATCGGTAAAGCGGGTGAAATGTCTCCATACCCTACCGTTGTCAAAGTGATAAAGCTGAAATACATCGCATTAAACAAGTTCGTTAGCCAAATTTGTTCTTCTAAACCATTAAATGCGTTAGGGAAGATCTCTAAAATTAACAGATAGATAGTCGACCACGCGAAGCCCAACAGCAAATAAATACAAATGGAACCTATGATGTGATTGGGGGTGACGGTTTTCGCTTGTATTACCTGCTTTAAAGCCGAGTAAATATGTGAAAACAGAAATACCGCTAGCGCCGATAATGTCACTATCGACAAGTTGTAACCTTCTAAGAAGGAAAACACACCCGACACCGACGCTGTAATCAACAACAACCCATACCAGGAGCGATACAAAGAACGCTCTTTATGAATGCCGACAATCGAAACCGCTAAGGTAATGATGATCAAAAATAGAATCGTTTTTTGGCCTTGCGGATAAAACTGCTGCATCACCGCGCAACCAAAAAACAACACCAACAGTGCATAAAATAAGAAGTAGAAGTTGTCGTCTTTCGAGACTGCCTTCATCTATTTCTCCTCGGTCTCTGCTTGCTTTGCCTCAGCTTCTTGTTGGTTTTTATCTTCAAGCCCAAGCCACGCCATCATTAACTCGTAGGTCAAACTCAGAATCACGGCACCAACAAACAAACCGACGATTCCTGACATCGCCATTCCGCCAAGTGCACCCAATAAAATAACCAGCATTGGAATATGAGAACCGCGGCTCAGTAGTACAGGTTTCAAGATAGCGTCACTACCACTCACCAGAATACACCACACCAAGAACAAGCTAGCAGCCAACGTTGATTCAACGCTGAACATGTAGATAATTGCAGGTAACAGAGCCAGAATCGGTGGAAGTTGAATAATTGCAATTAACAATACCGCCAGCGCCCATAACGCGGCAGCAGGTACGCCCGCAATGACTAGACCAATTGCTGACATAATAGACTGAATGACAGCAACACCTATCACACCTTGAACTACGCTGCGTACCGTTGTCTTAGACAGTTGCACCAGTTCAACACCTTTGCCATCCGTTAAGCGAGCCACTAAGTGCGTTACACCCGTTTGACATTTGTCGGCATTACTCATAAATGCGCCAGCGATAATGGTCGAGATAATGAATTGAATAAAGCCACCGCCAAGAGAACCTAATATCGAAGCCGCTTTAGTAGCAAATACCTTAAGTTCTTCCGCATACTTAATAAACACCCCCTCAATATTTGAAGAGGCATGAACCAAGGCGGCATACACTTTTTCACCGATGAATGGGATCTCTTGTATGGACTCTTTTGGTTTCGGCAGAGACAAGGTTCCGTCCTGAAGCCCTGTCATTAAGTCGGATGCGCTGGTGTAGATGCCTGATGAAAGAGCGACTAAAGGAATCAACAGCAACAACACGCCAATAAAGCTCAATAATGCGCTGGCTTTACCTTTCGACATTCCGGTTTTATTTGAAATCGCCACCGCTACTGGATAAAGCGCAGTCGCAATAATCGCACCCCACACTACCAATAGAATGAATGGGCGTAGAATTGAAAAACACCAATAGACTAGCATCGCAATGGCAGCAATCTTTATTGCGGCATCAATCGCCTGTTTAGAAAAATCATCGGTTAACTTCATGGGACGTCCTTGTTAGGGCAAAAATTAAGTCTGGTTTTGTAAAAACTTCCAATTCCTAGTTTCAAGGAAGAGCGAAGCCAAAATCATATAAATTCCAATCAACACTAATTGGAATATGCGTATAAATGTGTTGCTGTCGATATCGCCTGAGCTCATCAATGTGCTCCCGACCAGCACTAATAAAGTACTGAATGCAGTCGCGAAAATCGGCGCTTTTTCTGGAACGGTATATATCTTGGTCGCCATAAGAATGGCGACCAAACCAATAAACAAAGAATAGAAGACAATATTAGGAACAATAGAAAGAATTGAGAAAGCCGCAATCGCTAACAAGCCCCCAATACCATTACTGATCACCAGAAACGCACTCAACTTTATCGATTTCTCTGACGTAATCATTAACGATAACAATGCAATAAACATCATTGTCAGTAACGCTTCAGAGATTTGAAAAATAAAGAAAAAACACACAACAGGGTAAGAGATAATCATCGCCCTAAAGGCCGCATACCAACGCTGCTTCTTATCAAGTGGCGCTGCCGCAAAACCGGAAAACTCTGACTTAGGTTCAGGGAAAAACACATGTACCAAAGCAAAGATCATGACTGAAACCACACCCGAGGTTGCCAAGCCTGATGCCAGTAGCACAGAAACACCTGGGTTATCAATCGCCATGAATGGAAGCATCAATACAGCAATTAATAAGACGGTAGCGAACAGATTCCATTTAGGGTCTACAAACAAGTAATAGCCCCACAGCATCATCAAACCCACCAATATCAACAGAGGGATGGGATAATGCGTAATACCGCGAGACAACAACAAACCTAACGCCATAGTGGTAACCACCGCCAACAAAAGCTCGTAAACGGTTTCTTTATGCAAATTAGGTTTGTCGATTAAAAACTTAGCGGTGAATACCGGTGCGACGAACGCAAGTGGCCAGTTGATCCATGCCGCCAAAAAGACAGCCAACGTGACCCCGACGGTATACCGCAGGATCCGTTGCTGTGTTTGTTGGTCGAGTACGGGCTTATCGGACATAAGACAATACGCTTATAATTCGAATCCAAACTTTACCTATTGCGTTGAAAACAAAGTTATCGCCGCTATAGACAATGACATCGGCCTGACCACCGACACGCAACATACCTTGCATCGCATCACGTTCAAACTCGATAGTAATTGGCAACATTTGAGTTTGACGCAACCAGCCTGTTTGTTGGCTCGCTTGAGCAAGCTTACCTGCCTGATCGTTTTGCCCCCAATCGACACCCCAATCGATACTGCTTACACGACCTTTCACGACTCGACCCGGAGCAAAATCCAGAGCCACTTCCACTTCATCACCAACCGTGACATTACCTAAGCTATTTTCTCGATAGTAAGCTTCGATCCAGATGTCTTCCGTCGACACAAACGTCATGATCGCCTGACCTGCGGAAGCATAGAAACCTTCGGATAGGCTGAAGTTAGACACACCGCCTTGCGTTGGCGCTTTGATAACAGTACGTTCAAGGTTCAACTGAGCTTGTTCAAGCGCCAATAATGCTGCTTTCACTTGGCTGTTTTCTTCACCCCGTTTACCCATTTGTTGCTTAGCACGTTCCAAATCCGCTTCAGCATTGGTCACGTTAGCTCGTGCTGTTGCCAAAGCCGCTCGAGCTTCGTCTGCATCCGATTTGGAAACCACACCTTTGTCTGCCATCTCCAAGATACGCTTGGCCTGCAGCTGAGTATTTTGTTTCTCAACCAAAGCAGAAGTGAGCTTAGCCTGTGCAGAAGCAATACTTGCGGTTTGAGCACCGACATTTTGCCCTGCAATTTCAAGATTCTGCTCTGCTTGCTGTACCGCAATTCGATAATCAGAGTCATCGAGAATGGCTAACGTGTCACCTTGATTAACCAGTTGATTGGGCTGAACCAAAATGTCCAACACTTTACCTGACACCTCAGGCTTAACAGGAACAATGTAACCTTTAACACGAGCATTATCGGTAATTGGAATAATTCGATCGGCAATGATGCTGAACAACAGTGTGAATGCGACGAAAGCGAGCAGATAATTGGTTACCTTTCTCACTTTATCTTTGCCCTGTTCCGGCTGAGCGCTTTCTTCTTTTACATCCTGCTTGTTCCCTTCGACTTCTGACATGGGACTCCCTTCTCAATAACTAAAATCAACAAAATTAATACCTTAAAAATAAACCTGACCATGGAAAACTCAAGTAATTAGGGTTAGATTTACTAAACAAAGTGTCGTAAATGATATGCACGTCCAATTATGTATCAATACACAAGGATTGATTGATCATGGCCAATAGCCCCTATCAAGTACCAGTAATACAAACCAGTTACGCCAAGATCTTAGTGCAAATATTCACGGACCATGGGCTAGATCTACACAAGCTACTCGAAGACTCGGGGCTGCCGCCGGACCTGATAGAGTCAGAAAGTGACTTTGTGCCATCAGAGTCGATCAAGCGATTGATTTATCTAACGTCATCACAATTGGGGGTATCCCGCTTTACGGATGTACTTGGTCTTGCTTTCAGACGAAGAATCATCCCATATGTCTTGCATCAATTTACCGAGTTCGAAACCATTGGCGACGCACTAAAACACATCAACACGATCTTCGCTTATGACTCACCAGGCAGCAGTGTCGATTTCGTCGTCGAACACGGGCAGAGCTGGTTTTGCCGAACATCGCGAGACGAGCCTTCATCTATGTTCCAATGGGGCGAAGTGTTTGCCATCACCTACATCATTGAGCTGATCACGATTTTATCTCAATCGCCTTGGCAACCTACCAAGTTACGTTTGCAAGGGCATGACACCGACATCGTCAAAACCTTGGTTCCGAGCAATTGCCAGTTGTTCATCGACCACAGTTCAACCGCCGTGATGATCCCAGATGAGATTCTACAACTGCCAATTCGCCTCACAGCTAAAGACTTAAGTAATAAGCCTGCTATCGTTGAATGGCACACCAGTTTTACCGACAGCGTTTATGAACTGCTCCAACCCTATATGAAAGAGCAAGACCTCTCGCTTGAAGAGGCGGCAGAGCTGCTTAATTTCTCAGTGAGAACCTTTCAACGTAAGCTTAAAAACGAAAACACGACCTATCGAAAAATTAAAGAGAACCTGATGTTTTCCGTAGCCTGTGAGCTGATGGAAGAGGGCCACACCCTGACCTACATCTCTAGCCAATTGGGTTACACCAACATTTCGCATTTCTCACGTGCTTTTAAGCGCGTTTCAGGACTGACGCCAAAAATTTATCAACGCTCAATCTCTGGCTAGAAACCTTCCTACCAGAATCTCTTCCCAGCCTGAAGATAGTTGCTCCAGAAAGGGAAGAGAATGGTGGTAACACTATATCCAGCTACCCTAAAACGATAGGTGTCGGGTAGCCTGAGCTAGAACTACATACTCGGTTTCGGCCATTACCTTTGGCACGGTAAAGCGCCCTATCTGCACTGCGATAAGTCGCTTCAGCTTGAGCCTGTATTTCAGACACCCCACTGCTCACAGTCAGGTTCAAGGTCGTTCCTTTGGTAATCACTTCTTTCAATCGATACATGGCTTCAAACGCATCGGCCAGGTTGGTCTCTGGCATTAGGATGGCAAACTCTTCACCACCCACTCGTGCCACAATGTCAGTCTCACGACTATTGTTTCTCAGTAGTTCTGCAACCTCTTTAAGTGCCGCGTCACCTTGGTCATGACCATGATTATCATTAATGGCTTTAAAATGATCTAAATCGATCAATGCCAAACAAGAATGTGTATAGCCGTAACGCTCCGCGAGATTTGCATAGTGGTTCAAATCTCTATCGAAACGGCGTCGGTTCCAACAACCAGTTAGTGAATCGGTTTCCACCAGCACTCTTAAGCGACGCTCTAAAACCTTTCGTTTGCTGATATCGGTAAACGTGACCACGTACTTTTCGTTATGTGGTAATAGTTCCGAGAGTTTTTCAACCACCACGTTAACCGTGAAATGCTCGCCAAGGCGGCTAACACCGCTCAACTCCCCTTTCCACCTTTGGTTTTGTTTAAGGGAAGTAGCGATGGTCGATACCAGACCGCTGTTATTCATAAAACAGAGATCAGAGATGGGACGAGCTTCGACCTGGTCAAACGCATAACCAGAGACTCGAGAAAACTGCTGATTAACCTGAATTATTCTCAATTGACTATCGAGGACAATAAAGCCAGCCACGCCATCAATGATCGCCTCAGACAGACTGTTCTGGCTTTGATTAACTTCGTGTCGATACAAGCGGGCTGTGCTCAATGTGCATAAGAGAAACAGCGCGCACACGGAAAAAACCATGGCTGCAGTGGAAGCAATGCTCAGCAACCACAAGCTAACTAACGTATTTAAGACAAGCACAGAGACAACGTAAAACGGTGCTCTGCGATCAAAACTTAACTTGTTCATAATGTGCTCGGGTGATGGACAGAGCGCTATGATGACTAAGTTTTACCAACAAGATTTACCATTTTACGACACATACGAATTCAAATTAGATGCTGAGCCGCGCACTCAACGACTTATGCTAGTTATTGAGCAAAAATAACAAGCTACCTCCACTCAATGAACTGCCGTAGTTAAAGTTGATCCCAACACCAAAGTTATCAAAGAAATAAGAGTCGTATGGCACATCAAAGACTAACCCTGCGCCAAATTCATAGTAATAGTGCGTATCAAGCGGATCAGTGAGATCCCCTGCTACATCGATTCTTCGAAAGTTGTAATGAATTTGAGGGTTCTTTAAAGACCAAGCATCTAATGCCACATTTTGCCTTAATTCAATTTCATTGATAAAGCGTAAACCTTCAGGGTTGCCGATATCGCCATCATTGGCTTCGCCCCAGCCAGTACCATAGAAATAACGTGCTCTTGATGAAACATTCCAACTTCCCCACTCTTGTTTCTGTAGGTATTTGAGTTTGACCGACGGCTCGCCAATCAATGCCCATGCAGAAGTATTCAACGCGTATCCATCGAACTGAGATTGAAAGGCTTGAGAGTAGCTGTTTTTATATTCGTATTTATTGCGGTAGTAGAGTAAATGAGTGCCCAAACCATACGCGATAGACCAATGTTGATTTAAATGGCTTTGAGCGCCGAAAAAGCCATACAGACCCAATACTGAGTCTTTATTGGGGTTAACTCTGCGGTCCGATGTAACTTCAGATGAAATCTCAATATCTTGCTCAGAGAGCGCATAAGACCCTCGTACCGACCAAATCAAATCTAAGTCAGGATCATCGGTTTTAACCACGGAAGAATAAGGAATAGAACCAACGCTAACTTGGCTCCGGGTGTCGATAGTTTTATCAGAACCAAAGCCATTGTCGTTTAGATTGATGAACGAGTTCGGGTCAAAATCGACAAAACCAATTGAAACGGCATCGCTGTCAGTAAGCGCAATAGAAACGGCGAAGATCTTCTCTAGCCGATGTTGAATCGCTTCGTTGGATGCATAGGCGGAACAAGAAATAAGGCCCGTTAAGAGTAAAGCAATAGAAGGGGGATATAGCGACTGGGGTGAAAGCATTAAGTTGACTCCATTCAAACTTATGCTTCAAGTGTAATTGGTAATTTCGCTATTTCAATCAGATAGTTAATTGTGTGCTTGATACCCCTCTCAGTTCTAATTGTAAGAGTGTTGCCAAATCTATTGATCCCCAAAGCTCTTCTACGTCTTGGATTCTAAAGTGAATAATCATATCTACCTCTGTGTAAATCGTAGGCTCATGTCGAGAACTCTCCGAGAACTCATATTGAATCATTCCCACTCGGGATACTTACCATAATGCGCCACGCACACTTTAAGAGCTGTTTCGCATCCTGAGCAGTAAACTTTTGAATAACCTGTATTTATCTCCTAAGTTTTTTATAACCCTTTACTCAGGAAGAAGTAGATGAGCAATATTGAAAAAGTATATGGATTTAATACGCCCCAACGACTCTTTGTCGGATACACCCTTGCGGTACTCGTCGATTTAACCGTTCTTAATTTTTTTGATGAATACTGGGACTTCGTCAATATCGAGTCATTCACCATCTCGTTTGCTGCCGCGATTTTGCTACAGCTGTTGCTCAAACTGTCTATTGGCTTAGAGCATAAACTGGCGGATTACTTTAAGTCGAAACCGGGCACTGCGCCTAAGATCTACAGAGGCTTGTCTAGCTATGTCATTCTGGTCGGTTCAAAGTTCGTGATGCTAGAAGCGATCAACATCCTATTTGGTGACAAAGTCGATTTCAGTGGTCCTTGGAATGGCGTGGTCGCCTTCTTTGCTGTGGTATTTACGATTCTGATTGCCGAAGTGATTGTGTCTAAAATTTACTTCGCACTCGATGACACACAGAAGGGTGAAAAAGCCCCAGCACTCGATTAGATAAGGTTTAATAGAACCGAAGACAAAAAAGTGAGCCACCATGGGCTCACTTTTTAGGTCTAAACAAGATAATAAGTAGCGGAATTAGATAAAGATTCTCGCACGAACACCAAACACCCAAGCGCTGCTTTCACTTGAAAACGCTGGATCTTTAATGTACTGAATGTCAGGCGTTACTTGGAAGTGGTCACCAAACTGCATGTTGTAGTAAATCTCAGCGGTCCATTGTTCTGTGCTGCCGCTTATTGCTTTCGCATCAGCTGCAAAAGAATCACCATTCACTTCTGCCCAGTTCAGTGCCACACCTAAGTTGTTGGTTGGCTTTCCTAATCCAAAGTAACCCATACCAACAGAAATCGATTTATCGTAAAGGGCTACATCCCCTTCAGAGAACCCACCGCGAACAAACGGCATCACTTGGTCACTCGTGAACTGACTCCACGAGAAATTAACGCCTGAGCCACCTTCCGCAGATAAGCTATTACTATGACGAGTATCATCACCAAAATCCCAGAAAGTCACATGGAAGTTATCGGTGTAGATCTGCTCTTGCGAAGCTGTCCAACCTAACTCCAGTGTGGTGAAGTAAGAAGCATCGCTACCAAAGGCGGTATCAAAGCCATCAAAAATGTCATCTGACTGACCATTTGCATCTGCGATACCACCAACGACATAAAAATTCTCGCCAAGCATATGACCCGCAGAAAGAGCAAGTACACCATCATCTGGCAGTCCCATTGCTCCTGAGCCTGTCGAGAATGCTAAGTTTGTAAAACCAGACCAAGGGCTTGCGAGAGCGTAGACATCGGCATAGTTCGTCACATCTTGCCAACCGACAACGATAGTGCCTTTACCGTCATTTATTTTTTGCTTCCAGTTCAAGTCTGTCACTCGAAAACCTTGGTCGCTGTATGCTGGACCAATCGCCCCGACGTAACCAAGAGGTCCAAATGAATAGTCTTTTGGCGCAGTATCGCCATAAGCATGCCTATGCTCGACCTTCCACACCAAGCTACCTGAGTTCGGTGTACCTTTGCCTAGCAGGTGCCATGAACCATAGAGTCGAGCGACACCTGATGAGGCATTAACGCTATCACCACCAGCACCATCCCCAGAGGTTAACCCTAAAGCAAAGTAGTCCGCGCCAAAGGTAAAACCATCCGCAGCAAGCTTTTCACGCCAATCCAGTTGCTGGTCTTTTTGTTGTGCGATGGTATTTTCTACCGAATCCGGGCTATCAAAATTCGCTGCCATAACAGGCGCTACTAACATAGAGCTCATAACGGCAAGGCCAATTGCGGATAGTTTTGTGTTCATTAATAATGCTCTCATTCATCTGATTCCTTTCGATGATTCTAATGATCTACACCTTAAAAAATTGCCATTTAGCGACACTTGCATCAATGTTTGCAAACAGCCCCGATATTGGTAAACAGAGCCAACGTAGTGGAATTAGAAAACCGTCGAAAAAGCCCAGCATGCGCTGACTTTTGGTCTTAAACACAAATGATTTACAAACTTGATATTCAATAACTTAGTAACGAATTGCACTTTATTCAACTCTATCGGATGAGCATTGGACAAACGGTGTGAGTGGCACGTTTATTTACGTATTTTATGTTTGGCTCGATACTTTGAAGGCGAGCAACCAAAAACACGTTTGAAAGAGCGAGTGAAGTGTGCGGCATCTGAATACCCAAAACGGTTGGCTATGTCTGTGATCGACTCTTTTGATTCAATAATGCGCTTGGACACCTGCTCAAACACCAGATCTTCAATGAATTGCTTGTAGACAATATTTTCTGCACTGAGTTTTCGTTGCAAGGTTCTGACGTTCATCCGCAATATTTCTGCTGCAATTTTGATAGGTAGCTTACCCATCGACAAATAGGGTTTAATGGCGAGCGTAAATAGTTCTCTGAAGCTCAGAGACTCAAGTTCTTGTGTTGTCAGTGGGTGAGTATACGCTTTGATCGGCGTTGAAATTCGAACTGGAGATAACAACACTGATTCTGGGATCTCGACAGCTGTAACAGGTCTTTCAATAAAGAACTGAGCGAACTCTAAAGACGGCAACTGACTGAACTCTTCGATATTCTGACTTTGAACACCAATTCTTGCTGGTTTCCACTCATCGTTACTCAAAGCTCTGAGCAACTCACTGATACACAACACCGAGAACATCTCAGCATATTTAAACCAGGTTTCATCTAACCCTGATTTCTCCCGAACCAGCCACCATGTGTTACCAGCATTTTCAAGGTGGATATTGACGCCTGTCGACTCTTTCTTGAGTACAGTACAAAACTGCTCTAGCGCCTCTTTCACTGTATTTCGCTGAGTAATTACCGATAGAAAACGAGGTATATAAGTTTCCTTACAGCTTCTTAAAAATAGCCAACCTAAAGTATCATCCGACACATGTTTGGATAAGACATCCATGAAGTTCTTAAGACTGGATTCCGGTAGATACTGATACTCAACGTCAGTGTGGATATCACTCGGTATGGTCGCAGAACGTAACAGCGCATAAGTTTTGCCGTCGATTTCTTTAAACATCGACGCGAAAAACTCAACGCTCTCGCGCGAAACGAGTGAAATGTCCTTATCTTGCTTCTTACTCATAAGTCGTTCTAATTCATGAAAACTATCTTGAGTGTTGGCAATTTGAATTACTTGGTCAAATTTATTCATACGCTTCGTTAACCAGCTCATAAACAAAAGTCCGGCTCATTAACCGAGTGGGTTAACTAACCGGACTTTCAACAAGTTAATCTAACATCTCGTTGTTAAAGCGTGTTCTTAAAAATCTTGCCGTCTTTCATGATTAGGTCCATTTCAGTAAGGTGAGAACCATCTTTCTTTGCATCGTTCGCTTCACCAAACCAAGTGTCACGACCACCAACTAAGGTAATGTCTTCCAATGGGTTACCATCGATAAGTAGGATATCCGCGTATGCACCTACTTCAATCACACCCAGTTTTGCGTCTGAGTATGGGTCAATCCAAGGTTGCATTAGCTCAGCCGAGATACGACCCGATGTAGACGTCATAGCACGTAGCGCCGAGAAGTTACCGAACATATCAGCGTTCAACCAAATCTCATGAGCAATCTGTTTAGCACAAGTATCCGCCACACCGACACAGTCTACGTTGAACGCACGACGATCAAACCCAGCATCTTCAGCTGCTTTCATCTCTTTTTGGTAGCTACCAAATGCCGCTTGTGCTGATGCTAGCTTCTTCTGAATCAAAGGATCTTGTACTACTGGAATAGTCGCTAAATCTGGCGAAAACGCAGTAAGGTTGGTGGCAATGAACGCCCCTTCTTTGTTGAACTTCTCTGCCATATCAGCCTTGAACATGAAGCCATGCTCCAAAGACTTAACACCTAGGTCAAGAGCTTGATGCATCGCTTGCTCTGAATAGACGTGAGTTGAAACATAAGAGCCGTACGATTCTGCAATCGCGACTGCTGCTTTCATTTCATCATCTAAGTAAGAGTTGTACTGCCATGGGTCAAATTTCGAAGATACGCCACCAGACTGAAATACCTTAGTAAATTGAGCCCCTTGGCGGTAATTGTATCGAGCTTGCTCTTTTATCTCATCAACACCGTTGGCGTTGCTCATGATATTGAGAATCTCTAAGTTTTGCGGCGAATCGGTTAGGCGGCGAGACTGCAAACCAACATCAGCATGCGATCCGACAGGCGCAATTGGGGCCCCTGCAGCATAAATACGAGGTACTTCTTTCAAACGACCATCACGCTCCATGTCAGTCCATGAGCCATCAGCACCGCCGACATCACGAATGGTACCGAAGCCCATATCTAGATACATTTCTGCGAACTCTTGACCGTGAATAGCGATCTCTGTCCAACGCATATCATCCGTACCTAATAAGCCTTTTGGAATGGTTAGGTGCATGTGTGCATCAATTAATGCTGGCATTAATGTACGGCCTTCACCATCAATCACTTTAGCGTTAGCTGGTATATTCGCGTCCCCTTTAGTGATCGCTGTGATCTTGTTATCGGTTACCACCACCGAGTGATTGTTATAAAGCTTATTTTCAGTTCCGTTGAAAACATTAACGTTCTTAAATACAACAACTTGAGGTGTTTCAGCTGCGATTGGTGCAGCTTGTTGAACGGGAGCAGGAGCGGCAAGTGAATACGCGGCTGTCATTGCTAAAGAAGCGGCAATCAGTGTTTTCTTGAACATAAAATACTCTCTTAGTTAGTCGTGGTGTTCTGAAATCTGACGCCATATTACCCACCAACTAAGATTCATAATTGCCATTTGGTGACACTCAATAGTGAAGTTAAAAGCCTGGCCCACTCAGATAGGGACAAGGATAAACAACTCAATACACTGATATTAAGTGATTTCTTGAAATTTAATCGTTACTCCTCCCTTCGTTTCACTACCTCATTTCCATTTTTATTGCTGATAAAGATCTTTATCGTCTGGACAAAACACCCTAGTTGATGTCCCAAAGTGACCTAACTACACTGCGATCCCAACGGGTTTGTCTTTTCAAACGAATTTAGACAGACCCAAATCGCTCTTTAACACAACTGACCTAACTTCAAATCTCCCACATGAGTGTTCTGCATCGCAGCCATTTATGACCGCTTCAAATAGATCACTTTTTGACTTTAATTCACCCCAGTTTATGAGTGCTCTTCGAGTGCTTTTTTATATCTAAATGAACCTTTTGGAAAATTTGTCGTGAACGTTTTAAGAAACATTTGCCCTGAGAAAATGGGTAAAGAGCGTAACAAACGAGAGTATGATTTACGCGTACTTAATTGTGTCAGTGAAAGTGAATATGAATCGCGTATGGCGGTTTGGAACAGCCTAACGATGGCTGCAACGCCGTCAGCTTCGGAAACAAAAGGCTTCATCGATGAGGCTTTCAACAAATTACAAAATGACTTAAAAGAGACAAGTCGTGAGTTATCCATTAACTACACCGACTTTATTGCGATGGCACATGAAGAAATCAATTACATCAAGATTTTCGTTGCCGATAAAACCTCGCAATACGGTTGGTACGCAGCCATCGCTCTGATGATCATCGGCACCATTGCTCTGTGTATTCAGTAAGTTAGGTTCTATCTTCAGCTGAAGATCCCTTGAGCGCTTTCATACGCGCTAACTAGAAAACAAATGACTCGCTTCATTTGTTTTCTAGCCACCACAAACTCACTCTCCCATCAGATTTAGCAAGTCTTGCGTCGCCTTTTTAGGATCTTCGGCGTGACAGATTGCAGATACTAACGCTAAGCCGTGAATACCCGTTTCAGTCAGCTGAGGGATGTTCGACTCGTTGATACCGCCAATCCCAACAATCGGAAGCTTGGTCGTTTCTAACGCCATTTGAATGCCTTCGTAACCCCAGTGTTTCTTAAGGTTTGTCTTGGTCGGTGTCGCAAACAGTGCACTAAGACCAATGTAATCAATCGGCAAGCTATCGGCTTCTTGTAGCTGCTGTTCAGTTTCAATTGATAACCCAAGAATCTTATCCGCACCAATCAGCTTGCGTGCTAACACGGCAGGCATATCCGATTGCCCCAAGTGCAAACCATCGGCATCAACGGCCAATGCCACATCGACTCGATCATTAATGATCAAGGGCACGCCCGTTCCAGCTAAAACCGATTTAACGGCTTCTGCACGCTCAATGAATGCTCTTACGTCCCCATGTTTTTCTCTAACTTGAACCATAGTGACGCCACCAGCAACCGCTTGCTCAACTACGAACTTAAGCGTTTCTAAATCTTGTTGGTCGTCAGTCACTAGATATAGTTTATAAGGGTTCATCGCATACCTTTGAAGTCGATTTCTAAAATTGATTTTCTGTCA
This sequence comes from Vibrio sp. Makdt, assembly GCF_027587015.1. Classification (NCBI taxonomy): domain Bacteria; kingdom Pseudomonadati; phylum Pseudomonadota; class Gammaproteobacteria; order Vibrionales; family Vibrionaceae; genus Vibrio; species Vibrio sp. Makdt. The sequence continues at coordinate 33,225 of NZ_JAPPTH010000017.1, forward strand.
TTTTACCGACAAATCACATCCTATGCATGGGAGTTAGTACTTAAATCCATAAATTAGATGGGGCAATTCAAATACGCAACTCGTTGAAAGCATATCGAAAAATCTGAACTTTTTAACTAAAGCGTTACTTATTACACAAACTATTCACTTTGAGCATGCCCGATACACAGTTTTATGGAATACTCCAAAATGAAGGAATCAGGTAAATATAGGGATAGTTATGCGCCACCTTTCTATAGCGCTTAAGATCAAGCTGGGGTTTGCCATCTGCTTGCTCTTTTTCGTCATTTCAGGCCTTGTGAGTTACAAAGGCATTCAAACCTTGTCAAACGGCTTTAGCCAATACAGCGAACTCAGCCACAAGGCGACTCAGTCAGGCAACATTCAAGTGCACTTTCTTCAGATGCGTTTAGCCTCTGAACGTTACTTAGAGTCATTGGATGATCAATATGAAGCGAATTATCAATCAAGCAAATTGGCGATCGATGATCTGCTCAATAACTTAATCGAAACCACCACTAACACTGACAGCCTATCAAGCTTACAACTGGTTCAAGACAGTGTTGCAGCCTTTGATACTGCTTATGGCTCAATGAAGCAGAGCCAGCTAATGATTGACCAGCTCGTAAATGTTGAGATGGTAAAAAGAGAGACTAACGCGCTAAAAGCCGCGCAGAGCTTGTTGTATGAGTCATACAATAACAACGATCCAAACGCGAGCTTGTACGCGGGTATGCTTATGGAGAACTTCCTCGCGGCTAAGATCGCGGTGATTAGCTACTCGAACAACAACGACCTCAAAACCTACGAAGCGGGTAAAGATATCTTTGAGTACGCTCTACCAGGTATCGAGGGTGATATTGAGTCTCTGAAATCATCTCCTTATCAAAGTGAACTGATTGAAGATTTCTCTAACCAACGTGAAGCGTATGCGAAAGGCTTTGAACAAGTTCACCAACAGATGCTGGAGAACACTCAAAGAACCGCTACCCTTTCCTCGATTGGTGATAGCTTGGCTATCGCTGTGGCTGATGCTCAGAGCATTCTAGAACAACAGAAACAAGCGCTAACACCAGAGCTGCAAGCCAGTGAAACGCGTTCAATTCAGATCATCATCTTGCTAACGGGGGTCGCGTTAGTTATCGGCATGACAAGCGCCGTGTTAGTAACTCGTTCTATCACCAAAGGTATCGCACAGGTTAAACAAATCACCAATGAGCTTTCTCAAGGCAACCTGAATGTTGAAGTAAACATTGAGAGCAAAAACGAGATTGGTGAACTGCTGACTAACATGGAGATCACCATTGAATCTCTGCGCGATATTGTAGGTCAAGTGAATCGCTCTAGTGTGCGTATTGGCGAGATGTCTGAATCACTCAATCAAGTGACCAATAACAGCTCGACCAACGCAACACAGTTGAACAGCGAAATGATGAACATCTCTACCGCGGTTGACCAACTGGCTTCAAGCACATCAGAGATAGCTTCAAGTGCCAACCACGCCTCTCAAGTCGCGAACCAAGCGACCGAGAATGTCGCGATGGGTCTCAAGGAAGTAGACAAGACACTGCACGAAATTGGCAGCGCCGATGAAAGCATGCAGGTCAGCAGCCAGAAAGTGACCGACCTGCACAAAGAGTCGATGAACATTGGTGCCATTCTTGAAGTAATAAAAGGGGTATCTGAGCAGACCAACCTTCTCGCGCTGAATGCCGCAATTGAAGCCGCTCGAGCAGGCGAACAAGGTCGTGGATTTGCCGTCGTAGCCGATGAAGTAAGAACGCTCGCTAAACGCACCCAAGACTCTGCTAGCCAGATTGATGAGCTCATCACCTCACTACAACGTGGTGCTAAAGATGCGTTAGAGTCAATTAAAGAGAGCCACAGCACGGTTTCAGATGCTTCAACTCAAGCACAGCAAGCTTCTCAGAACTTACATGTGATTAATCAACATATCCAAGATCTGAACCAAGCCAACAGCCAAATCGCGGTGTCGGTTGATGAGCAGGATCGTCTTACCAAATCACTGGGTGAAAACGCGCAAGGTGCAAACACTATTGCTCAAAGCAACCAAGAGTCGGTAAGCAGCATTTCAGGTGCAGCGAGCGACTTAACCGAGGTTGCTCATCACCTAGAGAGCCAAGTGAACCGATTTAGAACCTAACCAGCCAGTCTATACACAGCTGGCACAGTTCCAAACCAATAATAAAAAGCCCCCTCCACATAAGTGTTGGGGGCTTTTTTAAGTTAATCTAACTCTAACTTGTGCCTTAGAGTTAGATTAGCCCTACTGAATCTTCAAGCGTTGAATCAGAGTCTCTTCGTCTAACTGATACAGCTCATCAAGCAAATTCATTTGCAAGCTACCTGGGCCGCGAGAGTTCTCAGCAGCAATTTCACCAACCACGCCTAATACCGCTGCTGCAGCTAAACCGCTTTCATCACCAACTGCAGCAAATGCGCCTGTCAATGCGGTTAAGGTACAACCCATGCCAGTGACATACGGCATCATTTGGTGTCCATTGTTTAACGTCACCACGCTGCCTTTGGTGACAACGTAATCTGTCTCACCAGATATCACCACATTTGCACCGTATTCAGCCACTAAGCACTGTGCAGCACCTAACGCAGCATCGCTGCTATCAAGCGCATCCACACCTTTGCTCTGTGCTTGATCGCCCGCTAATGCGATAATCTCAGACGCGTTACCACGAATGATCAACTTATCTGCTAAACGTGCGATTTCACGAGAGGTCTCGGTACGCAGTGTGCTTGCGCCACAACCTACAGGGTCAAGAACCACCACCTTGTTGTTCGCATTCGCTTGTTCAACCGCGAAAAGCATTCTTGGCGTCCAAACACTGTCTAACGTGCCGATGTTAATAACCAGAGCACCAGAGAAAGACATCATCTCAGCCAGTTCTTGTTGTGAGTGCGCCATGATAGGCGAAGCGCCAATCGCCAATAACGCATTGGCTGTGTTGTTCATCACTACATAGTTGGTGATGTTCACAACCAGTGGTTTTTGTTCTCGTACTGCGCGCAACGATTGGATGATTTGTTCAGTTAGCATGGGGTAATCCTTATTCGTCAAAGTTGCTTTAAGCCGTTGTTGAGTCATTCAGTGCATTTAGACCTTGCTGCCAGAAAGCCACTTCCATACGCGTTGCCGTTTTGAAGATATGAACGATGTTCTGACCGCGCTCGCTGTTAATATCAATTTCAGCCAGTAGCTGATTGAAATACTCTGCACCCGTTGCCACGCCAGACTGGAACTCTTCACCACCGTAAAGCTGAAGCCAGCTTGCGTATGGATTACCTTCCAAAACAGTGTCACTGCTTTCTAACAGCGCTTTACCAATCACAGCATAACCAATTGAACACGGAGCCAGTGCCGCATAAAGATCGACAAGATCACCCGTCATACCCACGTCTAAAACATAGCGCGTATAAGCCACTGTACCGAAATCTTCAGGTTCGTTTTCTAAATCAGATTCCGTTAAACCCCACTGACCACAGTAAGTCACGTGGTGAGAGATTTCAGAATCCAATAGAGCATGAACACTTGGCAGAGCACGGCGCATATCAGCTAGTGTTTTTGCCTTATAAATCGCCAATGCATAAGCACGGGCATACTGTTTCAAAAACAGAAAATCTTGTTTCAAGTAATGCAGAAAACACGGCTGAGCAAGAGTGCCGTTTGCCAGCGTTTTAACAAAATCATGCTCGGTGTAGTCTTGCCAATCTTGCTGACAGGCTTGGATTAAGTCTTGGTATTTCATGAGATTCCTTAGTCAAAAGTCGGTACGTAATCAGCGGCTTTTGGTAGTGATTTAATAATGCCTTTGTCGAACATGAACTGCGCGTAATCATCGTAACGCTTCATATCTACTGCAGAAGGGCGAAGTGCAAAACGAGTCAATGTGTCGTTCCATGCACGTTGGTTTAGCTCGTTGTTTAACGTATCTGGCGAATACGCCACAAACTCACTCCAAGAGTCTTGCGGGTGGTTCACTATGTAAGTCGTTGCTTGCTCGAGTGCTTTGTTGAATGCTTTGATTGCTTCGTCGTCGTGTTTCTTTGCGTTGGCCACAAAGATCAACTCGTCGTAAGCTGGCACACCGTGCTCTTCTGGGAAGAATGCTTTGGCTTTAAACCCTTCAAGAGCTAGTTGGTTCGTTTCGAAGTTACGTAAGCCACCCCAAATGGCATCTACCTTTCCTGATGCCAGTGAAGACGAAAGAGCCCACCCAACATTGATGGTTTGCACATCTGTAAACGCAACGTTTTCCTGAGCCAGTATAGTACCGATCGTCGCTTCTTCATTACCCGCAATCGCGATACCGATCTTCTTGCCTTTCAGATCCGCTAATGAATCGTTCTTGCCGTTATCCAGCACCATTAGTGTGTTCAGTGGTGTCGCAATAAGGGTTGATGCACGAACCAGAGGCAAGCCTGCCGCCACGTCCATCGTCAAGCTTGGTTGGTAGGTGACGGCTAAGTCGACCTTACCTGCCGCAACCAGTTTTGCTGGCGTGCTTGGGTCGGCTGGCTCTTGGATTTCAACCTCTAGACCTTGGTCAGCAAAGTAACCACGCTCTTGAGCAATCACAATTGGACCGTGGTTCGGGTTTACAAACCAATCCAACATCAGTGTCAGTTTTTTCTGTTCCGAATCCGCTAATGCATGACCTGAAACTAGAGAAGCAAGCAGTGCCACTGCACCTACCAATTTGGTGTTTTTCATAGTTAACCTTTCCTTTTGAATATTATTATTGTGTTTGTCGATCTAATTTCTAACGAGGTGTTGTTTGGATAAATAGCCTTGAGCGAAGCTTTATTAAACAAAGAGTTATTGAGCTAGCCATCACTGGTTCTCCCAAGGGATAGCTTTTTTGAGTAGTTTGTCTGTAACGAAGTAGAGCGAGATAGAGAGCACCGCCAAGATAAACAAGGCAGCGAACATCTCATCAATGATCATGCGCGCATTGGCTTGCAGCATTAGGTAGCCTAGCCCTTCACTCGAACCCACCCACTCACCAACAACCGCGCCAATTGGTGCAATAACCACTGCGACACGAATGCCTGACGCCAATGTTGGCAGTGCAGCAGGCAGTTGAATGTGGCGTAGCAGTTGCCATTTTGATGCGCCCATCGTCTTGGCAAGGTCAAGATAACCTGTAGGTGTATTACGTAGGCCGTCATAGCAACAGGTAGTTACAGGGAAGAAGATGATGATTGCTGCCATCACTACCTTTGAGGCGATGCCATAGCCAAGCCACAGCATCAGTACTGGCGCGATCGCAAATACAGGGATCGCTTGGCTAGCAATCAAGATAGGCAACAGCCAACGTTTCAACGGATCAAACATCAACATCTGCAAGGCGAAAAACAGCCCCATAGACAAACCTAGTAATAGCCCAAGTAAGATCTCTTGTGCGGTCACCCAAGTGTGTTTGAGTAACACATCGTAGCGTTCAATCAGCTTGAGGAAGACTTCTGCGGGAGCCGGAAGAATGAAGCTCGGCATTTCGAAAACAACGACCACAAGTTGCCATAAGCCAAGAATCACAACACTGCTGATAAGCAAACGCATAACGGGATTCATCTGACTTGAACGTTCAGTGCTAGACTGCACGTTCGTTGACTGAGTCACAGCTTCACTTCGCGTTAAATCATTCATAATCACGCTCCAACTGATCCAAGATCGCCTGTTGCAACTCGGCACACTCACCATCGAGTACTCGTGGCGTTGAGGTGTGAGGAACAGGTAAAGAGTGAGCACTCGCAGGCGAGCCTTGCAGCACATACAAGTTATCCGCCAAACGCACCGCTTCTTGTGGATCATGAGTAATCAACACAACGGTTTTATCTCTTAACAGTTCACACGCTAAGCTCTGTAACTTGTGTCTTGTTACCGCATCCAACGCAGAGAATGGTTCGTCCATCAGCACGACTGGCTTGTCTTGCATTAAGGTTCGAGCCAAAGCAACACGTTGGCGCATACCACCAGACAACTGATCCGGCATAGCATCTGCGTAATCTGCCAGACCAACCGAATCTAGTAACTCCAATGCTTGGTTAGTTTGAGCTTGTTTATTGGATGCTTGGCTTTGATGCTTATCTGCCGAATTTTGAAAGCGATGGCTCAGACACACGTTGTCGATAACCGACAACCATGGCAATAACAAATCTTGCTGTGCCATATAGGCAATGCGATCGGTTAGAGGCAGTTCATCAGACGTTGCCAATACGCCCTGCCATTCCACCTTGTCGCCCAACAAACCTGCCAAGTAACGCAATACCGTGGTTTTCCCACAACCGCTTCGCCCAAGCAGCACTGTCCACTTACCCGCGCTTAGATTAAGTGACAGTCCCGACAGGGTCGCGCGCTCGCTATCTCGGTAACGCAGCGTCGCATTGCTAAGTTGAACACCAACCGTATTAACGGACATTACCGTGCCCAGCGAAAAAGTGATTTACCGGGCCATGACCTTGACCGACTTTCAATTCGTCAGCATGGGCAATCGCGCGTGAAATGTATTGTTTACCTAGGTCGACAGCCTCTGGAAGCGTGTTGTCTTGAGCCAAGAAAGAAGCAATAGCAGAAGAGAGCGTGCAGCCCGTTCCATGGGTGTTTTTGGTAGGAAAACGCTTCGCGCTAATCAGAGCAGATGTGGTTGGTAGAATCAGTAAATCATTACTGTTTTCATCTTTCTCCAAGTGACCGCCTTTAAGCAGGACTGCTTTAGCACCTAAAGCGCGCAGGTCTTCAATCATATCCTGCATTTCCGCTTCGCTTTCAGGTACAGCTTTACCTGTAAGTGCAGCGCCTTCTGGCAAGTTAGGGGTAATGATGTCTGCGAGTGGAATCAGCTCTTGTTTTAGAGTGGTGATAGCCGAATTTTCTAGGAGAAGGTCGCCACTTGTCGCGACCATTACAGGGTCGATCACTAAGTGTTTAGGTTGGTATTGTTTGATTTTGTCCGCGACGACTTTGATGATTTGCGAATCCGCCAGCATACCGACTTTTACTGCCACGATATTCAAATCGGTAAACACTGCATCTAACTGACTAGCGACATGCTCAAGTGGGATTGGGAAAATGGCTGACACGCCTTGGGTGTTCTGAGATGTAATAGCGGTAATTACCGAACAAGCGAAACTACCCGTTGCAGACATGGCTTTAATATCAGCTTGAATGCCCGCGCCGCCGCCACTGTCAGAACCCGCAATGGTCAAGACAATCGGAGTATTGATCGAAGAAGATGGGTTTTCTGGTGTTTGAGTGCTGCTAGGTGATACTTGAGAATTGGAAAGCTGTGTCATTGTCGCTCCTACTGTCTAAAAGACGTAAGAGAACCGAACTTTGGCCGCAAAGAGAGTGTGGAGGTGAAACCAATGAGAGATCATTGTTGAACCACGTAGGCAAAGTAATCATAGTTCCCTACGCCAGTGTTAACTGAATCAGGTTCAACGGGTCTCGAATAACGATCTCAGCAAACACCAACTAAGGTATATGCCCCCCGACTATTGATAACGATAGTAACAGCACTCTCGCAACTGAGATACTCATTTTATTCATTTATAAGATACAAGCATGAATAAAATTCAATTTAACTTTGTTAACAAGCACTTAGTTTCGCTGATTATTTGGTTGTGATTGAATAAATAAACACATGACAATCAACAATATACCTATCCAACCGACCAAAGGTATACGCTCCCCCACAATCCAAACAGCCAATACGGCGGCAACCACTGGCTCAAGCAAAGTAATCAAATTCGCACTACTTGCGGTGACATGTCGTAACCCGAAACTGAATGCGATATAACCCAAACATTGAGGAAGTAACACCAAGTAACTCACCACGAATATATTAGTACTTGAAGCGAATAGATTGTCACCAGTGAACCACAACGTTGGTAATAACAACATTGCACCTAAACCAAATATGCTGCCCATCGCCGCTTGCGACTTGATGCCCTGGTCTATCAGAGCTTTTGTCGCCCACGAATAAATGGCATAACAGAGACCAGCAACCAAACCTAAACCAATACCTAAAAGCTTCAGGTCATCATTAGGTTCGCTCCCCACTGACGACTCAGAAAATACCAATAATCCAATGCCAACCACGCCAATGGCAAAGCTCGTTAGCCAACGTTTATTAATATGATTATCTTTGCTAATAAGACACTCTAAAAGTGCAGAAAAGAACGGAGCAGTAGCTATCGACACCACCGTTCCCATCGCGACACCCGATAATTTCATCGAAGAATAGAAAGCCAAAGGATAGATCGCCAAAGCCAATGCACTCGCAGCTAACAGCTTTTTGTTGAGCAAAAGCTTATCAAGTGAAGATAAGATCTTTCGATACGCCAAGCACGATTGCATTAAGCCACCAACGCCCATTGAAAACGCGCCAATCGCTAGCGGGCTGAGATCAGGCGCAAAGCTTGCGGCTGTACCTGTCGTACCCCATAAAACAGAAGCAAACACGATGGCTAAAGTGCCCGTTTGGAATTCGCTAACGCGATTGATGGCAAGATTCATTGCTATTACCTAGTCTATTTTCATTTCTGAAATAGATAATAGTGAACATATGCTAGATTTAGTTTGCTAAAAGGACGCTATTCTTGTTTTGGAAGACTCTCTTTCATCGAACCTAAAAACGCCCTTGGAGACATCCCAAAGTGCCGAGAGAAGCGTCGACTGAATGCAGACAGGTCGCTATAACCCACATTTTCTGCGACCAATTGAACCGGTAAATCGGTATGGCTTAGCAAGGCTTGTGCTTTCTCCATACGATAGCGAGTGATGTACTTAAGCGCACTGATTCCAATACACTCTTTAAAGCGCTTCTTGAATTGAGTGGGACTCAAGCAAGCCGTTTCTGCAAGTTGAGAAATAGAGAGAGGCAGGGCGTAATTATCCGCAATGAGCCTTTGGACAGCTCGAATACGAGGGTCGATGCTTTTACTCACTTGTTGTTGCTCGAACAACAGTGAAAACACATCCAAGATGGATGATTCAATGCCACTATCGACTTGATATTCCAACTGCTTTTCAACGAACAGCAAGAAGCTCATTAAAGGTGGCGTGATAGTAAACACCGAGAGCTCATGCTCTAACAAGTGCTGCGGTAACTCCATCATATCCGCAACAATAAACCGTGCTGCTTCATCCGCCTTAAACGCATGCGCTGTGGTTACCGGAATCACCACACATTCGCCCACAGCCACCTTGCCGACATACCCCACCATCTCGATATTGATACTGCCTTGGATCGGCAACACCAATTGATGATGATCATCATGAGCATGGGTATTAAATTGCTTGGTGTAAGATCGAATGCTTAAGCTAGATTTCATGAGCAACGCCAGAATTCAGTTTATTGAAACATGAGTGTTAAAACGAAATTACATGATTTAAGCGAGGGAGTCACATCGGGCTAGTGTTTTTTGTCGTCTCCCCTGCTTACCCTGTTTCTATGAAGGATCAAAAAAGCCGTTTAAGTATTGCTACTCAAACGGCTTTTTAACTCAAGTCTGATTGGCATGGCTAAGAGCTGTTAACCTAACTGGTGATCGCTCATCAACTAAATTGCCTTCTACACTCAATTACTTTTGAAGTTGCTCTTTAGCGGCTTCAACCTTAGAGAAATCTAAGCCAAGCTCTTCAACGGCTTCTTTGATTAGCGCAGGGTTTTGCATTACCTGGCCCATAAGCATTTGAAGCTTGTCTTGTGGTAAACCAAGTTGGCTGATCGTCGCCATTGCTGCAAGAGGGTTTTCAGTCAACGTTTGGAATAGCTCGCTGATTTGCGCGTCGCTAATATTGTTCTCTTTCAACATTGCTAGAATCGGGTTCATCTTTTTACCTTTGAAACACTAAATAAAATAGGAGTACAGCATACCATCTAGCTGTGCTCGATTGTACTAGCAACTTATACTTTGCCTACTGTGAAGTAACGCTAAACCTAGCGAGACTCTAACGGGTAAGAGCGGTAACTCCACATCCCATAAGTTCTAAGGGCATCACGGTAGATACCTAGTAGCTCACCATCACTTGCTTTCTTAAGTTCTGAAAGTGGCTTATCAGGGTAAGAAACCGTATCGAAAGTAATGCCCTGAGGTCCAGTTTGCCAGCTTGCCACTTCAAATAGAGTTTGACCACGGCGAACGTGGCTTGCCGAGCTAATAATCGTCGCGTGTTTAATGTTGTGGCGAGCTAACGCATAACTACTGAATAAGGCATTGCCAACCGTGCTAGTCGCATAGTTTTCTTCAATGATGCGATCTTTGCTTACTCCTTTCTCGATAAGCCAGTCCGCCATCAACTTACCTTCAGTCTTGTGGTTCTTCGGCACGCCACCCGTTAACACGATCATCGCATCCGGATTCGCTTTAGCCATAGCTAGAGTTGTCTCAAGACGCTCAATCAAGATCTGATGCATTGAGCCGTCTGGATTCAGCGCATAACCTAGAGTAACGATAGCGCCGTGATCATCCAGTAAACCTTTGCCCGCAGATTCTTTAAGCGGTGTTTCTAACACGCGATCGACCGTAGCAAAAATACGTTTAATATCTTCTGCCTTACCTTTGTTTAGGCTTTCTAGCTTCTCCATGTGCTTGTTGGATTCACTTTCATTGCCTTCAAAACGCTGCCAAACCGCAAGGTAAGCGTGAAGGTCAACATCGTCTGGTGCAACCGTCAGCGCTTGTTCAAACAGCTCAATCGCGCGCTCTGCGTTCTTGTTGTAGATCTGAGCATTCGCAGCCGAGATCAGCAAGTCGGTACGGTAAGGTTCTAGCTGGTATGCTTCTAGCAGTCGGTTAGTCACAATTTCCATGTTACTTGGCATTTTTGCCGTGAAACCGGCGTGAGAAATTCTCGCCGGAGACTTAAACGCCTGTAGCGCATCAAGAAGCAATTCGCTTCGTCACTAGCTGCGCGTAATCCGCAGAAGCTTGAACTGCGCCATCGTTAGCAGCAAAAGAAAATGGGGCTGTGCCAAAGGCCAACATGCCGCCAAGAGCGAGGGCGATAATGTTCTTTTTCATGAGGGTATCCTGTGTAGATAAGTGTTCACATCAGATTTGTTCCCCAATGTAAGTCCCTAAAATTAAAAAACTGTGAACCACACCAGAATCTCTAAGGTTAATATTCATTTGTTGCATAAGGTGTGGCAGCAGATCACGATTTTGAACTTACCAATAAGCCAGCGCATCCAGATAATTCTGGTTTGAACCAGTGCTCAACGTTTTTATTGGAATATCTGACTGCGGATTTCATACGCCCTATTCACCATAAACCACTCATAACAAATCCGAACTCCACATAAAACAACGTATCAAAGAAGCAGCTTTAAGCCACTTTTCTCAACAACTTAAAACTCAACAAACTGAATCGTGCGATGTTCATCCTCGCTCAAATAGTGAAGTTTTAAACACATAGACTTGGGATACGAACCAACAAACTTTCAAATAATTTAAAATCAATTATTGAACGATCGTTCAAGTAATGCTTTAATGAATTACCAATACAAGGAGTTACCCCATGCTTAAGTTCTATTTTCACCAAACCCCAAACCCAATGAAGATCGCTTTGTTTCTAGAGGAAACAGGCCTAGATTTTGAACTCGTTCCAGTTGATACCTTAAAAGGTGAGCAACACACGCCGGAATATCGCTTAATAAACCCAAATGGAAAAACACCTGCGATCGAAGATGAAGGACAACGCGTGTTCGATTCGAACGCTATCCTTCTGTATCTCTCAGAGAAAACAGGCAAACTTGGTGGTCAGCCAGAAGACAGAGCTGAACTGCTCTCTTGGATGATGTTTATTGCGAGTGGCCTTGGCCCATACTCTGGCCAATCGGTTCACTTCCGCCATGCCGCACCAGCAGGCCTAGATTACGCTGTGAACCGCTACCTACGCGAAGCACAGCGTCACTACGAAGTGCTAGAAAAGCATATGGAAGGTCGTGAATTTATCGTAGGAAATGAGTACACCATTGTTGATGTCGCGGCATGGGGTTGGATTGATAAAGCACCTGTCGTGCTTGGTGAAGAAGGCCTAAAACCTTACCCGAACTTGAAACGTTGGTTTAACGCAATCAACACTCGCCCTGCCGCACTGCGTGCCCGCGAGATTGGTAAAGACATTGAGTTTAAAACCGAACGTGATGAAGAAGCGAAGCGAGCGCTGTTTCCTTCAAACTATGCAAAATAACTGAGCTCAACAACATCACTAAGCGCAAATGACGAGGCCCTACGTAACCTCCAATTCCAAAAGTACCACTCAAACAAAAAAGAGCGCCTAACGTGCCGCTCTTTTTTGTTCAATTCATATACGCTGAATCGGCTTACTATTGAGGTCTCGCCACAAAGTTAATCTCTCCAAAACCCGTTAAATATCGGTCTCTCATCTTACCGCGTATCTAATTCTCAGAAACAAAGTCAATCAGCAACCGTGACGTAGACGTGGAGCAATACGAACTCTTAAATGTGCCATCAGTTAACCACATTGAATCTGTCGAGCGATATATGACACGTCATAAGCCGCAGCTTGTAGTGAAATAAATGAAATAAAGACGTCAATAATACTCGAGCATTCATTGTTACTTTCCTTTATATATTAGTGTTTTTTTTAATTCACGAATTTAAAAGCAAAGCACTTACATACCAAGAAGATCTTTTATGTCACCAGACATATTGAGCATCCAATATTCACCTTCACTCTTAAGTGTAATAATTTCATATTGAGTAGTGATTCGGTCGCCTAACTGCTCTTTTTTCTCGACCGTAATATACTTTTGACCTTGGTAATCAAAGTCATTAATTACACTGAAGGAAGATAATTTAGCAATATTGGAGCCTTGAGCAATCTTGCGAATATTTAGGAAAGTATTCATAAAGACTTTATCATCCATAACCGCGATGTCTTCTCTAGCAGCTCCGGTACCAAAGGCAATATTCACGATATCAAGAACGTTTTGATTTCCATTTTGAAGGCCTTCCATAATGATTGATTTGAGTTCTCTAATGGCATCCATATGATAGAAACTTGCAGACTGGTTAAAACCGACCTTTGTGATGAAATCAAAATACTGCTCAACAAACTCGACAGGATCTTGAGACAAAGATAAGTCTCCTTCAACCACGACATCGACATTTTCAATCAATGCGAACGCTGAGCTATAAGGGGTAAAGTCGATACGTTTGTCTGCCAACCAATTATCATAAACCCATGATGATTCGTCCAAACAATGCTGCGATAATTCTGCCAACGGTATTCTGTCACCGATAGTGGTGTTGTGCGTTTTGTTACCTTGAGCGTTTGTCACATACGTATAGACCAAAACACCGGATTGCGGATAACGCACCACTCTATCTATCTCACTAAAAGTAGTACTAATACACACTCTATCGATGCTACTAAGCGCTATTGGTAACAAGGCACTTGCTTCAGCCCTCTGTGCCAAATACCCCTCACTAAAGTCGAAAAAGTCAAAACTAGGAGCTTGATACAGATTAGGTTCTTCAGTCAGGGTTGGGAACCCGTGCTTTGTGTTAGGGCTAACAGTATAGGTTTCACTCGCAGCGCTTGCTGAAATTAATAACATTACTAGTGGGGTGATATTCTTCATTATTTACTTCCTTCATATTTTGGCGAGAATATCTTTTATCCTGATAAAAAGTTCAACCCAGTAAAGCGTGAGTTAAAAAATAAAAAATCCATTTGTGATTACAATCAACTATACAATAAAAATAAAATACAATTAAAACAATAAATATACAAAACACTGTGAGCCATAATTAACTAATGATAGTGTTAATTAAAGTTAAAACTATAGATATAGACCTTTATTTATCTCTTTCACATTCCAAATAACTGAAATTAAAATAAAGAAAATTTAATTCAACATTGATAAAATTGAAACAATATTTATATTAAACCCCTAATAAAGTCAAAATATCACCATCATTAAATATCCAACATTTCTAATTTATTAATATCTAATTAAAATCTTACACCATAAGTGAAAGATAAAATCTAAAACTGCGTAACTTAACGTTATTTTAAAGAGCTACTCCCAATGAAAATTAAACTCGCATTATTAGCACTACTATCGCTCAACACAGCTTCAGCCAGCGAATTATTCTTATTTGATCAAGTCACCGCTTTCAAACTCGGTGGTGAGCAACATAGCCTGAGTGGCGTTGAAAAGTACACGGGGCAGAGAATTCGCATCGAGTGGCGACAAAGCGCTTACGAGAAACCACAACGTTTAGATAGATGCATTGGCACTTTCCAACAGGCGATGAACCAACCGGAGCGCTATTACTTGCATGTAGAGCTATCAGAATCGACATTTGTAGGTTGTGAAATTGGAATGAAGGAAAGCTTGTTAGCAAACTGATCCAGACTGTTTGATAAGCTACGATTAGTATTCGGTATTACTAATCGTATCTTAGCTCATTCAGGTTCAGCTTCTACGATTAGACACCAAACACTTGAATCGACAATTTATTCATATTTGTGATATGTACAACCCAATTCATATGATTATGTTGCATACATCCGAAAGACTAACTAACTTCGCATGCTCCACAAAAAACTAAAGGAATCATTTACGTGCGACGTTTATTACCACTCTTAACAGCCTCTATACCAGTACTCTTTTCACCAACGCTATTTGCTCAAAGCTACTATTCTGTAACTAGCTGTGATCAGCTAGTAGACATATACAATGAAAAAAACAGACCACTGTACATCGATATTGTCGATAATCTAGATTGTACAAGTGCCCCGACCTTAGTTGAAAGCCTATCGGGAGTAATTAATGGTAATGGCCATGCCATCACGAACCTGAACTTCAAAAGTGAAAGAGGATATAAATTAACCAAGGCAAATTTAAATAACATCACATTTAAAAACACTTCTATCCATAATGAAAACAGCTTTGATCACTTGTTTGACATCGATGACCATTGGCGAAACGTCAAATTCATAAACATAGAAACCACAGGTGCACCATTCAACCAGCTGTTTTATTCACTTGATAACAAAGAGCTTACAGATGTCTCAATTGATCTTGTGGGGGTAAAATTGGCAGCCATTAAAGACTTACTCTCTTCACGTATTTCTCGCTCTAGTATTAACAACCTAGAGCTTTTGAATGCATTTGTAAGCCGCCACTCGTCATCGCCGCTATCTCTGCTTAGTAGGAATGTATCCAGGTCAACCTTAACGAACGTTACACTAGCTGATATAACAGTTATCGGTGAACCTACTGGGGACAATGGGAAAACCAGCATAGTAGATAAGATAGCTGACTCACGCATCAACGGGCTAACTCTAGAAAACGTTACATTTTCACGTTCAGAAGAAGATGCATTCTTTTATTATGAATCCGATAACAAAAGTACCTACACAAACATCTACCATAACCTGTTCGATGACACGACAAATATTGGGTCTATGCCATTAGTCTCAAAACCTAAAGACGACCCGCTAAACCGTACGATCAATTTCCAATCTATGAACCAACCAATGCAAGCTCCGGCAATGTGTACCCCATATTTACTTCAAGATAGTTACTTTGGCATTAAAGCTGAATAAACAAAAAAGAGCCGCTAAAAAGCGGCTCTTGATTTTCAAACTATGCGAATTCGTTCAGATTACTCTTTACCGAATACGTTGTTCTCTTGCTCTTGTACACGGATGAAAGTTGTACGCTTAGTTAGCTCTTTAAGCTTTGCTGCGCCTACGTATGTACAAGTTGAACGTACACCACCAAGGATGTCAGAAATTGTGTTGTGAACTGAACCACGGAACGGAAGTAAAACAGTTTTACCTTCTGCAGCACGGTACTTAGCAACACCACCTGAGTGCTTGTCCATAGCCGACTGTGAAGACATGCCGTAGAACTTCATGAACTGCTTACCGTCTTGTTCAACAACTTCACCGCCTGACTCTTCGTGACCTGCTAGCATACCGCCAAGCATTACGAAATCAGCACCACCACCGAACGCTTTAGATACGTCACCCGCACACGAACAACCACCGTCACCGATGATCATGCCACCAAGGCCGTGAGCAGCATCACCACACTCGATGATTGCAGAAAGTTGAGGGTAACCTACACCAGTTTTAACACGTGTAGTACAAACTGAACCTGGGCCGATACCAACTTTAACGATGTCAGCACCTGCTAGGATTAGCTCTTCAACCATGTCACCCGTTACAACGTTACCAGCAGAGATGACTTTGTTCGGGAATTCTGCACGTACTTTTTGCACGTACTCAACTAGGTGCTCTGAGTAGCCGTTAGCGATATCAATACAGATAAATACGAATTCGTCGCTAAGCGCCATGATTTGCTTAGTTTTCTCAAACTCAGCTTCAGATGTACCGGTTGAAACAAATACGTTGTTCAGCGTTTTCTTGTCTGCTGTTTTTGCGAACTCAGCCCACTGCTCTACTGTGTAGTGCTTGTGTACTGCAGTCATTACACCGTGCTCTGCTAGAGCCGCTGCCATTTCGAAACTTGCTACCGAATCCATGTTCGCTGCGATTACTGGTACACCAGACCATTGACGACCGCTATGCTTGAATGTAAACTCGCGGGTTAATTCAACTTGAGAACGACTTTTAAGAGTAGAACGCTTTGGGCGGAATAATACATCTTTGAAGCCTAACTTAAGTTCTTGTTCGATACGCATGATAATTTGTCCTGTAATCATATTACGTGTCGTGCGTTTTCGGTAAGCGTTGGCAGACGCTTTACTGAGTTTCGGACACAAAAAAACCGGAGCGTTGGCAGACGCTCCGGTTTTCAGCATTATAGGCTGTGATTTACTAACAGCAAGTCTGATATTTCATTTTTTTTTGTGCTATCCTCTCAAAGATTCCATATCTGGTAAAAGCTTCCCGCCCGTCACTTCCTACTAAATTCATAGTAATTAATAACTTAACAACATATTCACGCAAACGCTGTCGGTTTATTGCGCAAACGTTTCCCTTGTAAATTCGGCGAAAAAATCTTCGATAAGGCAAATTTGTGAAAAAAGTGCCCTTTAATCACATAAAAATCACACTTTTCTTGAATCAAAAAATGCACTTTTTCTTAAATAATTTCATTTTTTCTGACTTTTTTCACTTCGAGTGCCGATCTCTGCCCTCTTTCATCAGCCCTGAAATTTATAAAGTACAAAGACAAGATCGATTAACACGTTCGAAACTTGGATGAGCGGGGGTAAAGTCCACAAAATATGGCAGGTTAGATATGCTTATTTATGGAAATCCATCGGATACAAGCCGCTGTTGATAGAGCCTAACAACAGCTCGACTAAAGTTAACGAACGCAGAACGCCTTCGTTAGTTTGAAATCACTACTACAGAATCAGATACAAAAATGGCCAAGGGGATTAACCTTGGCCATTTTTATTTGGTTTTCAGAGTGCTCTTATAAGGCGATTCAATTTTCACCTTAAGGTACGCTAAGCCTTTTTCTGAGACATCAGCGCTTCTGCCGTTGCATCCTGAATAGACAGGAACAGTGAGGTAACTTGGCCTGTTGGCGAGCGCATTGGGTTTAGCGTGACGTTCTGATACATGAAGTCGGCTTGTTGAGTTACAGGCCTAACGTTACGACACTTAAACAGATAAGGCCTTTGTTGCCATGTAATGAAGCTACGGCAACCTAGATCGTAAACTGGCTTGGTTTTCAGCCTGAACCACTCTTCTGGGATTTCAGGGAACAATTCAAAGATCGACTTACCGATCGCATCATGTGATTGCTTACCGCTATGGTGCGTCATGAAACCATTCCAGACTTGTACCTGAAAATCACGGTTAATAACCACCAGTCCCATATCGACGTTTTGAACCATATCCACCATCCAGTGGAACTGTTCAAATTCAGCAGGAAGATTCAGCATATTAAAACTCCTCCATTAGGTAGGCCAATTTGTTGTCTAGAAGAGGCAGAGATTCATCAACAAACATAAATAGAAGGTCACAACGGATGGACGTGCCGTCGATGTTGTAGCTGACTTCGAAGGTCATGGTTTTCTTAAACGAGCCACTGGTATTCTCAATCACAGAATCAATCGAGATGTGTTGCCCTAGTAGAACCGGCGAACTCTGGAAGAAACGAACCTCGGATTGCTCCCCTAGCCCGTTAAGGAAAGAGCCAACGAGAATATTCGACACATCCATCAGTAGTTCTAATTCTTCCAACTCTTCACTTTCAGTCGGAACCTTCATGAGCTTTTTAAGATCGCTCACACTGGAGTCACTGAGCAATACTAACGCTTCACCTGCAATGCCTTCCCCACTGAAGCCTTGGCAAACACCCGACACTTGGTCATTGTCAGCCAAGTCACGAAGTGCCATGTGCAATTCGCTCACTTCGAAGATGTTTACGTTCGGCAATGGTAAGTGAACGAATACATTGAAATGACGCGCCAATGCATCTGCTGCTCGACCTATCGCAACGTTCGCAACTTCCATATAGATGTCACGTCGGCGCAGAATCGGTAACTCTAGCGGTGCTGGCGTAATAAGTTGAGGCTGTTTTGGTGGCTCAACATGCTCACGTAGAATCGCTTTTAACGCTTCTTTATCAATCGGCTTTTTCAAAAACGCTTTAGCACCAAGGTCCATGACCTTCTGCTGCGCTTTTGGTTGGATATCGCCAGAAACAACCACAACGGGTGTGGTGTCACCTAAACGTTGCATCTCTTCCAATGTGCCATAGCCATCTAATTCCGGCATGGTGAGATCAAGGAACATCAGTTTGAACTGGTTTTGAGCTAACTCTTCAAGTGCATTAAGCCCATGAACAGCAAAAGTTATATCTGCATTTAGAGAACTAGGCAGTGATCGAGCCATCTGCTTCCGTGCTAACGCAGAATCATCACATATAAGAACTGGGAACGACATAAATGCACCACTGATAAATCAAAGCTAATTCGGACGAGTGTAACAGATCATTATGGTATCAGGTACGGGGTGAATAGATTTATATGTCGATTATTAATAAGAATGATAAGACGGACAGGTGAGCGATTATTTTGAGTGATTTTTCCTAAAAAACAATATGCTACAAGGGCTATAACAACTATCTTTAGTGAACATAACAGCATTATTTTATGAAGTGAGAGCCTTAACAACGAAGTTTATTAAAGCTCAATACTGATGGTTAAGTTTCGATGACCTTACGCAATGACGACGGTTTACAGCTGATAGCTCGGCCATAGGATAAGCAGCGCGAAGCGAATGATCACCGCAAACACCAATAATGCAATGCCCAAGCGATACCACTTATACTCTGCAACGCTCATTGGAATACGTTTATAAAACATAGTGATCACGCCTTTCCAATCACTACTGCGTTTTCCATACTGCATCACACTCGTTAAGACAAACAATGCACCAAGTACTAACATTCCCTTCTCAGCCCAGAACAATCCAACTTCCATTTGTATATTCCTTGATATAACGGTGAGCGACTCAAATCATTCTAGTCACCTTTTAGCTCGGTTTCTGTAAGACCAAGGTCTAAGTCGCTCTGTGCTTAGACGAGCGCAAGTAAGTGAACGCAATGAACTCGGCAAATTAAACTGAACAACATGTTCATATCGAGTTCAGCTTACTCACCTATACTCATGTTTCCACTAACAGGAGAAACTCAATGAAATCACTGAAAAAGTCGCTTTGTGTATTAACTGCTTCAGCTTTACTCGTTACCGCTCCGTTTGTGAGTGCTTCATCACCACAACAACCGCCACAACCAGCAGTGAGCCCATTGCAAATGGTTATTGCTTCTTTAAACCTAAGTGAAGAGCAACATGCGGAAGTCATCTCTCTTATTGAAGACTATCAATCTGATCGAACAAAGATTGATATGAATAGCGCGATAGAACTTAAGAAAAAGCAGGTCGCCTTAGTGACTCAGCCTGAATTCAATGAAGCTGAGATGGAAAAGGTCATTGATACGGTTCAAGCGACCGAGAAGTCGATGGTGATGCAAGAGATGCGTCTTAAGAACAACATCTACAACGTGTTAACTGAAGAGCAAAAAGAGCAGTTCAAAACCATGATGAAGTCTGCGCTCTCTGGTGGAAAGTAGCCTGGTAGAAACTAACTGCCCCTAACCCTGATATTGACTCCTTCCCCCGAGAGTCAATTTAGATAAACAAAAGCCACAGTTTTAATCTGTGGCTTTCTATCATGAGTAACGTATTACTAAAAAGCTTAAGAATAAGCAGAACAACCTACATCAGGAGCCTTGCTGTTCTTATTAAGCACGACCATCAAATGAATGAGCAATAGAATACCTGTCACACCTAAGCCAACGCCGATCCCACCCCAGATCCCTGCTAGCTCGAATTTTGGCATCAAGTACCAAGCAGCAGGCAGGCCAAACATCCAGTAACCGATGGCAGTCATCACCGTTGGCATAGAGACAATCTTCATCCCTCTTAGCAGGTTAATCGCCAACAGTTGCCAAGCATCAACAATAAAGCACAGAGCGACGACCCAGATCACTGAAGCCAATAGCGATGTCATTGCGCCAGTGCCGTCGTCTAGCTTGAAGATAGAAGCGATCATCTCAGGCCATATGATGAACACGGCAGACAAAGCGACACTCAACACCGACACCAAGATAAAGCTTTGAATCGAGGTTCTTTTGATACCTTCATAGTTGCCTGCGCCATAATCACGGCCAACCAAAATTGCCGCAGCTTGGGAGAAACCGAAGTTGAAGTTCCAAGTAAAGCTCAAGCATTGCAGCAGGATTTGATGAAGCGCCAGAGAGGCAATACTGATCGTGCCTGCCATCAAGGTGCCGCCGTAAATCAAGCCATGTTCAAGTAACGCCGCTAAGGCGATAGGTAAACCCATTAACAACAACGGGCTCATCAGCTTGATGGAGTACTCTTCAGTATGGAGCCAAGGGGCGAACGGTTTGAATTCGTCACGTTTAAACACCCAAACCGTGTAGCCAACCATCACGATGAATGCCGCGATAGCCGTGCCTAAGCCCAAGCCTGTTAAGCCCATATCTAACTGGAACGTGAGGAAGTAGCTCACTGGCACATTTAAGATCACAGTGATAATAGACATCACTAGAATAGAGCGCACATTACCAAACGCACTGGTTAAGCCGCGCAGCACCAATAAAATAAGCGAAGGCAACATCACCCATTTTAGAGCGTGCACATACTCCATCGCTAAGGTAATCACTTCCTGTGGTTGCTTGGCAGCTTCTAACACCAAAGGTGCTAACCAGAAGCTTGTCATTAAGAGTGCACTAAGTACAAACGCCAGCATGGTTGCGCCTTTCACAGCCAACCGAATTTGGCTATTACCAAATTCAGGGCGAGAGACTCGTTGACCATAAGCAATAGCGATCAGGTTTGCCACACAACCGACTGTGCTGCTCGCAATAATGAAGATGAAAAAGTAGATAGACGCGCCTAAGCCACCAGCCGCAAGGGCTGACACGCTGATTCGCGACATCATCCAAACATCAGTAAGGACTAAAGCCATGGATATCAGCTGTGAAATGATCAAAGGGAATGCAAGAGTCAGTATTTTTTTCATGAGCGCCTCAGTTAATTTCGCCCAAAATACGATCGATGGGACTAGCGTTCAATTGATAAATTTGCGATTCTAACATTCCAAAAACTCATGCGAATGAATTATGACCCCATATCCTAGTCTGCCTTCCTCACATAATGGCTTAAAAGCCTTTGAAGCGGCAGCAAGACTGATGAGCTTTACACTTGCCGCCGATGAGCTCAACGTGACACAGAGTGCAATCAGCCGTCAGATCAAACAGCTTGAAGATGAGCTGAACGCATCGCTGATCATTCGTAAGCATCGAGCCATTGAATTAACGGTACAAGGTCATGATTTGTATGTCGCTTTGCGAGAAAGCTACGGCAATATCGAATCGGTTATCGCTTCCTGGAGAGAACCGAAGCAGAAGCGCATAGTGATAAAGGCAACCTTGAGCTTCGCTACGCGCGTGTTGATCTCCAAAGTTCGTGAATTAAACGAGCGTTACCCAGATTACGAGATCGTGATCGTTCCTGTGATTGAAGAAGATGAAGCGATCAACAGCAGCGAATACGACCTGTTGATCTTCCACACTCGATTCAAAAAACGCTATGACAACGCGCCTGACATCACTTTCTTGCGTGAAGAGTTCATGGCTCCAGTCTGCTCTGCGAGCTTAACGAATGCTGCTGGTTTGACTAAGCAAGATACCGACCTCGATTCGATCTTAACCATGCCGAGGCTGCACCCAACCTTAGATCATCATGATTGGAAAGTATGGCTAGCCGATGTTGAATCGCCACCGAAAAAGCCCGTCAGAAATACCAGTTTCTTGTCTTTGGATATGGCACTCAGTGCGTGCTTATCTGGTGAAGGCGTCACGGTGACGGATTTACTTTTGGTTTTACAAGATCTGCAGCGCGGTTTCTTATATTGCCCAGAGAATGCCAAGATCCAGAACAGTGCGTGGACCTATTTCATCCACCAGCGCACCCACTCGTCTGTGATCAGTGGTTTGATTGATTGGCTTAAAATAGAGACAGCGAAAGAGATCAAATTGTTAAAAGCACTCTCCCAGCAAAACCATTGGTCAGGAGTGATTGAAGACCAGCTCTGAACACAAGCTTACTCCAAATGAATAAGCCACAACATGTGCTGCGGCTTATACTTCGTTCTTGCTTAATAAGCTAAGTGGTTTAGCTAAATAACATTTACAGCTTAAACATACGCGCACTGCGTGGTGGTAAGTTAAAGGTATGATAGCGAGAAGTCACAGTTTCTGTCGCGCTGCTTAATACGTCTTTGTATTGAACATGCCAATTGAACTCATGTTGGTAGGTATCAACCGTCACGCCACGCGTTTCGCCACACTTGTTAATACCAACAACTCCCTCTTTACCTCGCTTGAATAACAAAGTGCACTGATCGCTCGAAATCATCGTCATTGTTTTGCCTTGCATCGCGTTATGGAAGCTCAACATGTTTTTCATTGTTGAACTGTTCCACACATTACCCCAACGACCATTATCCTTATCTTCAGAATCAGGAAGATCATCACTGTAGATCAACGGCGTGCCGCCATCTTTACCAAGGATATACGCATAAGCAAGCTGCTCATCTTGCGGGTCCATAATTTGGTAACGGAAGCCGTCGTTGGTTGGAATGTCATGTGTGATAGTAAAGGTAATGGCACGGCTATCATCCAATGCTTGACCGTAAGCTTGTGGATCGTGCAATTGGCTTAATCCGCCTCCCATAGAGAAGGCTGATCGAATCGAAGCAAATAGCGGGAAATCGTACGCAGAGTGATTAGTGTTATTCAAGTAAGGCGCTAAGAACGACTCATAGCCACTGTTCCCTGCCCCGCCGCTGGTAATCACCTCCCCAAACACATGCATGTTCGCGGTGATCTCAGGCGTAAACACTTGATCGATTTGGTACTGACTCATGTGTTTCACCGCATCGATACGGAAACCCTTGATGCCCATGTCTTTTAACGCTTTTAGATACAAACGTTGCTGTGACACTACCCAGTTGTTTGGGTCGAGATCGGGTAGCCCGGTATCGCCATCAGCACCACACAAACGCCAGTATTGAACATGTCCCGGATCGTTCCAGTCTGTAATACAGCCTGCAGCATGGAAATCGTTAGCCGACACAAAACCTTGCGCTAAGTTGCCAAAAAGAGTCTGGTCAGCATAGTAGCTTGAGCGGCTGGCATACTCGTTTAGCACTTCTGTACCAGGATAGTTTAAGTCACTTCGCTTCCAGCTTTCATTCGCCATATGGTTAAGTACAACGTCAGCGTAAACATCAACACCGACGCTTTTCAGCTCAGCAATCATTGCCGCTAAATCTTGTTTATTCCCCAATGGAGAATCAATCGTGCGCAGCTCTTGTGGCTGGTAACGCGCCCACCATTGGCTGCCGCTGGATTTCATTGCCGGAGCAACCAGTACTTTCTTGTAACCAGCTTCGGCGATTTGATTAGCATTAGCTGTCACGTCTGAGTACTTCCAGTTGAAAGCGTGCAAAATGGTGTCAGCGTAAGTCGCTGAACTAAAAGAGCAAAGCGCGAGCGTGGATATGAGTAGGGTATTTATTGGTTTCATAGAACATATCTCTCATTATAAATTCACAAGAATGATATGAGTGATAACGGCAATTAAAACGGCCGATAAATCAGAGTTGGATTAGCGTCACTTTCTGTTGATGTTGATTTTATAAAATTGAGCTATAACCGATGTTATGCGAGGCAAAATGTGATGTAAGTTTGGCGGTAGATAGATGTATCCGTAATAAGTAAAAGAGCAGAAATGAGAATTAATTGAATCAAGTTGACGAGAAAAAGACAAAGACTTTGGTTGCCTCTCCTAAACTAAGCTATGATTCCCTCTCCCTCAACCGATTGATATTTTTATGCCTTCTTTCTCTTTTTCAATGATCCCTGTTGGGGTTCGATTCATGCTCCTCTCCGCTTTTGGATTCGCACTGATGTCAGCTTGTGTGAAATACATCAGCAACTACGGCATACCTGTATTTGAGATCGTTGCGGCAAGGGCATTGGTATCATTGATCATCAGCTACATCGACGTAAAACGAAAAGGCATTTCTGTCTGGGGTAACAACAAACCCCTGTTGTTTGTTCGAGGTGCAGTCGGCACTGCGGCGCTGATGTGTGTGTACTACGCAGTTACTACGTTACCGCTAGCAGAAGCAACCATTCTACAGTACGTACACCCCGTGTTTACTGCCCTGCTTGGCGTGTTATTCCTCAAGGAGCAAGTCCAAAAATCGACCATGATTTGCATTGCGTTCTGTCTTGCGGGCTTATTGGTGATGGTACAACCAAGTATGAACAGCAACGTAAGCAGTGATTTGCCGTTATTCAGTATTCTGGTGGCATTACTTGGAGCGTTTGGTAGCTCAATTGCTTATGTGATTGTCCGAAAGCTGAGCCAAACAGAAGACAGCTCTGTCATCATCTTCTACTTCCCATTAGTGGCTCTGCCGATATCTACAGCGCTTATTTGGAACGACTTTGTAATGCCAAGCCTATTCTTAACAGTGATGTTGGTGTTGGTTGGGGTTTTCACTCAAATTGGCCAATACGGTTTGACCAAGGCAATGCAAACTCAAGCAGCAGGAAAAGCTTCGGCTTACTCTTACGTACAAATCGTCTTCTCTGCATTGTTAGGCGTATGGATCTTCAATGAGATCCCATCAATATGGACATATCTTGGTGGTGGTCTGATTGTCACTGGCGCGCTTATTAATGTGTTTGGGAAACAGCTATTGGTGCCGTTCAAAGCTAAGTAAAACACCGAGCGAAAGAACAGTTAGCTAATCAATCTAAAAAGGCATTGCGGAGTGTTCCACAATGCCTTTTTCAGTTTTCCTACCTAACGATTCTGCTAACTTGTAGCATTTCTCAGCTTAGGATCATCACTCAGATATTCAACGAACTCGATTTCAAAGCCAGCCGGATCTACAAAGTAGATATTTTTTCGATAAGGTTCTTCAGCGCCGGGTTTAGCAATCGGGAAGCCCGCATCGATAAGACGTTGAGTGACGCTTTCGATATTATTGGTCACATAAGCGAAGTGCGCGAGGCCAACAGAATGCCCATCTAAATCTCTATTCTCACCCTCACCATGATCACTCATTGCGATGTATTGATATTCATCTCCAAAGTGTAACCAGTTACGTGGCTTACCTGACCATTCGCCCTTACCTTCGTCACGAACATACCAATGAGGGAACGCCGCTTTGTAGAAAGTCAGCATTTCTGGGATGTCTTTAACGACTAAATTTACATGTTCAAGTTGGATCATTCTTCTCTCCTTAAAGTATTCTCGTAAGCAACGTTGCATATCCTAATACCTCAAGTTAAGTTGAGGTAAAGCGTTAATTTGCATTTATTTCGAGAACGTTTTTAGAGCCCAAATTGTCATATTTTCTGAAATACAAACTTTAAGTTTAGACGACCTCAAACCAGATAACTGACCTCTACTTCAAGAGAAAAGTAAACCTACTAGATTCCCTCAAATTTGGATAAGAAACCAAGTTTCCTGTTCAATATTTAAACGTATTAACATCCCCTTATTGACTGATACATCAGCTTACACTTTGCTTTCATATTAGCCAGCAACACTGATCTGGGTTAATAAACTGGTTTCACAGCACCTTTATTGTTAATTAAGTCAAATAACTATATAAGGAAGTTACAGTGAAAAAAGTATTAGCATTGGGTATTGCAGCAGTAATCTCGGTTCCAGTATTTGCAGATCACAACACAATCGATGGTATGGATTTCGGACCACTAGCAAAGTTAGTTGGTACCTGGAAATCCGTAGAAACTGGTGGTATTGATGTATCACCGGGCCAAGAAGGTACTGAAGTGGGTGCGGGTGGCCCTGCTGTTACACCATTTTATGAAGTGATGACGTTTGAGGTTGCCGCAGACGCAACTAATGCCAGCGACCAATACCTTGTTGCTCTGTACTACAAGCAGGAAGTATTCCGAAAGGCCGACGATTCTAAATTCCACGATCAACGTGGTTACTTCATCTATGACCAAGAAAATCAGATCGTCTACAACTCTTACTGTGTGCCACGCACTACATGTGTCACCGCGGAAGGCCCTGCTGGCGACACAATGACGTTAGTCGCATCTAAGCGCGGTATCGCTGAGTCTGAATACATGACAGACAACGCAACCACCACAGACTTCACAATGAACATCAGCATCTCAGACGACACGCTGACTTACTCTCAAACCACTGGCTTAGAGATCTACGACAAAGCCTTTGCACACACTGATTCAAGCACACTAGTTAAAGTGAAATAACCTCATGTATAAACGCCTTTCACAACGAAGTGAAAGGCGTTAATTGCGACTATGGTTATCACTATCGAAACAGCTATCTCCCTTTTTACCTCAATAGATTATCACCCTATTTTTTATCCCTTTACCACTAGATGCAATAATTGATATTCCACGAGAAAGTTAGTAATGGCTGGTTGAAATAAGTGGAATGTAAAATAAATATTATGTCATTTAATACGAACTATTAACCTAAATTAGACAAAGCTACATTAGATAAGGTATTTAACAAAATAGTTAATTAACTATAGTGAAGAACAACATTAATATTGATATTTAGATTAGTTTAACAATCTAGGATTAAGATATAGATCAAAGCTTCAATGTTTATATAAAATATTTATTTCAATATTATTGAACCTATTTTTAGTTCCGTTTACATTCGTCTCCGCATAACAGAAATCAATAACTACTCACCAAAAACGCTCAACCTCAACACACTTTCATGTATTGGATACTTGAAAACGATAACAGCTTCCCTACATCATCAGGAACTTTAATATGATCGCAACTTTCCTTAAGCGAGCCCTAATAATCTCAGCAACAAGGTTTGTTGCACTGTCTCTCGCGATGGTCGATATGATCATGTTAGGACACACAAATATGGTGGCAGTGCAAGATTATACCTTGGCTTCACAAGTCGCTCAGGTTTTCGTTATCTTGGCTGTCGTTCTCAGTATTGGTATCAATATTGTCATTGGACAGAACAAAGAGGCACCTCGTCAAACTGCTCAAGAAATACTTGGATATTCAATATGTCTTGGCGTGGTTTTACTTGTTATAAGCCTTCTTGTGGGCCAATTTTTTGATGCTTCAAACCACGCAAATCAAAGTTATTTTATACTTTCCATTAGTATTTTTCCGTTGGCTATTTATGTTGGATTATGCAACATTTTAGAAGCACAAGGCTTAGAGAAAAAAGTGCTAGCGGTAACAATAGTCAGTGCAATAGCGAATATCGCTTTTAACTATATCGCAATAGCTAACATAGATAATGCTTCTGTAGCGGTATCAATATCGACACTAGCAATACGTGTTTTAACCTTATTGCCTGTCATATATCTAGGTTTCAAAAATCAGCTCATCGCTACGCCACGATTCAACAAAGAAAAGGTCGGAATACTTGTTAATTTTGGTCGCACAGAAGCATTAACCAGTATCTGCTTCACTGGTGGTATTTCAATTTTAGTTCTTACGTTTGCTAGCCTTTATAGCCAAGAGCATACTGCGTATCTTGGGTTTGCCCTCAACTTTATGAATAGCTTTTCCGTGCTCTATGTAGGGTTGGTGATATCTCTGTCCATTTCACTCTCTCAAATGGACAAATCCTCTAATGAACCTTACTCAATGCTCACAATTATGTTCGGTTATATCCTCGTGAGTGCATTTGGGTTAATTTTACTTGCTGAGGCTATTTCTCAGATCTATACACCTACTGCAACAAATGAATTGGTAAAAGCATTAAAACTCTCAGTCGCAGTGATCGCAATTGATGGTATTGCTCTTGTGTTTATATCTTGGTTGAGAGTTAGAGGCTTTTCTCAACTCCCGCCGCTATTTCGACTTGCAATGATCTTTGTTGGGCTGCCAGGAGCTTTCTTTATCACCGCTTTCGATAACCCTGTTCTCAATGTCATCTTTTTCATGGCCCTCAGTAACCTAATCGCTGCGTTAGCGTCAATGGTCTATTTTGTGTTTCGTATCAAGCATAAATCTGAAGCTCTTTTAGGAGCTCATCAGTAGATACATTTCTCTACTTCCATACCGCGAGCACAATCTAAAAGTGCTCGCATCTCTCTTAGTGATCGGAACCTAAAAGCAAACCGTAACGATTTAAATACAAGTGCTTAGCTATTTATCGTCGTTCACACCGAGGGAGTCACACATGGACAACAGGATCACCATCATTGAGTTTCTTAGAGTATTCGAGTTCATTCGCTCTTCCGGGGAACAACTGAACAACAAATATCAAGTTGGTGAGATGATAGCTTGGCATGATTACGATGGTTACACCTGTTGGCTAAGCTACAAAGACGTCACCGTGACACTGATGTTTCATGGTTCGCTGAAAATTGAGTACGAAAACGCGTCAAACTACTCTGAGTTCATCGACCATTGTCTAGGAATTCTCGCCACGGAATCTTCTGCGGACTAATGAGTAATGGAGTAAATCATGAACGTGTCAAACTTCACATCGTGCCCGCTGCTCAAGGGAATAATGCCTTTATGGTTAACCCTCAGCCTTTCTTTGTTATGGTCTGAAACGTCAACAGCAGGAATAGAGATGATTGATTTCACGCAAGCGAACGAACACCAGAAATGGTCTGCGATCAACGACAATGTAATGGGTGGCATTTCAACAGGAGGGCTCGTTTATGATGGCGAGCATAGCCTATTTAAAGGTGAACTATCATTTGAGAACAATGGTGGATTCAGCTCAATAAATCGCTCCCTTGAATCGTTAAATCCCGCGGTGAACAATGTAGAGCTATCCTTTGTCGGTGACGGACGCACCTACCAATTAAGGTTCACAACATGGAAAGATGGCTATCGAACCAACTACAAGCACAGCTTTGAGACCATCCAAGGCGAGCAACTCAAGAAAGTGTTCAGACTAGAGGACTTTCAAGCCGTGTTTAGAGGCCGATTACTCAACAATGCACCAGAACTCAAAGCTCAAGACATCAAACAGTTCGGCTTTTTGATTGCAGACAAACAGCCTTTGCCCTTTGAGTTAAAACTGCTTCAGATTCAATTCAAAGCATCCGAATAAATTGGAAAGATCACAGATGAACAAAGCCCCAGACACCAATTTCTTTGCGAAAAATGTCTGGGGCTCTTCTTTTCAAGCGTCAAGACTCAACCAATGCTCAAGGGTTCAAAACGCCTATATTCTAGGCCATTAACACTTAGTATTTGATGGCAGTTTTACCAATCGATGCGCTGCTTTCAATACGTTGATGCGCCTCTTTCAGCGTATCTGAACTCAAACCATTAAGTGTTGTGGTTAGCGTAGATTTAATACGACCTGCATCAATCAAGTTCGCCGTTTGGAACAAGATATCTTGCTGCTTCTGAATATCGTCGGTGTTGAACAGCGAACGCGTAAACATGAGCTCCCAAATGAAGCCCACTGACTTACCTTGTAGTGCCGATAGGTCAATCTCGCTGTCAAACTCAACAATCGAACTGATCATGCCTTGCGGCGCAATCAACTCTACCATCGCGTCCCAGTGGCCTTTTGTGTCTGCAACATTAAAGATGTAATCCACATACTGGATGCCTTGTTCACACACTGATTCAACTAAGTTTCGATGGTTCACTACGTGGTCAGCCCCCATGTCTTTTACCCACTGCTCGGTTTCAGGTCTTGACGCTGTCGCAATAACATTAAGGTTGGTTAATTGCTTCGCTAGCTGAATAGTAATAGAGCCAACACCACCAGCGCCGCCAATGATCAGGATAGACTTTTTCTCTTCAGGGCGAACACGCAGGCGATCAAATAACGCTTCCCACGCAGTGAGCGTTGCAAGCGGCATAACAACCGCAGCTTCATCCGTTAAGCTTTGTGGCGCTTTAGCGGTGATGCGGTAGTCAACGGCTTGGTATTCTGCGTTAGCGCCCATGCGTGTTACGTCACCCGCATAGTAAACACGATCGCCCAACTCAAAACCTTCGACGTTTTTGCCTTTACCTACCACTTCACCAACAGCGTCGTAGCCCAACACTTTTGGTTGCTCAAGTGTCTTATCTTTTGCGTTGCGAATTCGGATTTTTGCGTCTGCAGGGTTGATAGAAGTCGCACTCACTTTTACCAGTAAGTCATTCTCTTTTAATTCCGGCAGGCTCGTTTCAAATTCAAACAGGCTTTCTGGTTCTGTAATCGCTAGCGACTGAGTAAATCCGATGGCTTTCATTGTAGATGGTAGTGACATGATGCTTCTCCTTACATTCGATAATTGAATCTTAGAGATTTCTCACTTTAGATAAACAGCCTAATGTTTGAATTATTATCAAATTATTTTTGATAATAACGTGTGTGTATACAAGAAAAATACTAAAATTAACCACAGCAAAATGCCCAATCTTATGGCAAACAGAGCAACCGATTCTCGGCTCAGAACAGGGAAATGAAATGCTTCTTGAAGACTTGCAAGTAATTTTAAAGGTAGCGGAGTTTCGCAGTATCACAGCAGCCGCCACTAACCTAGACATGCGCACAGCAACGGCAAGTGCGGCAGTGAAACGCGTTGAAGCGGCACTCGGTGCAGAGCTTTTTGTAAGAACTACTCGTCATCTTCGTCTCTCTCCCGCTGGAGAACGATATTTACCAGAGTGCGAACAAGCGTTGAAAATGTTGGACCAAGCGAAACTCAATATACGCGAGGAGCTTGGTGTCATTGATGGCGAAATTCGAATCGCGCTTTCATCAGATTTAGGGCGAAACCTCGTCATACCTTGGCTAGATGAATTTCTATTTGATTACCCTCAAGCGACACTTCGAACGAGCATCAGCGACAGTAACATCGACTTTTATCGTGATTCTGTGGATATGGCGCTGCGTTATGGTTCGCCAACTGATGCCAACATGTATGGCTTCAAAATTTGTGATGTGCCAAGAATATTATGTGCTTCGCCTGAGTATCTCGCAGAAAAAGGCAGCCCAGACCATCCAAGTGATTTGGCTGAGCACAACGGACTGCTGTATCAACTCCATGACATGTTACAGGATGAGTGGGTCTTTAACGACGGCACCCAAGACCACAAAGTAATGCTCAAAGGGAACCGTGCATCCAATGACGCAGACCTAGTTAGGCGATGGTGTGTTGCAGGAAAAGGCATCGCGATAAAATCTTGTTTAGATATGTCGAGTCATTTGCTGTCTGGCGATGTGGTCAAAATCATGCCTAACTATGAGCCGACGCCGACAGAACTGTGGTTAGTATGCCCAAGCCGTCAATCCATCACACCAACCGTCCGTTTACTGAGAGATTTATTCCGTGAAAAAACGGCAGAGATCCTTTCCCAGCTAAATAAACAAGGTGTCATCAACAGCAAAACATATTAGTGCTGAATTTCAAAACTGGATACAAAAAAGGCGCTAGCGAACCATTGTTCACGAGCGCCTTTTGCGAATGACCTATCACCGACCATGACAAACCGATTCGCTTACTTTAGAAGATACTTAGTTACTCTTCGATGATATCGCAATCAGCACAACACTGAAGCGCTACTTCATGTTCGAACTCAATCGTGTCTTTACCGTCTTCGAGCAGCTCTGCGATCTCGTCAGCGACTTCTTGCTCATCATCCGCCTCGATTTCACCTTCAAGTTCTTCTTCTGAATAACCAAAGAAGTTCAACAGCAAGTACTCGCGAGCTTCTTCTTTAGTGCAAACAACGTTCGCTGTCAGGTCAGGGGTAATCTCACCTTGTGCAAGTGTTTCAGTCAGTTGCGCTAAAACCACCTCTTTCATCGCTGGCGTTAACCAACCAAGATCTGTACTTACTGTCGTTTTTTTGCAGTCAAAACAAGGCAGTTGGTGAAAGTAGTATTGAAACGTAGTCATAGGTAATATCTTCTTTAAATGTTGTATAGCGAGATTATGCGCGTTTTGTAGCAAAATACTATCTCAATCACAACTCCGAATGAGTGGATAGCTAGCTGTCGGTCAATAATTGCTTCACATAATCACTACCTAAATCGCTACACACATCGGCGTCTTTGAAATCGGATCGCGGAATACTTTCGCATTTAGGTCAAACACATCATCAAGTAACGCCTCTGTCATGACCTCGTCGGGCGAGCCTTCTGCCGCAACACACCCCTGCTCTAACACCACCAAATGATCGCAGTAACGACACGCTTGATTTAGATCGTGCAGTACCACTACCACCGTTTTGCCTTTGGCGTTCATTTGTTGCATCAAATTCATTAGTTCCACCTGATGCGACATATCTAAATACGTGGTTGGCTCATCAAGCATAACGATGTCCGTATCTTGTGCTATCACCATTGCGATCCACGCTCTCTGCCTTTGTCCGCCAGATAAGGATTCAACCGGCTTATCAGCATATTCTAGTACGCCTGTGTCACGCATCGCTTGCTCTACAAGGGTTTGATCCTCTTTTCCTAACTTTCCCCAATGGGATACATAAGGAGAACGTCCATATTCGACCAATTTTCTAACGGTAATTCCTTCCGGGCTAACTAGGATTTGTGGCAGAAGCGACAAAGAACGTGCAAGCACTTTATCGCCATAAGTTGATAATGGTTTACCTCCAAACAACACCTCCCCCGACATTGGTTTATTGATTCTTACCAAGGTTTTTAACAAAGTGGATTTACCGCATCCATTGGGACCAATCAATGCGGTAATTTTCCCTTTAGGGATTGAAACCGTGAGGTCTGGGATGATCGTCTGTTTGCCGTACGCGACGGAAAGATTCTGCGTTTTTAGCATGGTTACCAACCTCGATAACGATAAAGAAGAAAAATGAAATAAGGTGCGCCAATCACTGACGTCAGCACGCCGGCAGGCAGTTCGATTGGAGGGTTCAAACCTCGTGCCAGTGCATCTGCGCAGGTGACTAAAATAGCCCCTAATAAAGCAGACGCAGGTATTAGCAACTTATGATTATGCCCAAACAATAAACGCGCTAAATGAGGCGCCAATAGCCCAACGAAACTGATTGTCCCGGCTACTGACACGCTGACACTTGCGAGTAATACAGCGGCCAACAATGCGAGAATCTGAATCTGTTTTGGTTTGATACCCAAGGTAGTCGCACTTTCCTGACCCAGTCCCAATACATCTAATCGCCAAGCAAGCCATAATGCCATTGGTAATAGTAAAACCAACGCCCCCCAGATAAATGGGACTTGCTGCCAGTTCCTACCCCAAAGGCTACCAGTGAGCCACACCATAGCGGTATTGATCTCGATAGGGTTAGTGACGAGTAAGAAATCGATACAACTGGCCAGAAACGCACTCACCGCAATACCAATCAATGCCAGTTTGGCCGGTGTTGGCTGGGACCACCATGCCAATAAGGCAATCAATCCAGCTGCAAAAACACCACCAAACATCGCAAATATAGGAAGCAAACTCACCGGCGCATTAGGAAACCAAACCAAACTCGCTGTTGCAGCAAGGCCTGCTCCGGCGCTAATTCCCATCAAGTCAGGAGACGCCAGAGGGTTACGTATTACACCTTGTACTAACACGCCTGAAAGCCCTAACCCTGCACCGACACTGATTGCGAGTAACATACGTGGCAACCGATACTGTTGGATAACAAAATCGTCACTAGAGAAAGCAATCAGATGTTCCATCACTTGAGAAATAGAAAGTGATGCTGCCCCAACAAACAAGCCAGAAAAAGCCATCAACATAAGCAGCCCAAGTAACAACAATACCTTCGCATTATAATGCATTAAGACTTCCTCGTAGCTATGAGAACAAAACAAGGTGTCCCTAATAAAGCGGTAATGACACCCACAGGCGTTTCTGTCGGGAAAGCAATAGCTCGTGACAACGCGTCTGACCAAGAAACCAATGCAGCACCTGCCATCGCGGAAACGGGAATTAACACATGGTAATTATGCCCAACCATAGGACGAACTAAGTGGGGAATTAACAATCCGACAAAGCCAATAGGCCCGGCAATAGCGACACTCGCGCCCGCTAGCAAAACAATGGTCACACTACACATGAATCGCGTAAGGCGGATGTTGCTGCCTAGCCCAACCGCAACCTCCTCACCAAGCGCCAGTAAATTAAGGTTACGCGCCAAGCTAATAGCTAACCCTAGCCCAGCAATTATGGGCGGCCACAACATTCGCCATTGTTCATCATCCACGGTAGATAATGAGCCTGTAAGCCAATGCAGCACGCTATAAGCCATATCGTCGGCAAGAATCAATGCTGCTCGAGTCAACCCAATCAGTAGTGCCGTAATGGCGATGCCCGCTAAAACCAAGCGCAACGGGTGAGAACGTGCGGAAAAAAAACCACCGAGGATCATCACAGCACCGCCACTTAACAAAGCACCGATAACAGCATTAAGAATGGGATTTAGTTCACTGACAACAGGCACGCCTATGGCAGCTAAAGCCATAAAACAGGCAGCACCAGAATTAATACCAAGAATAGAAGGAGATGCGAGTGGGTTTCTTGTTAAGCCCTGCATCAATAAGCCCGCAACCGCTAAACTCGCTCCAATCAATAACCCAGCATAAGCTCTTGGCGCTCTCAGAGTCGCCAAAATTTGATGAGTCATATTGCTCGTATCAAACGCAAACCAATAGTCAACTAAGTCACTTAGGGTCAGAGAAAAGTTAGACCATCCCAGCATAGAAGCCGCATAGCCAGATAGCATCAAGCACAACACTGACAACGTAAATACAGTGACTCGCCACGGTAATATTGGCAGGTTTCGCATTCCGCTAGATATCGATATCGTTCTCATGATCGTTCCAAGATCTGCTCTAGATTTTTCGCCATCTGTTCAGCCGCTAGCATGCCTCGGTTTAATGACCAAAGTGCCGGCGACACTTCAACAACTTGCCTATTTTTTGCTGAAGTCATTAGGTTGAATAACGGATTTTTCTCCCAATCGTTGACCACATTAGGATGCGAGTAAGCGCCCAATAGCAGCCAGTCCGGATTGGTTTTTAGCAGAAACTCAAAGCTTGTTGGCAAATACGCTTTTTCAGTGAGCTCTTCAATCGGGCTCGCAATTCCCAATGTTGTCAGTACACCTCCGGCATAGGATACTGGACCATGAAGCCACATGCCTTTATCCGAAACGACAGCAAACTGGACGGTTTGCTTTAGAGAGAAGTGGCTCTTGAACTCGAGCATAGCTTGATGATGATGTTGAATTCGTTGCTCCATATCTGATTGCTTATCAAGAGCAACACCAATTTTTAGCGCTGATTCCAAGTTTTCTTGATAAGTTTCGCCTCGGCTTTTTAATAGCAAAGTCGGTGCAATTCGCTGTAAATCTTGATACACAGCTCGATGACGTTCCGCATCTGCGATGATCAGATCAGGCTTGAGAACGGCAATCGCTTCTAGGCTAGGTTGAGAGCGCATACCAACAGACAGCCAAGGATCAACCAAGTCTCGTACTGCTGGAATCACTCGTGTCGCATCATTATCGTCGGCTACACCAACGGGAGAAACGCCTACCGCGGCTAATGCATCAACAAATGAGAACTCCAGCACAACGATACGTTGTGGCGTGGTGTTAATCTCAAACTGACCTTGCTCATCTTGGACCACCCTTGTTTTGGCTAAACTCGAAAATGAGATTAAGCACATCACCAATGCAGCAATACTTAGCCATAATCTATTCATTGGGCGTAATGTATTCGTCGAAACTGATTGAGAGTCGTTTCCCATATTAAATTATCCTCTAACGCTAGAACCGTGAAAGTCGCCAAGGGTATTGGCGACTTTTATTCGTTATGATTTTCAATAAATTACTGATTAGAACTGGTAATTCAGATCCAAAGTATAAGATCGCCCTGGCGCCGGATAGCGACCAACAGGGCTGGTATCAATGCCTCGGAAGTAATAGTCCTCATCAAACAAGTTGTTGACTGCAAAGTTCATGCGCAGTTTGCTACTCTCATCCTTGTATAGATCGGAGCCCAAATTGAAGTTCCAAACCATATAGGCTGGAACTTTGCCCGTCGCCCCGCTAGCATCCTCGTTACTCGTGTTCGCATTGTCAGAGTATGACTCGCTGAAGTAGTAGCCAGACAAGGTGGTATCTAGCTTGCTAAATGCGTAAGTCGCATCCCAGCTAAATTGATGTTTAGAGGTGTAAGGCAGTTGGTTGCCCTTGTTTGCACCGTCTTCTTCAATCGTTGCGTCTAGGTAGTTATAGCCCGCCCCTAAGCTCAGAGCCTGAAGAGATTCCAGCGTGTAACGGCCAGAAAGCTCAATACCTTGGTGAAGTGTTTTACCAATGTTGTCAAAAGTTTGGGTCGCACTTTGCCATTGAAGCTGGTCTTTAAAATCGATTCGGTATAGCGTCACATTGAAGCTGGTTGAATCTTGGTTGTAGCGAGCACCCAACTCATAGTTCCATGCGAGTTCACTGCCCTCTTCACCTTTACCACGGATGTAAGCAATTTGTGGTGCACGCAAAGATTTCTGAGCATTGGTGTAACCTACCCATTGCTCAGTTAGATGGTATGCCACCGTTAGGCCAGGCAACCATTCTGTCACCTTGTTATTTGTCTTTTCCGCATTACCTAGATCGTAAAATGCCATATCTATTGATTCATAGCGAATACCTGGTGTTACCTTTAACACATCATTAAACAAACCAATTTCATTACTGATATAGCCAGCAAAAGCGTCGGTATCTAAGTGCCAGTCACGTGGCGTTGTTGTTACACCACCAGCGATCGGCGTTTGAGTAAGCTTGTAATCGATATCTTCGTTGACGTAGCGTGCCCCAACAATTACGTTTTGGGTCACTGTATTGCCGTCAACATAGATCGCGAGTTTCGGCTCTATCCCATACACCTTAAATTCACGTGGTGACGTACGAATATCGGTCGACGGAAGTGCTGGATCAGCCCAATGACCATCGGCACTATTAAATCCCCATTGGAATAGACGCTCAGAACGATGGCCAAAGGTCAGTATTTCTAGCTCTGCACTATCCGCAATATTCAAATCATGTAAATACTTTAAACTCCAACGCGTCGATTTGCCTTGGTACTCATCATAAGGGCGCTTGGATTGGGTACGGTCTTTCTCGTAATCTTCTGGCGATAAAGCACCCGGCATTTGCGTGTCAGCATCATAACGCTGCACGAAAGCTTGTAGTTCTTGAGTATCACTCAGTAACCACTGCAACTTAGCTTGGAAGTTTTTGACGTCTGTGTCTGAATGCTCACGGAAGCTTTCTCCTTTTAAGAAGTTACCTTCCACTTGAAGTGCCAGCGCATCATTCAGCCAACCACCAGTTCGCAGATAAATATCGTTCAACGGGGTATCGCCATCTTCAAAAACGGTCAAGCGATTACTGATTTCCGTTTGCCATTGGTGAGGAATAGGCTTGGTCACCAAGTTGATCACACCACCCACGTTGTTTGGTCCGTATTGAACCGCCGCACCACCACGCACAATATCAATACGATCAAGCATAGAAAGCGTCGCTGGGAAAATAGATTGTCCAGTATGACCATAAGGCGCTAGAGTGAGCGGCACACCATCCATTAGAAACTGAGCATGACCACTTCGACTTGCCTTTAAACCACGAACTGAGATGTTAGGCAGAACACCTGTGCCCGTTTCATCTTGAACTTTAATACCCGGCACACTTTGAAACGCTGAATCAATCGAAAGCGAACCCGTTTTTTTGATTTGTTCATTGGTCAAAACGGTACGAGCGCCAGGATACTCTTTCACATCCTCGAGCTCTGAGTTGCCGATCAAACTGCCCGTGACAACAACCGTCTCCATGGTCGTTGTTTGAGGCTCAGACGCAGCAAATGCGCCCATGGACGTCACTGAAGCGATCGCCATTGCAAGAGCACTTAAACGCAATTTCTGACGCGATTGAATACAGGGGCTACCATCCAAATTCTGGTAAGGCATGAAAATCTCCTAAAAAGGCAGGTTAAGGTCAAAGGCACCGTTATCGATTCGATGTGTCCTTTGACCTTTTGGGCTAAACGGCCTGAAAATAAGGCCAAAACTGTTTGCTATTTGCTAGCAAACACAACTGTTTGAAACTGAGTTGGCATTTAGAACTGGTAGCCGTAGCTGAGCATGAATTCAGCTGGTGCACCGTAGCCAATCTGGTTGGTACCAGACGTACCATTGGTTGCTCCGAGAATGTATTTCTCGTTCAGCACGTTGTAAGCATTTGCTTGGACTTTGTGACGACCAGTGGTGTACGCCGCCATCAAATCAACCGTGGTGTAATCTCCCAATGCGACAGCTTCGTCATTACCCGCATAGCGATCGCCGACATATTTCACACCGCCACCTAAACGCCAGTTGTCGTCTAGCTGGTAGGTACTCCACAGTGAGAACAAGTGATCAGACACGTCGTTCGGCTTCTTGCCTGTCTCTTTGTCTTCAGCATCGAGGAAGCTATAGCCAATCGAAATATCCCATTGCTCAGAAATCTGGCCGCGAGCTTCCAATTCAATACCTTGGTGACGCGCTTCAATCTTGTTGACGACATCCCCGTTAGTGTTGGTTTCAGGCTGTTCTTGATCAATTTGGAATACTGCTGCATTGAGCATCAAGGCGTTATCTAAAAGGTAGGCTTTTGCACCGACTTCCTTTAGATCGGTATGGAAGAACTCCGCTAGCTTCGGATTGATATAAATACCTGAGTAAGGTAATTGCCACGAACGAGCTAAGCTTGCGTAGACCGACGTGTCATTATTGATTCGGTAAACCAAGCCACCACGGTAGCTCACCTTATTATCATCTAAGTGCTCTTTAGCTGATCCTGCCTTTTGTTGTTCCAGTTCCATTGAGTCGTAACGTACGTTACCTATTACTGATAGGTCGCCCAAGGTATAAACATCTTGAATGTAAACACCAGTGGTCGTTGTGGTGTTATCACGGAACGGTTTAAAACCCGGATCAGGTGTTGGCCCAGCAACAGGGTTGTATATATCTTTTGGAGGTAGAGTTTTATCGCTTGCAAGCGTAAGGTCGATATTGATTTGATTGTAGTCGGCACCAATCATCATTTGATTAGAATCGGTTTCCCAAACGAGTTCCGATTGCAAGGTCGTCGTGGTACGTGGGTCGTAGCCGAAGTTGTTCACGGTTTGAGAGACTTGATCCCCTGTTACCGTTCCTTGACGCGTGCCCTTTTGTTCTAGCTCGATATGATTGTATGCAGCACGGTTGGTCCATGACCATTCACTGTTCAAAAGCCACTCGTAATTAACGCCAACACGAATGCTATCCGACTCTTGGTAATCGTTGGTACCGCCGTAAAAAGTACTTTCAGAAACATCGACTGGGTTACCATTTTTGGATGGAACACCACGATAAGGCACTAATTCTTGGTGAGCATATTCAACATCGAGGTCAATAGTGTGTCCATCAGAAGGCATCACTCGAATCGTTGGAGCAAGAAAGAAATCGTTAGAATCAACATGATCGACATAAGAATCGGCTTGACGATGCTCCACATTGATACGGCCATTAACCTTGTCTGAAAAAGCCATAGAACTATCAACTTGTCCGACAAACTGGTTGTTGCTGCCCACACTACCATTTACATTGGTGAAGTTATCACCGTTTGCACGCTTAGTAACTAAATTGATAATACCGCCAGCAGAACCTCGACCATAAAGTGCACCAGCCGGTCCTTTGACGACTTCAACACGCTCAATGTTTGCGAGGCTTCGATATGACTGCAAGGTCCCATCATCACGCATACCATCACGATACATGTCATTAAGTGAGTCAAAACCACGGATAACGAATTGGTCTCGGCTACCTTCTCCTAGAGTATTATTTACGCCAGCTACACCATCGAGCGCATCCACTAAACGTACCGCGCCTCGGTCTTCCATTTCTGTCTTCGTGACCACAGATACCGCTTGTGGTACATCCAGCCATTCGACATCAGTCTTAGTTCCTGACTGAGGCATATGCTCGGCATAACCTTCGTATTGGTGACCAATAATTTGCAGAGTTTCATCCACTTGGGCTTGTTCCTCTGCCACTGCATTTTGCATGCCAGCCGCCACCGCCAATGCACCTCCAATCGCGAGAGCAAGAGGAGATAAGTTCAATCTAATATCCATTTTCTAATTCCGTTTTAATTTATAAATTCACCACGATGCGAATGAAAACAAATATCATTTATGTTTGCAATATATATTTTTTGATCTATATTTGCTCAGCAATATGCAACTGCACTATTAACACCATTATCAATAAAAACAATGAGATAGAATTAAGCCTTTACTAAATACAAGAAAAAGGCCACTTGAATGCAAGTTGTGAGCAGGTAATTGCAACGTTTTATAAATTAGGAAAGCCCAATGAAATCTACGATTATTATTGTGAGTCATGTCGTCAATGACGCAGTCACTCACGGATTCGTACCGACAGCAAAAGCGATGGGTCTTCGCGTCATTCTGATCACAGATCACAAGCTCAGCCACCTAAAATTGAGCAACGATGACGAGCGTTTTAGCCCAGACGCAATTCTTGAATGTGATGTTTTTAATCCACTTGAACTTATCGAAACCATCACAGAACAAAACCTGAAACCTAGCGCTATTTTTAGTAACAGTGATCACTTGCAAACCTCTACCGCTATCTGTGCACAATTCTTCGATTTACCAGCAAAAGATTGGACCGTAACGTTACAGGCAAAGAACAAGCACCTCACTCGCCAAGTTTTGAGTGAAAAATCTTTACCCAATGTGCGAAGTGAATTGCTCTATCAGGACACTGGCTCTACGTTGAACTTTACGTTTCCTGTCGTCGCTAAACCCAAAGAGGGCGTGGCAAGCATAGACGTCCAGCGTTGTAACTCTAAAAC
Source organism: Vibrio sp. Makdt (assembly GCF_027587015.1). Lineage (NCBI taxonomy): Bacteria > Pseudomonadati > Pseudomonadota > Gammaproteobacteria > Vibrionales > Vibrionaceae > Vibrio > Vibrio sp. Makdt. The sequence continues at coordinate 74,750 of NZ_JAPPTH010000017.1, forward strand.
TGAGCTTGAAAATTATTGCGAGCGCTTTTGGCAGAAACACCCAACTAACCCAATCTTGGTTGAAGATTTTTTACAAGGGCCTCTGATCACAGTAGAAACCTTGGGAGACGGAGAAAACTTAATTGCACTTGGTGGGTTTGATGTAGAGCTCTCTGAGCCTCCATTCTTTATTGAAACGGCTGCGACTTGGAATGGCGACAACAGCACTCAATTCAAGGATGAATGTGTCAGACAGTTGCAGGCATTTGGCGTGGGCTTCGGTGTTTGTCACAGTGAATTCATTATCACAGAGTCAGGCCCTGTATTAGTTGAAATTAACTATCGCAGCATTGGAGATGGTCGTGAGTTCCTACTCGACAATCTAAGTGGTGGAAAGTGGTTCAGCACCATCTTAAGCCTACACCTCGGCAGCAAGCTAGACCCTTCATTCCAAATAGCCGGTAGTGCAAGTGTCCACTATGTTGTGGCAAAGCAGAGTGGCGTCATCGAGGGGACATCAACGTCTTTCATTCATCAAGATGGCGATATTGTCACGCAGCAGCAGGTACTCAAACACCCGGGTGATACCTTCCTACAAAGCTTTTCAAACAAAGATTACTTAGCGCGAATTTCTATAGCGTCGCCTTCAGGACAAACGCTAGATGCTGCTCTTCAACACACCGTTTCTCGATTCGATCTAACACCAAATAGTGAGGTGACCGCATGAATGTCAACGCTTCATACCTAACTCAGCGACTCATCGATACGTGCCTTCGTGAAGACTTATTTGGCTTAGTGTCTAAAAGTCAGTTCAGAGCCAAAGCGCCTGCCAGCATTACAATTTCGAATTACCCGGGTGAACAAGTATGGGCTATCTTTGACCATTCTGATTTCACGCTTTACTTACCCGTCACTCCAAGTTACTACATGCAACGCTGGGTATTCGGTTCTCCAAATGGGGTAGATGGTAGTGGTTGGCTAATCGAGAAAAAGGGCCAGTTTGAACTTCAGCATGACTATCATGATTGGATTCAATTACTAAAAACGTGCGCACATGAAAGCTCCCACCCATTGCTAGATGGTTACTTACAAGAACTGGAATGTGCAGAGGAGCACAAGGCACTATGTGATAACGCTTTCCAGCAACACTCAGACTCATTAATGCAGCCGATTTCTCAGCTGAAGCATTGGAACCAAAAATTACTGCGCGCTGATCAAATCGCGTCTTACCTTGATCACCCTTATTATCCAACCGCTCGCGCAAAATTTGGGTTAAGTGATACAGACCTCAAGCAATATGCACCAGAGTTTGCACAAAGCTTTGCTCTGCGTTGGCTAGCGATTGATAAGTCACTGGTCACTTTGACCAGTTCGCAGCCATCATGCTGGCCAACCATGGAGCAAGTGGGTCTACCGGGCGACTTTGCTGTGAGTCATCATTTATTCCCAGCACACCCTTTAACACTACAAGGCCTTGAGTCTCTTCCAGAAGGCATTATTGAAGCGCCGACTCCATACCTTGATGTTACACCTACACTATCGGTACGCACCGTTGTCGTGAATTCTGCACCACATATTCACATCAAAGTACCGCTTATCATGCGTTCTCTAGGTACCAAAAACATTCGCTTAATCAAGCCTTCAACTCTTTATGATGGACACTGGTTTGAACGCCTATTAACGCACTTAGAGCAACATGATGCCGACTTACAAGGCACGCTATTTCATTGCAATGAGAAACACGGTGGACACGTAGGAGATGACAAGAGCTTCGCGTACATCGTACGTGAGTACCCATTAAACCATTCGCAAGACAAAGCACTCGTTCCCGTTGCCGCACTTGCTAGCCCAATGCCCGATGACCGCTTGTTCTTAGAGCACCTCGCCGAACAGTATTATCACAATGACACGTTAGCTTGGTTTAAGGATTACGTTGATCTGCTTTCAAAAGTGCATCTGAGATTGTGGCTTCAATACGGCATTGCATTGGAGTCCAACCAACAGAACGCCATTATAGCGTTCGATGCTCAGGGAAAAATGACCTTAGCGATGAAGGACAATGATGCAGCGCGGATTTGGCCTGAGCGATTTAAAAACTTCGAACACCTCTCACCGGTTAAGTGCGATCAATTGCTGGATCAACGCATTAAAGTGGACGATGAACTGGCTCTTGGTCAGATGTTCACCACAATCACGTTACAGCTCGATATTGCAGCGATTGTTGAGGCAATGGCCGCACAAGCTATTGCGCCATCCGCTGACCTTTACAAAATAGTGGCAACTAGCCTTTCACTTCAGCTAGAGCAACTTCGCAATCAAGGTCATGACGTTTCACTTGCCAACAAGATGCTATTTGAATCACCGAACCTGTACGCCAAGTATTTATTAAGCTCAGGCAGTTTGCTCTCGAAAGAAGCCTCCGGTGCTAGCGATATAAACAAATTTTATGGGTTATCGGCTCCGAACTTCTTACTACTTACCAGTGAAGAAGCACAACACGCTTACTTAGAGTCCATCAAACAGAGCGTGAACTAATCCACCATGACCAAACTCATTTATTGTGTGCTGCTCTGCCACTTCATAGCGGCATTCGCAGCCTTAGGCATGCCTCTGTTTTTACCTATGGTATTACCGACACTTGGCGCACATATCGATTCAGATTGGGCAGGCATTTTATTTATTTTGCCAACCTTTTGTACCGCGGTAGCTGCACGATTTTGGGGGCAGTTTGCTGATAAATTTGGCAGACGTCGCTCTCTGATACGAGCACAACTAGGGCTTGCTGCAGGGTTTGCTCTGTGTGGTTTGGCAGACAATCTGACAATGTTTGTGTTTGGTCTTATTGTTCAAGGAACCTTTGGCGGCACCATGGCCGCCTCTAATAGCTACCTATCAAGTCAAATTAAAGACGCAAAGACCCTCGGTACCTCACTGAATAAGACCCAGCTTTCTGCTCGTTTGGCATTGATTGTCGCGCCCATCGGCCTAGGTTGGACATTATCAGACACGAGTCCGCTCAATGCGTATCTGTGGTTGTCTGCCTTGCCCTTGTTAGCATTGGCAATCACGCTAACGCTCCCTGCTGATAACTTAGTGAAATCAGATATAGAGAAAGAAGCAAAAGACCAAACAACGAGTCAAAGAGAACAAACAACACACAAGCCGTTACGCCACCTCTATTGGGTGTTCGGTACACAGTTCTGCTTTGCTTTTTCGATGGTCGTCACCTTCCCCTATTTCTCACCTTTTGTGCAGCAATACGGTGTGACAAACCAAGCATGGATAGGCTTTTTATACGCCCTTCCACACGGTGTCTACTTACTCTTTGCCGGAAAAGTTCATCTGTTTTCAGAGAGGCTCAACCGCCGTCATCCGCAAAATACCTTGTACCTTGGTTTTGGCTTGCTCTCAGTTAGCACAGCGATACACCTGATACCCGACCAAACAACGCTGATCATCGCTCGAGTTATTTTTGGGCTTGGGATGGTCTGTTGCTACCAAGGGCTGCATCAAGCCTTAGCCAACCAAATCGACCCACAACAAAGTGGCAAGATATTTTCGCGCTTTGATGCCATGTCGAAATGGGGTGGTGTTGCAGCAGGGTTAAGCGCGTCTTTTATATCAAGCTTAGGGTGGCTTGAGGTTCCTTTTTTACTTTCTACTTTGATCAGCTTTAGTACTGCTATCGCAATGATCATTCTTTCAAAATTTGGACATCGACATGTTAAACACTCATTCATCTCCAACTGAGAACCGAGCTGAAAACAAGACGCAAATAAATCACAGCCAGGTTCAGCTCAATCAAGAAAAAGCCCAATTAAATACCATCATGGGCGTAGTGAATTGCTACCTGCGTGAATACGCGATACCGAATAAGCAAGTTGATTGGAGCTTCAGCTCAGCATCACTACCGCAGACATTAAAAAGAAACTTTACGGCCAAACAACGTGTGGCAATACATCTCCCTCAGCAAAATCAGACGCAAGAGAGTGGCTTGTTAGTCTTGCCTGTTGAATACGTCAGTAAGCTAGGAAAAGTAAAACTTTCAGCTACACCTTGGTCGAAAACAGCTGGTGCTGGCTGGTCTAAATTAGACGCAACTCAAACCCTAACACTGTTACTCAACTACCTTAAACAAGTGTTAATGATCCCGTTCAACCATGAGTTGATAGAACAAATGCAGAACAGCTTGTTGGTCACCGAGCAATTCCTAAACGCCGACAGCACGCTTCAACAACACAATGCCTTTATCGCGTCAGAACAGTCACTGCTCTGGGGACACACTTTTCACCCAACACCAAAAAGTCGTTCTGGAGTAAGTATGGATGACTTACTGGCTTGCTCCCCGGAAGTTGGCGCAGAGGTGCCTCTGTATTGGTTTGAGGTGAAAGCAGCGTTACTGGATATATTGCGCTCAGACACACGCACATCACCAAAAACGATGCTCGAGCAATTGGCGCCGAGAGAAAGTGATTCAGAATCAAAATTACTTTATCCATGCCACCCATGGGAAAGCTACACACTTCTACAAAACCCAGCAGTTCAACGTGCGATTGAACAAGGAAAAATTACACCATTAGGCTTAGGTGGAGACAAACTGTTACCCACTTCATCCGTGCGCACTCTTTATCACCCAGATATGGAATGGTTCGCGAAGTTTTCCATCAATGTACGTTTGACCAACTGTGTTCGCAAAAACGCATGGTATGAACTCGACAGTGCCGTACAGTTAACCTCAATTCTACGTCCGATAAAAGAGAGCGAACAGCTGCGTAACCCTGTATTCAAGGTGATGAGTGAGCCGTACGCAACAACACTGAATCTAGGTTCAATTGCCGAGCAAGAGCCTGACGACATCATAAAAGCGCGTGAATCATTTGGCATTTTGTATCGCGAGAACTTCACACTTAGTGAAACCGACATTCTCCAACCGACGTTGGCAGGTTCGCTGTTTGCTTATGATCGTGAAGGAAACAGTTGTATTGCGACCCAGCTAAAACAAAAAGCGAAAGCGACACAAAGTCAGTATGAGAATGTCGCTACCTTGTGGTTTGAGCGCTACTTGCATTGCTTGATTCCAGGCGTGTTTAACTATTACTTCAAACACGGGGTCGCATTTGAACCTCATCTACAAAACACGCTGATTGGTTTCGAAAAAGGTATGCCATGCTGCGTGTGGATTCGAGATCTCGAAGGTACAAAATTGTTACCTGAATTTTGGCCTTCAGAGACATTACAACAGCTTTCAGAACGGGCCCAAAAGTCGGTTTACTACAGCCGAGAACAAGGCTGGAATCGCATTGGTTACTGCACCTTTATTAACAACATCAGTGAGGCCGTATTCTTTATTGCTGAAGGAAACGCCAGACTTGAAGAGACATTGTGGGAATTATTACAAGAAGCCATCGTTCGTTGGCAATCAGTCAATGGCAAGCAACCAGAGTTAGTGGCGTTACTTGATGGTGGCTACTTCCCAAGTAAGAACAACTTCACCACTCGCTTGATGCAAAATGCCGACAAAGAGTCGGGGTACACGCTAATTGCGACACCATGGGCGATTCAAAACACAGGAGAGTGTCATGACTAAGCCAACTCAGCTTCCCCCGTACATCGAGCAAGAAGTAAAACAGCTCGCGAAGCAGCAAAATCAGCCATTGTGTGCTTACCTGTATGACCTAACTGCGCTTGAACAACACATCAAGCAGATGCGCCATGTATTACCCAAAAACGTGGAACTGTTTTATGCCGCAAAGGCTAACCCTTCTACGCCAATCTTGAGGACTTTAGCGCCTTACGTTGATGGGTTTGAAGCGGCATCTGGCGGCGAACTTAGCCACCTTCAACAGCAACTGCTTAATAAACCACTGATCTTTGGTGGCCCAGGGAAAATGCCAAGCGAATTAGAACAAGCGATACAACTTGATGTCGATGCCATCCATGTAGAAAGTATTACGGAACTTCAGCGCATCGGAGCTTTAACACAAAAGTTGAATAGACCCGCTTCCATCTTTCTGCGCATGAATATCGATATTGGCGATATCACACTCAGCAAGCTAGCCATGGGTGGGAAACCGACTCCATTTGGTTTCGATGAAGCTGAGTTGGACAACGCCATCATGCATCTACGTGATTTTCCATTGATAGAGCTGAAAGGCTTCCACTTCCACCTAATGTCACATCAACTCGATGTTAGTCGTCACTTAGCACTCGTTCAACGCTATTTCCAAGTGGTTAAACAATGGAAAGAGCAATACTCGCTTCAAGACCTAATTATTAACCTCGGTGGAGGCATGGGGATCAATTACCAAGATCCGAGCCAACATTTCCCGTGGATAGAATTTTGCGACAAATTAGAATTCTTGATCGCTGAAGAACATATGCAAGATTGGAAACTGCGCTTTGAGTGTGGACGCTATATCTCAGCTCCTTGCGGCTACTATGTGATGGAAGTGTTAGACATCAAACAGAATCTTGGCGAAAACTTTGTTATTGCTCGTGGCGGCACGCATCATTTCCGTACACCAGCAGCACAAAGCCATGATCACCCTTTTGCTGTCATCCACAATCATCAGCACTCGACAATTTCGAATCCAATCCACCACACTACTGCCAATTTAGTTGGTCAGTTATGCACACCAAAAGACGTACTCGCTCGAAACCAAAACATTGAGTACATCGACATCGGTGATTATCTTGTATTCACCTTAGCAGGAGCATATGCGTGGAACATTTCTCACCAGAACTTTTTGATGCATGAGCCGCCTATATTTCACTACTTTTGAGCTTCGAGGAAACCAAGATAAAGCTTTGGAACTTAATCTCATCCAAAAACGAGCTGTCATCTAGGTAATACCTCGTAAACAAAAAGGCGCTAGTAAACCATCGCTCACTAGCGCCTTTCATCAAGCATCACTATGACTGAGCTTGTGAAGCTCTATTATCCCCATTCGTTCTGACTTTGTAATTGTGTAACCAGCAACAAAGTAAACCAATACAAAGCCCCCAGAACGCACTTCCGATACCCAATAAATTCGTACCAGAAGCTGTAAATAAGAACGTAAACAATGCTGGCTCTCTGTAGTGGTTGTCTGCCATGGAAACAGCTAAACAGTTCATCAATGTAGGCATCACCGCTAACCCCGCGACAGCGATGACTACCGCTGAAGGAACTGCGCTAAACAAGGACACAAATGACATCCCCATCACGCCAGCTAACAAATAAAACACGCCCATCGAGATTCCCGCCATATAACGCGTTTTGGGATCGTCATCGGCATTGGGGCCCATACAGATAGCTCCGGTGATTGCCGCAAGGTTATACGCAAAGCCTCCGAGCGGCGCTAATAGTAACCCTGTCACCCCCGTGGTAGTGATGATCTTCGATGAATCCACTTGGTACCCGTTTGCTTTTAGCACAGCAAACCCCGGTAAGTTCTGCGAAGCCATCGTCACGATGAACAGCGGAATACCAACACTAAGCAAAGAAAAGAATTCGAAATCAGGCATGATGAATACCGGTGTCGTTAAACCTAACGTGACTTGACTGACATCGAGCTTTCCAAAACCAACGCACATCACCAAAGCAATGACGAAAATACTTGGGATCAACAAGTTTCCTAACCTCGACTTAGCCAAGATAAACACAGCAAGCATCACCGCCACTATCTGAACTTCTTCCATTAACGATGTAAACAAGCCCAAACCGAACTGCAATAAAATCCCCGCAAGCATAGCCGATGCAATCGACGTGGGTATTTGTTTCAGTACTTTCTCAAATATCCCAGCCATGCCGACTAACGTGATCAACAACGAACTAAACAGGAATACAGCAACTGCCTGATTCATCGTCAGACCTTCAAGCGAAGTAATCAACAGTGCTGCTCCCGGTGTCGACCAAGCCGTCACAACCGGTTTTTTGTAGTAGAAAGAGAGCAATATCGTGGTTGCCCCCATACCAATTCCCAACGCCCAGAACCATGACGCAACCTGCTCTTGAGTTGCTCCGGCACTCATCGCAGCCTGGTAAATAATCGCTGCAGCACTTGCATACCCAATAAATACAGCAATAAAGCCCGTACTAACGTGGGAAAATTTTAGCTTAGTCATGTTATTTTGTTCCTATGTGCGTTATAACGTCCATAAGCTAAACCTAGCACTTGTGCGCTATAACGTACAAGCTATTTGTAGAAAAAATCTTGTAGAAAAAGTATGCAAACAGAAATTAAAGTCGGCACTAACTTAAAGCGCCTACGCCAAGAAAAGGGCTGGAGCCTAGATAAAGCAGCAAAAGCGACAGGCGTAAGTAAAGCTATGTTAGGTCAAATTGAACGTGGGGAGTCCAGCCCAACCGTCGCTAAGCTCTGGCAGATCGCATCTGGGTTTGAAGTGTCATTTTCCAGTTTCATCACAGAAAGTTCGAACAATGAGCTGACGAGTTTATTCAGAGATGCAAACGAACTAAGGCGTGAGGAGTATAACGTTGGCTTCTTCGTCAGTTTATTATTTCCTTTTGAGGAAGCATTAGGGTTTGAGATCTTCGAGCTAACCCTCGCCCCTGGCTATCAGCATGAATCCGACCCGCATAACTCTGGTGTCACTGAACATATATTATGTATTTCCGGAGAGATGGCCGTACTTTTTGATGGTGAATGGCAAACATTACAGGCAGGGCAAGCCGTTCGCTTTAACGCTAACCAGAAGCATGGCTACAAAAATATCGGTGAAGGTAATGCGGTGTTCCATAACGTAATCCACTACCCTGAAAAATAGAGGTCAACCTACACATCCGACCATTTATCTAGTATTAATAACAGTGAAAGGATATGCATCTATTAGAATTAGGGAGCCCATAATCAAATGACACTAGAATCAAAACATGCCCTAGTTGTGGAAGGTGGTGCAATGCGTGGCATCTTTGCCGCTGGGGTGTTAGACGGCTTTATCGACCACCAATACAACCCGTTTGATTTCTGCATCGGCGTCTCTGCGGGGTCAACCAATTTAGCCTCTTGGTTATCTAACCAACGCGGCCGAACCTATACCATTATTTCCGACTACTCATGTCAGCCTGAGTTTATTAACTTCAAAAAGTTTGCCAAAGGTGGACACTTACTTGACCTCGACTGGCTTTGGGATCATATCGCACTGCACTATCCATACGATATGGAAGCCTTCGATAAACAACCGCTCCCCTTTCAAGTCGTGACCACGGATGTTGAAACAGGTGAACCGCTCTACACGCAGGGTGAAAAAGATAACCTAGAAGAACTCCTCAAAGCTTCCTGCTCTGTTCCTATGGCCTACCGCACACCTCTGAGAGTAAACGGTCGAAAGATGATAGACGGTGGTGTGGTCGATTCCATTCCCGTGATTGAGGCTTATAAACAAGGGGCGAAACAGATCACGGTGATCCTCTCGCAAAAGCAGGGTTACAAAAAGCGCCCACCAAAAGCACCTTGGCTCTTACGTCGCCTAATGAAAGAGACACCTCAACTGGCTGAGGCCATGATCACGCGTGCAGAACAATACAATCAAACCTTAGAATTTATTGAGAACCCACCTCATGATTGCACGATTAAGGTTATCGTACCGGATGATGGCTTTGCTGTAGGACGGTTAACCACAGATAAAGACAAACTTGAAGCCGGTTACCAAATGGGGCTAAAGGCAGCAGAGCGATTCGTTACACAAACATAAAGCAGTTACTGAATGCTTAGTAGCTGGATTTAATCCCCCTGCTCTCTAGCTGTAAAACAAAAAAGCGAGCCACTTGGGCTCGCTTTTCAGTATTTAATTTTAAGCTAAATTACAGAAGTTCTACCGACTGCTGAGCAATCACAAACTCTTCATTAGTTGGGATAACCATTGCTACTGCATCTAGCATCTCAGACTTAGCGATGATGCCTTCAGCGCCAAAGCGAGCAGATTCGTTACCAACAACATCTTCAACAAAACCTAGGATCTTAAGGTTTTTAAGGATCTCACGACGGATTGGTAGAGAGTTCTCACCGATACCACCTGTGAAGATGATGCCGTCTAGAGAATCTAGTGTTGCAAGGTAAGAAGCAACGTATTTAGCTACACGGTATGTGAATACTTCGAAAGCCAGCTTAGCGCCTTCATGACCCTCTTCCATAGCTTCTAAAATGCCACGAGCATCGCTCGTAAGACCAGACACACCTAGGAAGCCGGACTCCTTGTTAAGAGAGTTGAAGACTTGCTCTTGTGACCAACCTTTCTTAAGAAGGTATTCAATGATACCTGGGTCTAAGTCACCACAACGTGTACCCATCATAAGGCCAGAAAGTGGTGTGAAGCCCATTGATGTATCAACACTGTTACCGTCTTTGATAGCACATACTGATGCGCCGTTACCTAAGTGAACAGAGATGAAACTAGATTCTTCAACAGGCTTGTTTAGCATCTTCGCAGCTTCACGGCTTACGAAGTAGTGGCTCGTACCGTGGAAGCCGTAACGACGTACACCAAAGTCTGTGTATAGCTCTTTAGCGATTGCACCTGTAAATGCGCGTTGTGGCATTGTTTGGTGGAAAGCTGTATCGAATACAGCAAACTGAGGCAAAGAAGGGAAAGCTTCAATCGCAGCGCGGATGCCGATAGCACCAGCTGGGTTATGAAGTGGAGCAAGATCAGATAGGCTTTCAATCTCGTTCGTTACTTCTTCAGTAATACGAACCGTTTGAGTGAACTTCTCACCACCGTGAACGATACGGTGACCGATAGCCACGATATCTGCCGTGAAACCAAGGTCTTCCATCAGGCCTACCAATTTGCCAATAGCAATCTTGTGGTGGCTACCTTCACCCTGAATAGCAATTTCAGTTTTCTCGCCTTGGTATTTCCAGCTCATACGAGCATCTTCAAGACCAAAACACTCCCCTAGGCCACTTAATACTGCTTCACCAGAAACAGAATCGATTACAGCAAATTTAAGGGATGAACTACCCGAGTTAATAACCAGAACAAACGAATTAGACATTGGATATGGATCCTGTTTCAGTACGAATTAGATGAAGCGTTTACTTCAATTTTAGTTAAGCCCATTATTCAATAATTTTTGAATCTTTCAACTTTTGTTTTGAAAAAATCACCAAATGAACACAATTAAGTTGATCTTAGTCATTAATTTATTTATTTCGAGAGCAAAATTAAAAAATAGTTGAATAAGAAAGTGAATAAACAAGTGACGCAAACGACTGCTAAAATTATTTTTAGCTAGATTTAGTCAATTTGGCGTGTTGTTCAAAACGTCACCGCTATTGAGTTGAACCAGCGAAATTCCGATACCTACCTCCACTAAACATGACCTCAGCCTTCCTCCTAATAAACCACCTCCCGGCAATTTAAACAGCTTTCACTCGTTTGGCCCCAGCTGTAGCACGTCATTTAAGTATAGCCTTACAACGCGATACAGGTACGTTCACGGCGCTAAAGAGAGTGCTTTACCCCCTTCGTAAAGAATCGGGGTCGTTCACTTTTAATGTTGGCCTAAAGGGATATCAATTTTGGCGTGAGATGGGGTTTTTAACTGCAAGCGATGCGGTCGGAAAGAGAAACGAGTGGGCACAAAAAAGCCGAGCATGATGCTCGGCTTTTAAATTCAGTGTCTAGACTAGAGCGTCTAAGCTAACGGTTGATTAACCTTCGTTGCGCTCTGGACGACGACCACGGTTACCGCCGTTGCCATGGCCACGTTCGCCACGGTAGTTGCCACGGTGATCGCCACCACGGTTACGGTCGAAACGACGCTCGCCATCACGGCCGCCTTCACGGTTGCCATCGCGGTTACCGTCACGGTTGCCACGGTATCCACCGCGACCGCCTTCACGATTACCATCGCGGTTGCCATCACGGTTTCCGCGGTAACCACCACGACCACCATCACGACCGCCACGGCCACCGTTACCACGACGTGGTTCACGGAAATCGTTGAAGTCTACAACAACAGCACCAGCTTCTTTTTGACGGATGCGTAGCTTGCTTAGTTTACCAGCAGTTTCAGAGTTCATTGCTTTTGGCAGTTGAACGTAAGTTGAACCTTGGTCAAGTTTGATAGCACCGATAGAACCTTTAGTTAGGCCAAGTTCGTTTGCAAGTGCGCCAACGATATCTTTAACCTGAACACCTTGCTCACGGCCAACTTGTAGTTGGTAAGTATCCCAGTCTTGAGTATTGAAGTCACGGCCACCGTTATCACGGTTTTCACGACGCTCTTTACGACGGTTCTTGTCACGCTCGATAGCAGCGATCATTGGGTCTTCACCAATGTAGAACAGTGGGCTCTTACCTTGCTGACGTTTAAGAAGCATTGCAGCTAGAGTAGCAGCATCAACGTCTAGAGATTCTTGCAGGGTAGTAATAAGACCTGCGAAGTTTTCTAGAGCTTTGCTTTCTTTCTCTGTTTCAAGCTCAGCGCCTAGCTTAGCAACACGTGCTGCAGCAACTTGGTCACGTAGAGGAAGTTGGATTTCTTCCATTGTAGACTTAGTTACGCGCTCGATAGTGCGAAGCATACGAATTTGGTTTGTGCGAACTAGAAGGATCGCTTTACCTTTACGTCCAGCACGGCCAGTACGACCAATACGGTGGATGTAAGATTCAACATCGAATGGGATGTCGTAGTTAAATACGTGAGTGATACGTGGAACATCAAGACCACGAGCTACAACGTCAGTTGCAACTAGGATATCGATAACACCTTGTTTGATGTGATCAACAGTACGCTCACGTAGAGACTGAGGAATATCACCGTGCAGTGCAGCAGCTTTGAAGCCACGTGCAGATAGCCAATCAGCTAGACGCTCAGTGTCTTGACGAGTACGTACGAATACGATTGACGCGTCAGTTTCTTCAGTTTCTAGAAGACGAGACATTGCTTCATCTTTTTCTACGCCTTTAACAACCCAGAAGTTCTGCGCTACTTTGTCAACTGTGTGGTTAGTACCAGCAACGTCAACTTTTGCAGGGTTACGTAGGTAACGGTCAACAATAGTCTTAACCATTGGAGGCATAGTTGCAGAGAAAAGTACACGTTGTGCAGTTTCTGGAGCTTGCTCAAGAATCCAAGTAACGTCATCTACGAAGCCCATTTTTAGCATTTCATCTGCTTCATCAAGAACAAATGTGTGTGCTTCATCTAGGTGTAGACGGTCACGAGTTAGTAAGTCTTTAACACGACCTGGAGTACCAACAACAATGTGAGCACCACGGCTTAGAGCACGCATTTGGTCAACAATTGAAGCACCACCGTAGATTTCAATAACTTTAAGACCTTTGATGTCACGGCCAAGGTTTTTGATTTCCGCAGCAACTTGGATCGCTAGCTCACGAGTAGGAGCCATGATGATTGCTTGTGGTTTGTGTTGGTTTAGGTTGATTTTGTTTAGTAAAGGCAGAGAGAATGCTGCTGTTTTACCAGTACCAGTCTGTGCTTTACCTAGTGCGTCACGGCCTTCAAGAAGAAGAGGAATAGCTGCTGCTTGGATTGGAGTCGGAGAAACGAAACCCATGCTATCAAGAGCTGAAAGGATGTTTTCGTTTAGGGCTAATTCATTAAATTGAATTACAGATTCGGACATTGGGATCCCACTATATATAAGTAAACAAAAGGTCCCGGGAGCTCTACCATTTCCAATACTGATCCAATCAGATACTGATTCCATTCAGAGTTACGAAGCAGTAATAAAACACTTCAAGCCATTAGGGACGTCTAAGGGAGGCGGATTATTCCTTAAATGCATAAAAAAAGCCAGAAAAAATTGAATTACATCACATATTTTTCGGTTTTCTTTCAATACTGGCTATCATATCGTCAAAACTTGATGAATATCTCGTCATAGCCGTTTACATCAATTGAATTGAACCTAGTAAATAAGATGGTAATTAATTTGCTCTCCTTTCGGCTTTAAGTAGTAATCAGGCTTCGCAATGATTATAGTGTGCTCAATTGTTCTCGTAAGATAAAAGTAAGATGTTTCAAGATAACCCTCTACTCGCTCAGCTTAAGCAACAAATCCAAGAAACCCTCCCGAAAAAGGAAGGCACAATCAAAGCCACTGAAAAAGGGTTTGGTTTTCTAGAAGTAGATAGCAAGACTAGCTACTTTATCCCGCCACCGTATATGAAGAAGTGCATTCATGGTGACAAAGTAGTCGCTATCATCCGTACTGAAAAAGAACGTGAAGTAGCTGAGCCAGAAGAGCTAGTGGAACAAGGTCTTACTCGATTCATCGCACGAGTAAAACTATTTAAAGGTCGCCTGAACGTTGTTCCTGATCACCCACAACTGAAAAAGCTGCAACTTAAAGCTAAAGCTCAGAAAGGTCTGAACCCTGAAACGCTAAAAGAAGGTGACTGGGTTGTTGCACATATCATTCAGCATCCTCTAAAAGGTGATAATGGCTTCTTGGCGCAAATCTCAGAAAAGATCACTGACGCTGACGACAAGATCGCTCCTTGGTGGGTAACTCTCGCACAAAATGACCTTCCAAACAGCGAACCTGAAGGTATCGACAACTGGCAGATCAATGATGATGCGGATCTTGAACGTGTAGACATGACTCACGTTCCTTTTGTGACTATCGATGGCGAAAGCACAAAAGATATGGACGATGCACTTTACGCGAAGAAGAAAGAGAACGGTGATTTTGAACTGACTATCGCGATTGCTGATCCTACCGCTTACATCTCTCCTGATGACGCAATGGACAAAGTGGCACGTGAACGCGGCTTCACGATTTACTTGCCTGGTCGTAACATCCCAATGTTACCTCGTGACCTTGCAGACAACCTATGTTCGCTTATCGAGAACGAAGTTCGCCCTGCCCTATGCTGCACAGTAACCGTGTCTAAAGATGGCGTTATTGGCGATGACATCAACTTCTTCGCGGCGAACATAAAATCTCACGCTCGTCTTGCTTACGACAACGTATCAGACTGGCTAGAAACCGGTGCATCAGAGAAGTGGCAACCATCTGAAGAAATCGCAGCGATTGTTTCTGACCTACACGAATTTGCACAAGCACGTTCAGCATGGCGCTCAGCAAACGCAGTGGTATTCCCAGATCGCCCTGATTACCGTTTTGAACTGAGCGAAGATAACGATGTTGTTGCGATTCATGCAGACATGCGTCGTAGCGCAAACAAGCTAGTTGAAGAATCAATGATCAGCGCAAACATCTGTGCGGGTCGAGTACTGAAAGAGAGCTTCAACCAAGGTGTGTTTAACTGCCACTCTGGTTTCAAAGCCGAGAAAGTTGCAGACGTTCTTGAACTGGTTAATCCACAAGCAGAAACACCGTTCACAGAAGAGCAAATTATTTCTCTTGAAGGCTTTGCTGCACTGCGCCGCTGGTTAGGCTCTTTAGATAATAACTACTACGATAACCGTATCCGCAAGTTCCAAGCGTACAGTGAAATCAGCAATGAGCCTGCACCACACTACGCGATGGGTTTAGACATTTACGCGACTTGGACTTCTCCAATTCGTAAATACGGCGACATGATTAACCATCGTATGCTTAAGGCACATATCCTTGGCAAAGCACCAATTCAAACACCAGATGAGACTATCGGTGATGAACTTGCACTACACCGCCGCCATCACGGTATGGCTGAGCGTAATGTTGGTGATTGGTTGTATGCTCGCACGCTAGCTAACGCACCAGCAGAAGAAACACGCTTCCAAGCAGAGATCTTCGACATTAACCGAGCAGGTATGCGTGTTCGCTTGCTAGAGAATGGTGCCGCTGCATTTATCCCTGGTTCTCTCATTCTTGATAATAAAGAAAGAATCGAGTGCAACAGTGATATGGGTACTGTATCTATCGATAAAGAAATGGTATACAAACTGGGAGACGTTTTAGAAGTAGTTCTCTCTGAAGTTAATCAGGAAAACCGTAACTTAGTAGCAAAACCTACTCAAGTATTTGCGGACTTGCCTAGCGAGCCTGAAACAACAAACGAAACCGAAGCTTAATAGCTTTAACGGTTACAGCTTTTAAGGTTACGGCTTTCAAGGTCAAAGCTTTCAAGGTCATAAGCTTCAAAGGTTCACTTCTAAAGGCGCTAATTATTAGCGCCTTTTTTGTAAATGTCTCATGCTTAAACAATACTAAAATTAATAAGCAACTCGTTTACAACGTCAAAGAAGCACATTATGTCATCAATAACAGTTACTCAATTCAGAAACTTCATCCCCAGGAAACGAGAACGGTACCCCGCCTCTAAAAATGGTATTTTCATCGTTTCAAAAGGCAGTATCTCTTTCGTGCTCCCCGATGGCACCGAAGCCTCATTGCAGGCAGGCGATTTCACACTTTATAACTCAGGCCAAATCAAAGACATCACAGTAGATACAGAAAACGGCGAATTCAGCGCAACCTGCTTAGATTTTGATTTAGATATTTTCCAGAAGTTCATCAACCAGTTCAGTGACCTAGAATCCACTCGAGTCCCCAACCAGTACATCAAATTCAACCAAACCGATACTGAGATCTGCGAGCTGAAAGATCTCATCATGTCTTTAGCTCATTCTTCAGCTAAAAATGACTACGCACTCACTCAATTAGGGTTAGGTTTGCTTTCACTGATGGTCGAACAATACCCTGCCCTGCTGGTTATCATCGCACGAGCATCAAGGTTAACGGTGACGCAAAAAGTCATTCACTACATTGAACAGAATATTGAAAATAATATCTCTTTAGACACGCTAGCCAGCTACATGGGAATGTCGCCAGCCACACTGAAACGTCGTTTATCGGCTGAGGATCTTTCATTTTCAAACTTATTAAAGATTAAACGTATTGCCCATGCCGCAACGCAACTTAGAACGTCGACTAAATCCATTACTCAAATCGCTTACGAGTCTGGCTTTAAGAGCGCTGCGCACTTCAGCACAGCCTTTAAAACGTATCATGGGAAGACACCGAAAGATTTCCGTTCTCTCATCGCACAATCTCAATTACAAAGCATGAAACCACAAGTGTAAGACACGGCCTGCCACCCAGAACAAACTATTTGCTTGATTGAGAATGAACAGAAGGCGTAGCTCTAGTGCCACGCCACCAGCGAGTTAAAACAGACCTTTATGACCAAAAATACGATTTAGGGTCTTTTTCTATTTCAGACAACACAGCATCAAGGTCTTTGGATTGAGGAAGGTACGGATAAGGCCCCCAAGCGATGATATCGGTTGTTTCATCACTCTCTAATGGCACAGTAACCAACCAGCAAGCAGAATGCTCATCAAACGTCACGCAGGCAATGTCGTTTGTGTAATCACAATGAGATGAGTCGAGCAGATAATGAGCCTGTGAGAACATCACGCCGCCTTTACACTCTTCATATAACGATTTACCGAGTTCGACAGGTAAACTGCTATTACGGGAAGTACAGAGCTTTTCAGCCCCAACGAGAAGGCGATTAAGTTCGATATGAATGACGGACATAACACTCCTTGTAACTTCATAGGCATTCTCTAAGTAGGAACCCCTTTAATTAGCTTAGGACTCAACCAACATTTTAGCGAACGTCCTCATACAAAATCACAATCACGCTCCCATTAAAGGATTTTGTGTGAATAAACTTACCATTGTTATTGCTGAATTACGCGTTCATTGACTCATTCACCACCATACAAAGAGCGTATGGAATTTCACAAAAGTGTCATATAACCGACCTATCATATGCGACAAATGTTATTAACTAGGAGTTGTTTATGTTACGAGTCGCGCTTGCCTCTCTTTTATCCTTAGCCCTGTCTTCTCAAGCTGCTTTTGCACAAGAAACCAATATTTCGGGCTCCACTTCTGTTTCTCGAGTGATGGACGTATTAGCTGAGGAGTACAACAAGACTCACCCTGATAACTACATTGCCGTTCAGGGCATCGGCTCGACAGCAGGTATTACCATGGTTAATAAAGGTGTGGCTGATATCGGCATGAGCTCACGCTACTTAACTGACCAAGAACAGAGTGACAAACTCAAGGTATTCCCTATTGCCTTTGATGGTCTAGCTGTTGTAACTAACCGCTCAAACAGCGTGAGTAACGTTTCTCGCGAGCAACTGTTTGATATCTACAAAGGTAAAATCACCAATTGGAAAGAAGTGGGTGGTGCGGATCAACCTATCGCGGTTGTGACTCGTGAAGCGTCTTCAGGTTCACGCTACAGCTTCGAAAGCTTGCTTGGTTTAACAAAGATCATTAACGACCGTTTAGTGTCTGACATCAACCCAAATAACTTAGTTGTTAACAGCAACAGCATGGTGAAAACGATCGTAAACCACAACCCACACGCTATCGGCTTTATCTCTGTTGGTTCAATCGACCGCTCTATCAAGGCCATCACTTTTGAAGGTGTAGAGCCGACATCTAAAAACATCGCAAACCACAGCTATGAACTGGCTCGCCCATTCTTGTTGCTGCACAAGACGGATTCAGTTTCTGAAGAGAGCAAAGACTTCATCAAGTTCGTGAAATCTAAACAAGGCCAAGACCTGATTGAAGAGTACGGCTACACTCGCATCAAATAAGTGAGTAAGTTTTTTCTTATGAAAACAAAAAGAGAGAGCATCACGCTCTCTCTTTTTTTGAATCTTTATAAATCGCTTACTTTCAAAGCACTTAGAAGTGAAGTTGAATCACTGAAACGATAACAGCGCCAGGGCGACGAACACCTTCGATTTCTACACGAATCTCGCGCTCAATCTCTAGTCCTTTCTTAATAGGCGTTACTTTAGTCAACGTACTTTTTGCACGAACGTTGCTGCCCGATTTAACAGGGTATGGAAAACGAACCTGGTTAAGGCCAATGTTCACAACCATCTTCGCTGTTGGGAATTGAGATTTGTCAGGATCAACGCTATCGGTTAGACGCGGAAGCAAAGACAAAGTTAAGAAACCGTGTGCGATGGTCGTTTTGAACGGAGAATCAGTTTCTGCTTTCTCTGGCTCAGTATGGATCCACTGCATATCTTCAGTCACAAGACCAAATTGGTTGATGCGATCTTGGCTTACATTGATCCAATCGCCAGTATGAATAACTTCACCAATCTTCTCGTTTAGCTCATCAAACACAAGTTGTGCTTCTGGCTTTAGTACGATTGGTTGCTCTACTGGCACATCTTCGTTTACCGCAGGTTTGTGGTGATCACGAACCCATGCAAAGAAGTGACTATTTTGTGTGCGGTTCAGAAAGTCGCCCCAGTACTCTCTAAGAGCTGGAGACATCCATTGCATAAACTCTGAGTGTTGCGATGACAAGCTGTCGCCTCGGTGTTTAAATAAATCAATGACCTTCATAAGAACCTCAATGCACAAAAAATTTCAATATAACTTCGTAATTTTGAAACAGTTCACACTATTGTGCAAATAGTTTCGAGCATACAAGCGTTAGCTGAACACCTGTATTTCATTATTAAACAGCAACTTACCAATAAAACATCATTTTATTAGAAAACACAAAATAGAGTGTTAGCTCTATCACATAATAAAGATTTGATTATATAAAAAGCATTTTTATTACTCTGACATATAAAAAAAGGCTTAGCACACTGCTAAGCCTCAGTTTTTACAAGGATTAAGTTTTTACAAAGAATCCGCTTTATGAAGAGTGACCTCTTCTACTCATCATCAAGTGGCACTAATTTAGTATTACCACCGTGTGCTTTTTCACGTTTACGCTGCACAAATGCATAGAAGCCTGGGATTAGGAAAGTACCTGCTAGTAATACACATAACAGACCACCAATCAGTGAAATACCAAGAGAGTTCTGGCTCACGTGACCAGCACCCGCCGCAAAGATAAGCGGGAATATACCCAAGATAAACGACCAAGAGGTCATGTTTACAGCACGGAAACGCAATGTACCGCCCTTCACGGCTGCATCTTCAATTGGTACATCTTTCTCTTCACGCTCAACTTTCGCGAATTCCACAATCAAAATTGCGTTCTTCGCGGCCAAGGCTATCAAGAGAACCAAACCAATCTGCGCGTAAAGGTTCAACGGTGTGCCTGTTAGGTTCAACGCCAAGAAAGAACCTAAGGTTGCCACGGGTACAACTAAGATAATCGCAATAGGTATTGTCCAGCTCTCGTATTGAGCCACCATGAACAAGTAGATGAAGATCAGCGCCAATGCGAACGCGAAGATCGCTTGGTTGCCTGCTAGTACTTCTTGGTAAGCCATACCAGTCCATTCGTACTGGTAACCTTGTGGCAGAACCTCTGCCGCTACACGTTCCATCGCCGCGATCGCATCACCACTTGAGTAACCCGGTGCTGGCTGGCCTTGGATTACTGCACTGCGGTACATGTTGTAACGCCATGCTACATCGGGTTCAAAGATCTGATCGTAAGTCACAAGCGTACTTAGCGGGA
This sequence comes from Vibrio sp. Makdt, assembly GCF_027587015.1. Classification (NCBI taxonomy): domain Bacteria; kingdom Pseudomonadati; phylum Pseudomonadota; class Gammaproteobacteria; order Vibrionales; family Vibrionaceae; genus Vibrio; species Vibrio sp. Makdt. The sequence goes on from NZ_JAPPTH010000017.1 coordinate 95,129, forward strand.
TCATCTCACCAGCAGAAGAGCGTACGTGGAATCGTTGTAGGTCATCCATGCTGCTACGGTGGTCACTGTCTGCTTGCATGGTTACACGGAAGTTCTTACCAAACATGGTGAAGTCGTTCACGTACAACGAGCCAAGGTTACCTTGTAGCGTTTGGAAGATTTCCGACAACGGAATACCTAGCTGCTGCGCTTTCTCACGGTCAATATCGACATAGTAGTGAGGCACGTTGGCGCGGAAAGTACTGAATGTATGTGAAATCTCAGGCTGCTTGGTCGCCTCAGTAATCACGTCATTCATCACCATCGCTAGGTCAGTACGGCTACGGCCTAAAGTGTCTTCAAGGACAAATTCAAAACCAGACGCTGCACCCATACCTGGTACCGCTGGCGGTCCCATTGCAAATACAATCGCCTGAGGCAGTTCAGTCGCAGCGCGTCCATTAATACGCTGTGAGATAGCTTGTGCTGAATGTTGACCATCCAGTGCGTTACGCATGTCCCAATCGTGAAGTTTGATGAACATCGACGCACCATTCGACGCAGAAGCGCCTGTCATGAATGCGTAGCCGTTAACCAGTGTCACACCATCGACACCCGGCTCTTGCTCAACCATCTCTAGTAATTGCTTGGTTACATCTTCAGTACGAGACAGGGATGCCGCATCTGGAAGTTGAACATTAACCAGCAGAATACCTTTATCTTCTTGAGGTACGAACGCTGTAGACGTTGTCTTCGCAAAGTAAGTCACAGCCGCCAAAGCCACGATGAAGAAAGTGAATAGCAGCACGCCTTTCTTAACTAAGAAACCTGCCACTTGACCGTATTTGTTGGTAACGGATTCTAGGCCACGGTTAAAGGCTTGGTACCAACGAGCAGTGTTACCACCACCCTGTTTAAGAACCAATGAACACAGTGCTGGTGACAGCGTTAATGCGTTGATCGAAGAGATAACAACCGCGATACAGATAGTCAGCGCGAACTGACGGTACATGATGCCAGTAATACCCGGAAGCATTGCAACTGGGATGAATACCGCGAGTAGCACCAAGGTTGAAGTAATAATTGGGCCCGTCACTTCTTTCATCGCGATCAGCGTAGCTTTACGCGGTGAAATCGTTGGGTCTTTAGCCATGGTGGTGTCGACGTTTTCAATAACCAATATCGCATCATCTACTACGATACCAATTGCCAAGATCAAACCAAACAGAGTTACCGTGTTGATGGTAAAGCCCGTCATCTGCATGATGGCAAATGTACCAATCAAAGATACAGGAATCGCAACAACAGGAATCAAGGTTGCACGAGCACTACCCAAGAACAGGTAAGTAACTGCGATAACAAGCAAAATAGCTTCGATCAGCGTTTTTACTACCCCTTTGATCGACTCAGCAACGAAGACTGTCGTGTCGTAACTCGCTTCATAAGCAACACCTTCAGGAAAGTTTTTGCTTAGGTTGTCGAGCATCGCCATTACGGCTTTACCACTTTCCAACGCGTTAGCGTCTGACTGAAGTGACAGCGTTACGATCGACGCATCTTGACCACGGTATTTACCATTACCGTCGTAGAACTTTTTACCAAGCTCAACACGTGCAATGTCTTTTAAGTAAACCGTTGAACCATCTTGAGTGGCACGAAGTACAACGTTCTCAAACTCATCCGCCGTTTCCAGTCGGCCTTTTGTTACCAAGTTGAATTGTACTTCTTGTGCGTTGTTATAAGGTGCAGCACCAATACGACCAGCAGCAACTTGAACGTTCTGTTCCGCCAAAGCACGGTTCACGTCAGAAGTGGTGATATTGAGGTTAGCCATTTTCTCAGGATCTAACCAGACACGCATCGCGTATTCACCACCACCTAGCACGTTAACTTCACTGATGCCCTTCACACGAGCCAGTTGGTCTTTAATGTTTAGGTTAACGTAGTTGATCAGGAATTGATCGTCGTACTCACCATTTGGAGAATAGAAGTTCAATACCATCAAAAGGTCTGGTGAACGCTTTTTAACAGTGACACCCACCATTCGAACTTCTTGTGGAAGCTTCGATTCGATTTGAGCAACTCGGTTCTGAACGTTGACCTGAGCCATATCTGGGTCAGTACCAACATCAAAAGTCACGTTAAGGTTGTATGAACCATCGTTAGCACTCTTTGAAGACATGTAGATCATATCTTCAACACCGTTCACCGACGTTTCTATGGGGTCGGCTATCGCCTGTTCCACTACTTCTGCACTTGCACCTGTGTAAAAAGCAGACACACTTACCGAAGGTGGGCTAATTTTTGGGTATTCCGCCACAGGCAAGATAGCGAGAGAGATCGCACCTGCCAGCGTCAATATTATGGATATAACAAGGGCAAACTTAGGCCTTTGAATAAAGAAACGACTTAACATATCTACGCCCCTTACTCTGCTTGCTCAGTCGCAGAAGGTTGAATGCGAACAGACATACCGTTACGAACACGCTGAAGGCCTTGAGTAATAACGGCATCGTCTTTCTCTAGACCAGAGTGGACAATCACACCCCCTTCAACCTGTCGACCCATCTCAATGTTTCTACGCTCAGCGACAGGAGCTGCTTCACCTTCAACTAGCACCATAACAAAGTCGCCTTCAAGGTCGGTTTGAACCGCGCGGCGAGGAATGGTTACAACATCAATAGATTGCTTCTCACGCAGCTCAACACGAACGTGCTGACCAGGAAGAAGTTGCTGGTCTGGGTTATCGGCAATCGCACGCATCGCGATCGTACCAGTGTTTAGGTTGATACGGTTGCCCAAGAAATCGAGCTGACCTAGGTGTTCGAATGCTTCGCCATTTTCAAGCATGATTTGCACCTCAACACGATCAGAATCGCTGCTGCCGTCACCTTCAATACGGTCCATACCTAACTCAATACGCTCACGCTCACTGATACTGAACGATGCATGGATTGGGTCTAAGCTAACTAAAGTCGTTAATACGCCAGAAGATGGAGAAACCAGATCACCCGTGCTCACTTTGGTATCGCTAATACGTCCAGAGAAAGGCGCAACAATCTTAGTATGAGAAAGCTGAACGTTAGCGGCATTTAGCTGAGCTTGACCAGCTTCAAGCTGTGCTTGAGAACCTAATAGGTTTGCCGTCAATGCATCGAATTCCGATTGAGAAATACTGCCTTTAGGAAGTAGGTTCTTACCACGGTTGAAATCTAGTTCAGCCTTTTTAAGATTGGCGTTAGCTTGAGCAACGGCCGCTTTAGCACTTGCCACTTCAGCTTCAAATGATGAAGGCTCAATCGAATAAAGCAGCTGCCCTTTTTCGACCATTTGCCCTTCATTGAAATGACGGCTTTGAAGATAGCCAGAAACCTGCGCAGTAATTGCCGTGTCTTCAACCGCTTCAATACGGCCGATGTACGACTTACTTTGCTGATGAGAAATAACGCTAACATCCTGTACAGCTACGAGAGGTAATGGCGCTTGCTTGGCATTCTGGGCATCTTGCCCACATCCAGCAAGAATAAGAGAGCTTGCAAGAGCCGTAAGGATTAACTTTTTACGCATGGTTATACCGTCACTTATGAGAAATTAAACAGCATAAAAGTTACGTAACACAATTGCTTCAAATGTCCGAGGAATATCAATTATAACTCGCAAAAGTGTTTCAACTTGTAAATTGAAATTGGATATATATCAACCCTTTACAAACCATCAACAATTCATGATCAAATATACGTTTGTTACTTCCCCTCTCTGTATATATTGTCTAACATAATATGGTTTCAATAATAAAAACTCATACTTCCTTGTTAAGGTAATTCGAATGATTTCAAAATGGGCAAAACGTTTCTATCAAATGGCGGAATTAGTCGGTTCCTGGAGTAAAGATCCGTCCACTCAAGTTGGTGCAGTTATCACCAAACACAACCGTATTGTTTCAGTTGGCTTTAATGGCTACCCTCATGGCGTATCGGATAGTGCTGACACTGATGATCGTGAGATGAAATACCTAAAAACGCTTCACGCAGAAGAGAACGCAATCTTGTTTGCTAAGCGTGATTTAGACAGCTGTGAAATCTGGGTGACTCACTTCCCTTGTCCAAACTGTGCAGCAAAGATCATTCAAACAGGTATTTCTGCGGTTCACTGCCCAGAGCAAAGTGAAGACTTCCTTTCTCGCTGGGGAGACAAAATCAAAGTGAGCCAAGATATGTTTGAACAAGCAGGCGTACAAGTCGATTGGTTACCACTGGCTGACCTAGATTAAACGAACAGATAGTTAGAACAAAAAAGCCGAGAGTCGATATTATCGCTCTCGGCTTTCTTTTGTTTGGGGCTCAGCGGACTGCTGGATTAAGCACTGATAGGAAATGCTTCAGCGTATGCTTCCATGAAATCTTTACGAATCTCTTGCTCTAGATGAACCGCCTTCTCGGTTGGACAGAAAATCATAAAATGGACTTCTTGCTCACCGGTTGAACTGCTTGTGATGTGGATATGCGGCTCAGAGCCAGGAAGGTCGACACCAGCGTGTTTTTCGATAACGCCGTTATAACGACGAGCAACATCGATAAACTCTTCACAATGCTCTTCAATTTTGACAATAAGACCCGGCACCATTGGGTACAGGTTCACGAAGTCTTTCACCGTCACCGTAAAGCTATGGTAAACGTAACGCTTCATGAAGTTGAGGTTCTTGACAGGGTAAGTAAAGAACATGCTGTTAGGCAGCGTGGCCGTCTTGCCAGTGAAGTGGTATTGCCCATGATACAAGTCGATTTCTTGAATCACAGTCGCCATCAAGTTGTGTTCAATCACCTCACCACTGATTTTACCCACTTCAATCCAATCACCAATTCTAAATGAGCGTGAGCTAGCACGTTGAATAGAGCCAGTGAAACACAAGATGATCTCTTTTGACGCCACCACTATCGCAACGGCAATTGCTGTTACTGAGAGAGCAAACTCACTGATTTCAGATTTCCAGAGAAGAAAAAGCGTTATAACAATAATCGCAAAGGTGCCGTTTTTAGTACGGGACATCCAATTACGTTGGTCTTCGCTAAGGAAAGCAACATCACCCCTAATTTGAGATAAGGTGATTCGGCGGATGATTAAAATAAGACTGATAATCAGCGCACTAAAAATAAACTTATGAGCGAGTAGGAAATCTATTACTTGCCACACTTTTTCCATTACTTAATCCTTAGCATTACAACATTTAGCTTTACAACGGTTAGCTTTACAAGAAAGCCGCTAATATCAGTGCTATGAAAAAGCGCTCAACTCCAGAGCGCTCGTGTTCATTCTGATATTAACTATTAAGGCGTGTTGACCTTTCGCGGTTAAATTTCGTTCGGATGGGGACGCCTAGTCAAAAGCGTTTTAATCGCGGCGAGGGAGATGTAGCATAATCATTCTAATCAAATATCCCTCAACAAAGAGTAAAACGCTTTTTGCGGGGGCGCCCAGCTCGAACCCTTCGGGCAGCGTTTGCTGGTCATTTCTACTACGTTATCGGCTTCTCATGTAGGCTAGCTACACATCGACGCCTCTGCCTTGTATAAATACCCAGCAACTCGCTGCGAAAATCAACTCGAAAGAGCAACACGCCCTAGAAGGCTATCATTTTATCTTGGCAGAAGTAATAAATTGGCCAAAAGTTTCACACCAAATCACAACGGTATTAAACCGACTAAGATCAGTACCTTCCGGTAGTTCAACCATAAACCGGTCAAATGTTTTGACATCTCCGACTCTGAGTAACTCGCTCTTACTGTCATTAAAGGCTTGCTCGGTTTCAATGAACTTAGGAGATAGATAGACCTTGTAGTCCGGCCCAGGAGCAAGTTCGCCTTCAAACGCAATCGCGCTTTCTGAGACCGACACGACCCCCTCGCCCCAGTGCAAGAAATCGCTATCTTGGCGGTCTTTAGTGAACTCACCAGTATAAATCGCCTGCTGGCTGATCGCTTGAACTGAGCTCGAAGATGGAGAATCAGGCTCAATTAAGATGGGTAATGCGTAAACACCAAGCCCAAAACCAACAGCACCCACGGCTAAGTGGGTGCAAAGTAAAACTAACTTTTTCATCGCGTACTCCCTTATGCTTAAAGAGAGTATTATTGAATACTCTCAAAAATACAAAGAGATATCGCACTGAAGGCCGCTATTTTTGGTAGTGAACGGCTGTGCGTTGTGACAGTTCAACAATCACTTTCACCGCCTGTTCCATGCCTTGAATGGTAATGAACTCGTGAATACCGTGGAAGTTGTAACCGCCAGTAAAGATATTCGGGCATGGTAAGCCCATGAATGACAAGCGAGCACCATCTGTACCACCTCGGATCGGTTTGATCATCGGCTCCACATCGCATTCGATCATCGCTTGTTTAGCCAACTCAATAATGTGCTGATGAGGTTCAACCATCTCTTTCATGTTGAAATAGCTATCGGTTAGCACCAGTTCAACACGGCCTTTCTCAAGACGCTCATTTAGCTCATCCACTTTTTGTTGCATGAATGCCTTACGCGCTTCTACGCCTTCGCGCTCAAAGTCGCGAATGATGTAGCCAAGCTCAGAGCGAGCGACACCCATTTCAGCTGACTTCAAGTGGTAGAAACCTTCATAGCCTTCAGTGCATTCTGGCGTTTCTTGTGATGGCATCATCAATTGGAACTGCGCAGCGATGTTCATCGAGTTCACCATCTTACCTTTCGCAGTACCAGGGTGAACGTTCACACCGTGACAGATAACATCAGCACTCGTGGCATTGAAGTTCTCAAACTCCAACTCACCAACGGGGCCGCCATCAATGGTGTACGCCCATTCGGCACCAAACTTTTCAACATCAAACAAATCCGCACCACGACCAATCTCTTCGTCTGGCGTGAAAGCAATGCAAATATCACCGTGTTTAATTTGAGGATTTGCTTTTAGGTAAGCGATAGCACTGATGATTTCAGCGATACCTGCTTTATTGTCAGCACCAAGCAGAGTAGTACCATCGGTTGTAATAAGGTCATGACCATGAAGAGCATCAAGATCTGGGTATTGGCTTGGATTTAAGCTCTGACCACTTGTGCCTAATTCTATCGTTCCGCCTTGGTAATCTCTAATCACCTGCGGTTTCACGTTCGCACCTGATGCGTCAGGAGCGGTATCCATGTGCGCGACAAACCCAATCGCAGGTACTGGATAATCGACGTTCGACGGCAGTTTCGCCATCAAATAGCCATTTTGATCTAAAGAGACATCAACTAGCTCTAATGCGATCAATTCTGATTTTAAGACTTCTGCAAAGGTGATTTGACCCGCTGAACTTGGGCACTGTGGGTTAGAAGGGTCGGATTTAGTATCGAAAGTAACGTAATTCAGAAAACGTTCTACAAGCTTTTCCATAATTCATCTCACCATGGATTAAGTAATTGATTTACTGACTTAATAGTTAGGGCGCATTGATAAGTAATTTGTTATTAGAAAAATACGTACGCAGAGTCAGTAGCGAGGTTTTTCATCTTACGCCCCTGACCATCTATGTATTTGCTCTAAATCATTATTGTGTGAAATTAGAGAGGCTTCCTATACTTGAAAACAGAGGGTTTCGTCAGTTCCAATATTGCATACGGATGATAAGCGGTCGCTTTGTACGCATTCTACGCCCTTCGCTCTCAGCCTAAAAAAAGTACAAAGTGGATGATGATCACAGTTTATCCTTGATGCAGAATCTGTCATACGTTACACGGAGATATAGTTATGACGATTAATAAATATTTCATTTTCTATCCTCAAGCCTCTGAGGAAACACTTCAGCCAGTATTAACTGAGAAAGAAGTTCAAAGGCAGGAAGCTCTAAAGCAGGCGCAGACCCAAGGTGGGTTCGATACAAACGCAGCCTAGTAACTGAATGGATCTCTAGTACCATTAAGACCCCTATAAAAACGCTCTACTCACTATCCGGTAGAGCTTTTTTATTTCTAATGCAGTACTCATTACTCGGCGTTCGAATGCGCTAAAACTGTCGTTACATTACCTTTTCCACTAATCCCTTCTTGCATACCATTTTCACAACTAATGCTTGCTGCTCACAGCGCTGAGAAATGACTCATTAAAGTACCTCAAGCCATACCTTGTCTTACCATTTTGTGCTAATAATTCATATTCGTTTTCATTCCTCACTCGCCCTCTTTTCAAAACTATAATGCGAGTACCAGAGAACCCAACAACAGGAATCCTGAATTCAATGGAATATTCAAAGTTAGGAAGTAGTCAAATTCCCGTTTCCCGAATCTGTCTTGGTAGCATGACTTGGGGGCTGCAAAATACTCAACAACAAGCTGACCAACAAATCGAATACGCATTAAGCCAAGGTATTAACTTTATTGATACGGCAGAAATGTACGCAGTGCCGCCTTCTCCTGATACCTATGGCAAAACCGAGGCGATTATCGGTGACTGGTTATCACGCAATCCAAAGCGTCGCCAAGAGTTGATCATTGCCAGTAAGATTGCCGGCCCTGGCTTACCTTGGGTCCGTAACGGTGGCCCTATCACAGGTGAAGCGGTGATCGCCGCAGTTGATGCATCACTAAAGCGTTTGCAAACAGACTACATCGATCTGTACCAACTTCATTGGCCAAATCGCACCACCCCTCACTTCGGTAAACATTTCCCTAATCAGATTCGTTTTAGCGACATCGACCGACAACAGCATGAAGCTGAAATGTTGGAGATCTTACAAGCTCTGGCAAGCTGTATTAAAGCCGGCAAAATCCGCCACGTTGGTCTATCCGATGACAGCACTTGGGGCATTAACACTTACCTTAAGTTAGCCGAGAAGCATGATTTGCCGCGTATGGTCTCTATCCAAAATGAATTCAGCCTGCTACACACGAAAGACTGGCCATATTTGATTGAAAACTGCGTGCATGAAGACGTCGCTTACTTACCGTGGTCACCTTTGGCGGCCGGTATGCTTAGTGGCAAATACATTGATGGCGCAAGGCCGGAAGGCAGTCGTTGGACTTACATGCAGCGCAAAGGCATTTTCCGTGATACTGAATTGGCTAATGAAGCAGTTAAAGGCTACGTAGAAGTGGCAAACGCTCATGGATTCACGCCGAGTCAGCTCGCCTTAGCATGGTGTAACCAAGTAGATGGCGTTACCTCAACCATTATTGGTGCAACCACCATGGAACAGCTCAAAGAGAACATAGCAGCGTTCAGCAAGCCGCTTTCTGAAGAGATTCTGACTGATATCAACACCGTCTTTAAGCGCTATCCTGTACCGTATTAAGCAGTAAGCTAAGCTTATCAGGTTCTGTTGAGCTTAAGTTGATCCTATAAGAGCGCACTATTTAGTGCGCTTTTGTTTTTTCAGTGGGTCGCTTTTGCTTTTATATGGATCGCATTAGCTTATCGCACTTTTTGTTATCTAACCTTTGCTCTATAATGCGCGGGCTTATATCTAGGATAAAAACATGATTTCAAAAAACCAATTAAAACTCCTTCGTGCTTTGGGCCAAAAGAAACAACGTAAAGCCCACGGCCTGTTTCTAGTTCAAGGTGAAAAGAACGTTCTTGAGCTATTCAATAGTGACTTAGTCGTGAAGAACGTCTTTGCTACTGCTGATTTCTTATCTGAAAATCACGCATCACTGATTGAGTTTGATTGTGTTGAAGCCTCGCTAGACGATCTAACCAAAGCGAGTACTTTGGTCAGTAACAATGCGGCAATTGCCGTGGTTGAGATTCCAAAGGTTAAATTACCGGAAGCGACAGGTTTGATGATCGCGCTTGATGGTGTATCTGACCCGGGCAACCTAGGTACGATCATTCGCGTAGCAGACTGGTATGGCATTAAGCATATCGTTGCGAGCAGCGATTGCGCTGACCCATACAATCCTAAAACGATCAGTGCGACCATGGGTAGCTTTGGCCGAGTACACGTAAGCCAAACAGACTTACCGGCTTACTTAGAGCAAGCTAACCTGCCAGTTTACGGGGCGTTTTTAGAAGGCGAGAGCGTTCACAAGACTGACTTCACTGCAAATGGCATTTTGCTGATGGGCAGCGAATCTCACGGTATCCGTGAACATGCGGCTAAGTTCGTGACAGACAAAATCACCATTCCAGCATTCGGTGGCGCTGAATCTCTGAACGTAGCAATGGCGACAGGTATTATTCTCGACAACATGCGTCGTCAGCATAGCTAATCGATTCAAGAGAAACAGCTAGCCAGAATTAGCGGATACAAAGAGCAAGATTCCCTATCTTGCTCGTCCCTCACAGTAGGGAATGACGTAAAAAAGAGAATCGAAGTAAAGTTTACTTCAGCCGTCATCCTCAAGAAGGAGGGACGACTGAGTTGGGGATCTTTTTTGGGGAAGGTTTATTTCAAGTAACAGAATTACTTTTCTAGCATTGCCAATTTATCAGCGACACCATTCCACTTTTCAGCGTCATCCATTGCTGGTTTTACTTCCGTTTGCACAGGCCAAATCTCAGCAAGTTCTGCGTTCACTTCAATGAAAATCTTTTGATCTTCAGGCAGTTCATCTTCTTGGAAGATCGCTTGAGCATCACATTCAGGCACACATAAACCACAATCGATACATTCGAACGGGTTAATTACCATGAAATTTGGGCCTTCATGGAACGCATCTGCGGGACACACTGCCACACAGTCTGTGTATTTACATTGAATACAATTATCGCCTACGACAAATGCCATGATGCTCTGCTCTATAAGTTAGTCAAAATTGAAGAATGGGGATAATACTCATCCCAAAGCAAAATTCAACATCATACGGCTCTAATATCATGTCTATTTGCTTCATGTTTCCAAATTAGTATGACAGATAAATCAAATTCTCGTAAAATGCGCGCCATTGTGAGCTTATCGCTTCTTCCCAACATCAGTGTTACACCAAACTCTACATTCACTAGAAGCGGTCTAGCTAAGACACCTATAAGAACGAGACATCGAAATGATACGTTTAACCGAAATTAAACTTCCACTAGACCACGAAGAGTCTGCCATTCAAGAAGCGATTGAAGCGAAGCTTGGCATCAACTCAGATCAGGTTATCTCTTTTAATATCTTTAAACGTGGCTACGATGCTCGTAAGAAATCAAAGATCCTGCTTATCTACACGCTGGACGTTCTCGTTGAAAACGAAGCTGAGCTACTAGAAGCCTTTATCAGCGACCCACACGTAAAAGTGACTCCTGACATGGAGTACAAGTTTGTCGCTAAAGCTGTTGAGAATCAAACTGAGCGTCCTGTTGTTATCGGCTTTGGCCCTTGTGGTCTATTCGCTGGTCTAGTGCTTGCTCAAATGGGTTTCAACCCAATCATCGTTGAGCGTGGTAAAGAAGTTCGTGAACGTACTAAAGATACTTTTGGTTTCTGGCGTAAGCGCACTTTGAACACGGAATCAAACGTACAGTTTGGTGAAGGTGGCGCTGGTACATTCTCCGACGGTAAGCTATACAGCCAAGTAAAAGATCCAAAACACTACGGCCGTAAAGTAATCGAAGAGTTCGTTGCAGCTGGCGCACCAGAAGAGATCCTATACGTAAGTAAGCCGCACATCGGTACCTTCAAACTGGTTACCATGATCGAAAAAATGCGTGCTTCTATCATCGAACTAGGTGGCGAAATCCGCTTCAGCACTCGTGTAGATGACCTTCACATGGAAGATGGCCAAATCACTGGTCTAACACTTTCTAACGGTGAAGAAATCAAATCTCGCCACGTTGTACTGGCTGTTGGTCACAGTGCTCGTGATACATTTGAAATGCTGCATGACCGTGGTGTTTACATGGAAGCGAAACCTTTCTCTGTTGGTTTCCGTATCGAACACAAACAGTCAATGATTGATGAAGCTCGTTTTGGTAAGAACGCAGGCAACCCAATTCTAGGTGCTGCGGACTACAAACTGGTTCACCACTGCAAGAATGGCCGCACTGTATACAGCTTCTGTATGTGCCCAGGTGGTACTGTGGTTGCAGCAACCTCTGAAGAAGGTCGCGTTGTAACTAACGGTATGAGCCAATACTCTCGTGCGGAACGTAACGCAAACAGCGCAATCGTTGTTGGTATCGATCCAGAACGCGATTACCCAGGCGACGCTCTAGCGGGTATCCGTTTACAACGTGAACTAGAAAGCGGCGCGTTTGTACTAGGTGGCGAGAACTACGATGCTCCAGCACAGAAAATTGGCGACTTCCTGAAAGGTCGCGATCCAAGTGCTCTGGGTGATGTACAACCATCATTCACACCGGGTATCCACCTAACGGACATTTCAAAAGCGCTGCCTGACTTTGCAATCGAAGCGATTCGTGAAGCAATCCCAGCGTTCGAGAAGAAGATCAAAGGTTTCTCTACGCCAGACGGCCTACTAACGGGTGTTGAGACTCGTACGTCTTCTCCGGTATGTATCAAGCGTGGCAAAGACTTCCAAAGCATCAACCTAAAGGGCTTCTTCCCTGCAGGTGAAGGCGCAGGTTACGCAGGTGGTATCCTGTCTGCTGGTATCGACGGTATTAAGGTTGCAGAAGCACTTGCACTGTCTATGGCAGAACAGAACCAAGCTGAGAAGATTGAGATCGCTTAAGAGCGCGTTTAATATTATCTAAAGCTAAAAATCCAGTGTCTGATGACACTGGATTTTTTTATTGCGTAAAGCTCTTTATAGTTATTGAGTAACGACTTCGTCAGCGTTACTTACAAGTATCTTTTGACCAATTCACACCATCATCTGAACATTCCATTCGACTTGTTCCATTCTGGTAATAATAACCTTTGGTCCAGTTACCTTGAGAGTATTTAGACGTTATCGTTTGAGTGTAATCAAACGGTGTATTCTCAATATACGCATACTTATGTCTGTTCCAACTATCAGAGCCATAAGAACTATTGTCGTCAAAGTTTACCGAGAGATAATTGAGTGCATCAAAGTCGCTGCGTGAAACGCTACCCAATGAATCACCCAGATTCACCCACTCTGGATGTGGTGCATTATTCTCAAAATTAAACTTCGCTTGTACCTGAGTAAACTGGTCTTTGTAGTCACCGACAACATCTGCCGACAAGGTTTGCATGAAGCCCGATCCAACGTCTTGGCGTGAACAACTTTCCCAATCAGGTTGTTGAGACCAACCACGGTTCAACACACCGAAAGTCGTCAGTGAGTCGGGTAAAACTTGCTGTTTGATGGTCTCTTGCACTGAACATGAGTATTGCGTCCCATCACTACTCAATGAAAACCAAGCTTCCTTGTCATATTCCAAACCATTTTTCTTCTGACCATTACGCTCAATGTGTTTGTTTAACACTAGTTCTGTCTGCAAGTCTGCTGAAACTTCATGTTCGATAACAATAAGCTTATCTGCAGTCATCACTGTTTTAACTTTGTACCACTTATTGATTTCGTTCTTTTTGGAGTAATCCCATTGCTCCCAGTAATAATCCACATACGCTTGTTGGGCTGTCGGGTTCTCTTGTTGAATCTTTTTGGTCTCTTGGTACGACTTTTTGATCGCTGGCATCATTTTCTGCGCTAAATCGTAGAGCTCGGTATTTTGAGCCTTAACGAAATCACCATACAAATCTTCCACTGCGATGTTGTATCGATTCGCAATTCGGAAGTCATGCTCTTTGACATTTTGGACAATGCTATTTTGGGTGTTTACGGCTTGCTTTAAGGCAGAACAACTGTTTAAGCCACCTTTGTATAAGTCGGCTTGAATTTCATTCCATAGAACGGTTGTCAGCGGTGTTGTAGACTTAATTTCTTGATCAGAACTCACCGTCATTACTGGCGGAAATACTAGCTGATAAGGTTCAGTAATAGGCGTGTTGGGGCTATCCGCATCAATAGCGCCTACTGGCACGTTCACTACGATTGGGGCGTAGTCCATACAGTCTGAGTTAGAGCCCGTCAAAGATAGCTCATAACTGCCCTCATGGTCCGTGATGCTGCTAGGCTCACCTTCATCTAGAACACCGTTATAATTGATGTCTAAAAAAGCGGTCGCCCCTGAAATATAACCATCGATAGCCACACCTTGTAAGGTTTTCGTTTGCGGCGCTGGCGTGTTGTTACTACTGCTACCACCGCCCCCTCCGCCACAGGCCGTAAGGCCACCAGCGATAAGTGCGATAGAAATAAGCTTAAGTTTCATTCGATTAGATCCTAATGGAATAGAATTATGAGTGGAAGTGTCATTGGGGGGATGACCGGGAATGACTTTGATAGTCATACTTAGCCATAGTAACGACCGGTGTTAAAAATAAACATGAAAGGGTAATAGACAATTCATGCATGTTTTCCTTTTGACCGCAAAGCTAGCTAGGAAAAACACACACTCAAAGATAGATGAATTACTTCTCGCTCGAAGATATCCATAGCTTATAAAAATCACTATAACCAGTTTGATTTATCTCTACACCATGAACCTCAACACTGTTAGATACCTTTTCTTTGCCGTGGAATAACGGACAAAGTAGCTTCTGTTGATAGAGCGACTGTTCAATTTGTCTCAGCTCGTCAATTGGACTATCGCTACCGACAGCTGAGCGAACTTTCTCACAATGTGTTTTCATCTCTGCTCTGTTAAAAATAAATCTGAGTCCAGACGAGGCAAGCAACCAGTCGTAAAGACCATACTCTTTTGGCTGTTCAATTATCTCTTCGATAAACAACAAGTCTGCCGAATCACTCATTGAACTAGGATCACTAATATTTGGAAGTTCAATGACTTCAATCATCACACCCGTTTTTGCAATAGTGTTCTCTAACCAGTCCACCATATCTTGAAGCAAAGGAATCGTCATTTTAGGTCGAGTTAACACAACAGTGCCCGTCAAAATAGGAATGGGATTGCTGCGTATTAATTTACTAGGCGAGAAAGAGAGATCATCCGTCACCATATCAGCATCAAACTCTTTACTGCTGGATTTGATAAACGATACCAGCCTGTCGAGTTCTTCAGGGGTTATACCCGAGTTTTCTCTACGATTAACCGCAAGGTAAGAAAGTGCATTAATCATAGTTTCTTCAGCAACACCAGATTGATTAAAACTCAGAGTGTGGTCATTCAAACCTTCTATGTCGGTGAGCGTTATCTGTTCTAACAAAGCATTTTGAGCGAAGTAACCACGATGACGTTTGAGAACTAACCTCTCTTCGCTCCAGTCATCTAACGAGAAAGGGCCGGTCCCGATATAAGCACTTCGGCCACTAGAGAAATACGTCCGCTTACAACGATAAATAGATGCATGAGCACTGCACAACGCATAAAGAAACATTGGATTAGCGTTTGTCAGTTCAATAATCAGTTGTTTATCACCCACCACTTGTACATCACGAACTTGTTCAAATAACGACCGCACCGGACCATCAATACTTTTTAACCGCAATAAGCATTGAGCAACATCTTTGGGAGTTAAAGTATTACCGTCATGGAATAGTACATTTGGTCTCAACCAAAAATGCAGAAAGCGCCCTTCCATCTTCCAATGATGTGCGAGGCTAGCTTGAGGCTTACCCTCATGATCTTGGACTAACAGAGTATTGTAGAGGCTTCTTAAGATGTGATGCTCAGCCGTTCTGTACGTTTCGGCGGGCTCAAGGTTATCAACCCATGGGTATTGAGTAATCAATAAATGTTCATTTTGCTCATTGAACAGACTATGTTTTTCAGTCGCCAACGTCAGTGCTTTTATTGCAGGTGCACCATAGTTTTCTAAAAAACGGGGAATAGCGTTAAAACGACCTTGCTCTAAATGCTGTACCAAAACTTGTTCTAACGCTTCGGAAAAACTGACTAGGATTCGGAACTGGCTAAGCTTGCCTCGACCTTTAGATGGAATCCAACAAATCCAGTGATATTCAGACAAGCACTTAAGAATGATCGAAGTGTTTCTACGAGAAGTCGATAGCGAGTGTTCTAGATCATCGATCGTTAGGTGATACTCTTCACCTAATTCATACTTTGCAATAAGCTGCTGAAGTCTACGTAAGTTAGCGTCGTTCAATGGATATCCGAATTAAGCGTCTAGAGGAACGAGAATAGCTGTAACCCAAATGGGAGGTCTATTTACTCATTCAAGTTGGAATATGCTTTATGAAACTGTTGATATAAATAATATCAAGATCCAACTTAATTTATAAACACCTCTTTTAGCAAACAAAATAATCAATGATCGTGCATATTCAGTGACAAAAATAAGTGGGAGATTAATCCTCCACCGGATTCGCTATTTGCTCTGCATTCCACTTACCTTCATGAATCGCTGAATTGACGTCTCTTCTTGGTAGCCAACCCATGGTTTCAAGTTCTGGTTTATCTTTGAAGTGATCAACGTAGCCAATACACAGATACGCCACAATATCGATGTTTTCCGGGATATCCAGGGCGTCTCGCAGTACTGAATCGTGAATAATGCTCACCCAACCTAACCCAAGGTTTTCAGCTCTTGCCGCGAGCCACAAGTTTTGAACCGCACATACGGTACTGTACAGATCCATCTCTTGTTTGATGGTTCTGCCTAAAACTACTTTTCCGGTTCGGTTGCGATCGCAAGTCACGCAGATTCCGATAGGCGATTCAACAATACCTTCAAGCTTTAATCGCTTATACATTGCCTGCTTTTCATCGGTGAACATTTCCGCTGATTCGGCATGCGCTTGGTTAAAACCGGCTTTGATTTGTTGCTTGGTTTCGATATCACGGACAACAACAAAATCCCAAGGCTGCATAAATCCAACACTGGGAGCATGGTGCGCTGCGGTTAGCACACGCATCAGAACGTCTTCTGGGATCTCATCAGGGAGAAACTGACCACGAACATCTCGGCGAGAAAAAATCGTTTTATATACGGCTTCGCGTTCATTTGGTGTAATTTCCATACTTCCCTGTCTTATCGTCGTCTTAATTGAGCCAGTATTATCCAACTAAAGTGTCTATGTTGCTAGTAGTACACAAGCAACATGGTAGAATGCCGCCATTAATCTTATCCTTGTATAAGATTGTTGAACCTTTCCATCGCTATTTAGCCAAACCATACCGAGAAACTTATGCCATTTTCCAAGCTTGGATTAAGCTCACCTATTGTTAAAGCCGTTGCAAAACAAGGCTACGAAAAGCCAACCTCTATTCAAGAAAAAGCAATTCCGATTGTACTTTCTGGTAAGAACCTTATTGCGGCAGCACAAACGGGTACAGGTAAAACTGCGAGCTTTGTTCTCCCTATCTTAGAAATGCTAAGCAAAGGTGAAACGCAACGTAAGAAACGCATCCGTGCGGTGATCCTTACACCAACGCGTGAGTTGGCGGTTCAGGTTGAGCAAAACATCAAGAAGTACGCGAAGTTTCTAAACTTAACGTCTTTAGCAATGTACGGTGGCGTCTCTTACCAACATCAAAAAGATCGTCTGATTGAAGGTGTTGATATTCTAGTGGCAACACCAGGACGTTTGATCGACATGTACGGACAGCGCGCGGTTCACTTTGATGAAGTTGAAGTGTTAGTACTGGATGAAGCAGACCGTATGCTAGACATGGGCTTCATCGAAGACATCAACAAGATCATCGCTCGCTTACCGCAAGATGTGCAGAACCTGCTGTTCTCAGCAACCCTTTCGACACCAGTACGTGCACTAGCGAAGAGTGCTATCAGTGATGCTGAAGAGATTTCAATTGCCAAGACAGACGCTTCGAAAGCGAACATTGAGCAATGGCTAGTAACAGTAGATAAAGACCGTAAGTCTGCACTACTGAGCCACATGATTACTGAAGGTAACTGGGATCAAGCGCTTATCTTTATCGAAACTAAACATGGTGCTGCAAAATTGGTTGCTCAACTTGAGAAACGTGGCATTCAAGCTGAAGCGTTCCACAGTGGACGTAGCCAAGCGATTCGTGAAAAGATCTTAGCGGACTTTAAGAAAGGTCAGCTTAAGTTCCTAGTGGCAACGGGCGTTGCTGCACGTGGTATTGATATCGATAACCTACCACGCGTTGTTAACTACGATATGCCTTTCCCAGCAGACGACTACGTTCACCGTATTGGCCGTACAGGCCGTGCTGATGCAACGGGTGAAGCGATCTCTTTCTTGTCAAAAGATAACTTCAAGAACCTATGCATTATTGAAAAGCGCCTTGGTCACTTAATTGAACGCCGCGTGGTTGAAGGTTTCGAACCACGTAAAGAAGTGCCTATTTCGGTGCTGAACTTTGTTCCTAAGAAGAAAAGAGAACAGCAAGAAAAAGAAGGAAAGTAATTAACCGAGCTTGATTTCAAGCCACAGCGTATTGCCAAATTATGACAAAACGAAGCCAACTAAGGCTTCGTTTTGTTCTGTAAACCAGTGAGAGTTAGAGGGAAGGCAATGATCACCCCAATTGCAACACGATTAACCCGAGGCCAAGACTTAAAGCTTGAGCTACAAAAGCTAGTGACCAAACATAACGTCGCAGCGGGCTCTATTGCATCTTGTGTGGGCTGCGTTTCCCAACTCAATATTCGCTTGGCAAACGCAAACCACACAAAGTTAATTCAAGCACCGTTCGAAATTGTGTCTGTCATGGCAACGCTAACGCCGAACCACCAGCACGTTCACATTTCGGTAGCTGATGAGAATGGCGATGTGATTGGTGGTCATTTACTTGAAGGAACCATCATCGCAACCACCGCTGAATTGATTCTTCATCGCTACGATACCTTGACCTTCAGCAGAGAGCATGATGATTCGACAGGTTACACTGAGCTCAATATCAGTGATAACCCACAATAAGCTGGCTACGCCGAAGGCAATACCAACGCTTATATAAAGCGATACAGATAAACAGTTATTAGGAAACACCATGGCTCCACACTCCGCAGACTCCGTTATCGTTCTCGATTTCGAAACCACTGGCTTGTCCCCGAATATGGGCGATCGAGCGATAGAAATTGGTGCCGTAAAACTTGTTAACGGCGAAGTGGTCGACACCTTTCAACAACTGATGAACCCGGGATTTCGCGTGAGTGGGTTCATTGAGGGCTATACCGGAATCACTAATCGTATGTTAAGCACTGCTGCAAGCTGTGGAGAAGTGATGGATGAATTTGCAGACTTCATTCAAGACAGCCAATTAGTCGCTCATAATGCCTCATTTGATAAGCGCTTTCTTGATGCAGAGTTAGAAAATATTGGTCGTGATTACAGTGGACAATTTGCATGCTCAATGCTGATCGCTCGCCGCCTTATCCAAGACGCACCAACTCATAAGTTAGGTGACCTTGTGCGTTTCAAGAGTATCGACAACGATGGTACTTTCCACAGAGCGTTAGCCGATTCAGAGATGACAGCAAGACTATGGTTATTAATGATTGATGAGCTGCAGAGTGACCACGGTATACATCAACCTAGCTTCCAGTTGATGCAGAAAATATCGAAGACAGCCAAAGGTGCAATTCCAAAGCTCCTGATGAGTAGCCGAGGTTAAGTGCATTCGCAATAATTAGAATAAGTAAAGGCTGCTCTATATTTCTAGAGTAGCCTTTTCTTTTATTGGCAAGGCTTAGTTGCGCCCTACTCTTGCAAGGTAATCAATGTTGACTCAAGGCTCTCTAATTCATTCATGAAATAAGACCATTGCTTATCACTACTTACCGCTGTGATATCCACTAAAAACTTGGCGGATGTCTGCATATTCTTGGTAAGTTGAGATTCCAAACCGTCAGGGTAATAAGACTCATTGTTCAAAAGCAACTTCATAATAATCGGCTGAGAGATGTGCAAGTCGCTCTTCTTTTCCATCAGTAGAGTGAGATCTTGATAAGTATTGTTTTGATATTCTCGCCAACTAGCGTTGGTATTTATCCACTCTTGAGACCAAGCCACAATGATCTGTTGTTGTTCTTTTGATACCGATCCTAACCATCGCTCAAGTCGTTCCTCTATTCGCTCGCGATATCGCTCTCTAGAATCATCATCATTCAAAGACAATCTCTCTTCGTAAAACTCTTGCTGCTTTTTTCTAAATTTCTTTAAGAATTCGCTATCTTGTTTAGGGTTAAGTTGCATACTTAACGCGTAAATGTCAGGAGAGAATTTATTAACGATGGTTCGAATGTGATTTTTTATTTGCTCACTTTGTTCAACAATAAAAGCGGGGCTCAACTCTGAACGATTAATACTTTGCAGCACTTCTATCTGTTCAATATAAAGTGGTAGCTGAGTTTCTTTATGCCAAGCTTGCAATGAATCTAAGCGCGCTTCTAACTCAGACTCTTGGCTATTGGATAACGAAACAAAGTCTTCTATGTAACTCACCGCAAACCAACTGATGTTGTTATAAGCGAATTTAGTGCCGCATCCAACAAATAGGAAACAGACAAATAGAAGTAACCAACGGCATTTTCTCATTACACCCTCTCACAGCCTATGACTAATCAGTAAACCCAAACGACAAAATAGAATTACTCTTGATCTTATAACATTAGCTATAAAAGCAAGTTCTCGTAAAACTTTCAGATAAATTGAGACTTAGCCTTGCCAAATAAGCCATTTCGGCAAATGATTAAAATAAAACCTATTGTTAGCAGTGATGTTATTCGGCTTTTTTACTTATTTGAAATGCACGCTGGAAATAGTTGCACGATTTAAATGAGTATCGAATGAACAGTATTTGGGAGGGAAGCTATGACCGCTATTCCTGAAAATACCAGCGCGTTAGAATACGAGCTTTGCTATTTTGACGATGGGAAAGTAACTACCATGACAATAATAGCGAGCAACCGACAGGAAGCGATGACTTGGTATCTAAACGAAGGGAAACATCTGAACGACCTTTATTCGATAAGGCCCGATGAATAGAGAGCAGATTAATCGTTATATAGAATGGGTAAATAGACCAACCCATTGAGAAACACCCTTTACTGCACCGTGCTTAACGTGACAGTAAAGGGCTAGAATCTCGAATTACTTCAGAATTCGGGCGCGGAATTGACGGCCCTTCATTTTGCCTGATTCGATCTTATTCAATGCTTTCTTAGCAACAGAGCGCTCTACCGCTACGTAAGCACGCATTGCGAATAAGTTAATCTTACCTACCGACTTGCCTTCGATACCACCTTGACCAGTCAATGCGCCAAGGATATCACCTGCACGAAGCTTGGCTTTCTTACCACCATCAATTTGGATCGTCACCATGTTTGAGTAGTATGGTTTTGCGATTGGTTTCGCTGGTAGTTCAGATGGCTCGATTGGCATGTCCATGTACTCATCAATTTGAGCCACACGGTACATCTCTTTTTCGCTAAAGAAGCTGATAGCCACTCCTTTGCTACCTGCACGACCTGTACGACCAATGCGGTGTACGTGGACTTCTGGGTCACGAGACAGCTCGAAGTTGAATACTGCATCTAGGTTATCAACGTCTAGACCACGAGCCGCAACGTCTGTCGCAACTAGAATCGAGATGGTTTTGTTTGAGAACTGAACCAAAGCTTGATCACGTTCACGCTGCTCCATGTCGCCATGCAGCTCGATAACACTGAAGCCACGGTGGCTAAGTTCGTCAGTTACGTTCTGTACTTCTTTCTTAGTGTTACAGAACACAACCGCAGATTCTGGTTGGTGATGAAGTAACAGCAACTCTAGAGCGTCATCACGAGCTTCAGAACCCTCTAACTTGTAGAAGTGTTGTTGGATGCTTGAGTGATCGTGCGTTGATTCAACCTTCACCATTTCAGGGTTACGCATGATGCGGTCTGCAACAGATTTGATCTGTTTAGGGAAAGTCGCACTGAATAGCAGAGTTTGACGTTCTTTTGGTGCTGCATCGATAACTGCATCCAACGCGTCTTGGAAGCCCATCTCTAGCATGCGGTCCGCTTCATCTAACACAAGCGTGTTCAGCTCAGACAAGTCAATGCGGCCTTTCTCTAGGTGATCGAGAATACGACCTGGTGTACCTACAAGAATGTGCGCGCCATGCTCTAGTGAACCAATCTGTGGCCCCATTGGCATACCGCCACATAGTGTCAGCACTTTAATATTGTGAATGCCACGAGCAAGAGTGCGAATCTCTTTTGCTACTTGGTCTGCCAGTTCACGAGTCGGACATAACACTAAAGACTGAACACGGAAACGCTTAACGCGCAGGTTTTGTAGCACGCCTAAACCAAAAGCAGCTGTTTTACCTGAACCCGTTTTACCCTGACCGATAACGTCCTTGCCATTTAGGATAGTAGGAAGACTTAACGCTTGGATCGGCGTCATTTCAGTATAACCAAGAGAATCTAACGTGTTTAGAAGCTCTGGTTTAAGGGCGATTGAAGAGAATTTTGAAGTGCTCAATGGAAATATCCAACTGGTGAAAAACAGAGTGCATTATGAGTGTTTTTGAAAATTATTCCACCTTAATCACAGTTTTGGAGAAACATGTTAGGCGAACACAAAAAAGCCAGCTTACTTAGCTGGCTTTGATTTCTAAACGAATGGCTTTCTATGGCACACCGTGACCTTTAGATGCAACCCATACTCGATACCACTGTTCGCGCGTCAGCTCGATTTTCAGTGCATCAACAGCTGTCTTAACGCGTTCAATCTTACCAGAGCCAATAATCGCAATTGGATTAGACGGTAAACGACGAACCCACGCGTAGATGACTTGATCAATGCTATCAGCACCCACTTCTAAACGAATCGCCTCAAGCTCTTCACGAACGCGAACCGCTTGTGCAGACTCACCACTGAAGATGCTACCGCCACCTAGGCAAGACCACGCCATTGGACGAGTGCGGTTCATTTGCAGCTGATCAAGCGTGCCATCATGGGCAACGTCGAAATTCAATGGGTTGATTTCAACTTGGTTAGTCACCAAAGATTTGCCCAGTCGAGATTGCAGTAGCTCGAACTGTCGTGGCGAAAAATTAGAAACACCAAAGTGTTTAACTTTACCGACTTTGTGCAGCTCAGCGAACGCTTCCGCCACTTCATCAGCATCCATCAATACATCAGGACGGTGAATCAGCAGCACATCGATATCGTGAACGCCTAGACGCTCTAATGAGTTATTTACTGATTGGTAGATATGCTGTGCGCTGGTGTCGTAGTGATTGATCTTACGCTCAGGAGTGTGGTCACCACACAGATTGATATCGCACTTGGTGACAATTTGAATCTCGTCACGAAGGCCAGGCTCTAGTGCGAGTGCCTCACCAAACAACTTTTCACATTGGTAGTTACCATAGATGTCTGCATGATCCACCGTTGTGATACCAAGATCTATGTGTTGCTTAAGGAAAGCTAGACGTTGTTTCGGGGTCATGCCCCACTCTGCTGTACGCCAGTATCCTTGCACCAACTCAGATACTTCTGGGCCTTGTGGCGCTATCGTTACTTTTGCAACCATGGGTTGTCTCCTTTATCAATACTGAGCGTATCCTATGCTCGTTTTACCGAGGGCTCAACGTTTAACAAATGGCAAAGGTAAACGCTTGCTAAAACTGTGAGAGCAACAGAAAAACCAACACTCAAATCAATAATAACTTGCTGTCTGGCTCTCAGGCGTTCTACGAAAAAGGTGGTTTACTCGAATGAAAAATAACACTTTCTATAAATTTGAGTGATTAAAAGCGATTAAGTTCCACGGTCAGACTCGCACCATCGCTAATGACCTCAACCCAAGGTGATTCAACATTAGGGACATTCCACCGGCTTATTTGCTCCGAAGAGTTGTGCGAACCATTCATAAACTCGATCAACCGCTTGTCCACGACGTCAGCACTTACTCCTTCCCTTTCTGCCTGCTCAAGTTGGCTCACAACATCGAACTCATCTTCCCCAATACGAATTGAACTGAGCGCAAAACCATCTTGGCGTAGGTAAGCTTGAAGTTTGGTATAACTTAATTTGGAATATGACAGGGTGAAACGAACGGCTTCAACACTTGATTCTCTTAAGTCTAACTCTACATACACATCAAGATCGTAGTACTGCGTTAGGTGACTGCACAACTGAGTGCCTTCGATTTCGCCACAATCCATTAAATCTATGTCGTTAATATAGTGCTGGGAACTAGGCTGAGAGGGACTCGTGTTAAACACGGTTCGCAGCCACCAGCTTTCACTCGCGTATACAGAGAAAGACAATATATTGAGAGCTAATAGTATGGTGAGGGCAGAAAGACTTTTCATTAATGTTGCTTATTCAAATCACTAGACGTGACTCATTATACGTGACCAATCAACCAGCAACCTGTTGAGCCACAAATTTTAGGCGAAAAAAAAAACGGGCATACATGCCCGCTAAATAAATTCATCGCCGAATAACGTAATCCGTCACGTTGAGAACCATTACGGAAGTGAGAATAGCACTCTTTCATAACAGTTACAACACGACGTTCCAATTATTTATAACCACCTTCTATAGCCGGCTCTTCAAGCGACAATCTCACTTTGTTACGTTGAATCGCTTCTGGTGGCAAACTGATGAAACCGTACTGATTCAACACTTCTTGATGTGCTTCTGAAAGAGTTAGGTCAATAAAGAATTTCTCTTGTTCAGTAAACCCTTTGCGGTGTGCAGGGATGTTCAAGTACATGTAGTACACAGTAGCTAATGGGTAACGCCCAGAGAGGATGGTCTCTTTGTTAAGGTCGTAATTTACCCCTAAGTTATCGACAACACTTAGCCATTTCACATCAGAGATTTGATCCGAGTATACGGTGTAACCAATCGCCGCCTCTTCGTCTTCAATCTTGTTTATAAGATGCGGCAAGTCCGATAGGAATTGAGTATGTGCATATTCTCCATCGGTTCCGCACTCAACCCAACTCGAAAAGGTGGTATGCCCCTTCAGGTTATGATCAATGGCGAAAGGCAACATATGAGTGTCGAGGCTTTCGCCGTTGCGAGCATCACTACTTGACGACCATTTAGGGTGCTTAGGATCATTCGAGCATCCAAACACGTCGATAAGTTCAGCAACCGTAATGGATGTAGCAGGGTTATCCTCATTGGCCAAAATTGCAATCACATCGGCTGTAAACATTAGCTCTGTTGGTCTATAGCCATAGCGCATATCAAACCTTGCCATCTCTTTGTCGGTCCACTTTTTCGAAGTAATACCCACACGCGAACGCTGCATGATCATTTGTTCTGGCACGCTGTCACTCAACAAAAGCTCCAAGTCGATCTCTTGACTCTTAAGCAAGTCTTCAACCAAGGCTTCCATATTAGGCTCAATAGCGACTAAGCCGATCTCAGTGACGTCATTCGCCAATATTACTGGTGAGAAAAAGACCGGTATAGTGGCAAGCAGTAAGCCAGATTTATTCGATAGACTCTTCATTACTGGCCTCCTTCCGGATCAATCATTATCTTAGATTCAACGTCACTGTTACTATCTAGCTGCATCTCTGAGGTGAAAATATTCCAAGATGGATTCACTTCCATACTCTCGGTTTTTAACACAGCAATGGTTCTACGTTTTCGCTTGTGCAGATGCTGAGTTAGGCTAGTGATCTGCGTAAATTCTTGTTCAAAGATACGCTTACTATCGATTCCGCGGTCGATCAGTGCGTCTCGGATAACGCCCGTTCTTTTCTTAGCCAATGCCTTGTTGTAAGTGTTGGTACCCTCTGAGCTGGTGTCACCCACCAAGGTTACTGAAGCGTCCGGTTGCTCACCAAGCAAACGAACTAGCTCATTCAACACCGCTGTATGCTCTGGTTTAAGGTCGTGCTTATCGAAATCAAATGCCACGCTGAGTACTTCAACGTCTTCTACTATCTTCCAGTTAGCACAGCCTTTGATATCAACGGTTACGCCTTCAGGTGTGTCTGCACACAGGTCTCGTTGGTTGATGACACCATCACGGTCGTTATCCGCTAAATCATCAATTTGGTGGCGAGTCATGGTGGTGTCTGGCGTTTCTGCACAGCCCATCAACAAAATAGAACTAAGTAGTGCGAGTTTAAAATGTTTCATTACTTGTTCTCCCCTTGCCACTCTTCTGGGTGTTCAACCCTCAATGCGTAGGTCAACATACCCATCGCATTCAATACTCGGTATGCCGCTAATGTCTGATCGTATTCAGTGCTGATGAAATTTCGTCGAGCTAAGAAAACCTCGACCTTGGCATCGAGAACATCCAGTAGACTTCGTCTGCCGACATTAAATTGCTGGATATAACCTAGCTCGGCTATTTTGGCAGCATCAACGTTCTGTTGAAGCAAAGACTTTTGCTGTTCGAGCATTTTGTAAGCATTCCAAGCGAGTTGAGTCCCCTCTTTCACTTCGCGCTCAGTTCTGACTCGAATCGCTCTAGCCTCTTCTACGCGCCACGCTGACGATTCGACACGTGAATCTGTAGAAAAACCATTAAACAGATCGTAATCCATGGTCAGCATGATTCGCGCATCTTCGTCGACGCCACCCGGCGGGTTTGAGACGTTGTCATTCTTATTCGCGTGAAGCTCTAATTTGACCTCTGGGTAGTAATCGCCTTTCTCTCTACGCATCTCTTTACGAGCGGCATCGATATCAAGCAACGAGGCTTTGATTTCAGGATGGTTCTCTACCGCCTGTTCAAGAGCCACTTCAGCAGAACTTGGTAACAGAGCGTAATCAAAACGTGGATACACCAAGTTCACCGCAGGCTTACCCACTAATCGTAAGTACTGGGTCTGCAAATCAAACAGATTGTTTTGAGCCGCGATCAATGAAGATTGTGCCGTCGCGACACGAGCTGAGATCTGAGCTAAGTCTGAATTACTACTTAAACCTTTGCTCTTTTTATCTTGGATATCTTGATAGATCTCTTGGTGCTCTTTCACGTTACGTTTAGAGAGCTCCAAAAGCGTCTCTGCTTTCAAAATATCAAGGTAGTTTCGAACCACATCCAGTGACACATTTTCAGCACGAGAAATCAGCGTTAAACGCTCCGCTTCCGCTTCATAGGTTAAACGGTCGACATTCGAGGTCGTTTTGAAACCATCGAACAGCAGCTGAGAGACTTTAACGCCAATTTCAGTTCGTGTTAGGCCTCGGTCGTCGGTATCAAGTTTGCTGCCGCTGTTATAGCGCGTCTCTTCATAACCCGCTGCTGCATATAAATTGACTTGTGGCATATACAAGCCACTCGCCGCATCTCCGTCTCGTATTACCGATTGGTATCTGGAGTACTGCGCCAATATCTCTGGACTATAGTCAATGGCAAAGGCCACCGATTCTTCTAATGAGGCAGCTTGAGAAAGCCCGCTCATTAGTAAGCAAGAAGAGAGTAAGAATTTTGAATGCATTACACTTCCTTTTATATTTATGCTGACGCACTTCATCGCTCGCGAAGTGAGTTTTCCTTAGCTCGTAAAATAGGTTTTAACCAATAACTCAATACTGTTTTTTCACCGGTTAAGATATCAACCGCCACTTGCATCCCTGGGATAATGCTAAAGGCAGAGTTTTGTTGCTGGTCTTCGTTTAATTGAATATGGGCTCGGTAATATGCGTTGCCGTCTTCAGTTTGCAAGGCATCGGCACTCACGTAGGTCACCTCGCCTTTTAGCCCGCCATAAATCACAAAATCGTAAGCCGAAAACTTAATGGTGGCGTCTAACCCTTTGTGAACAAAGGCAATATCTTGAGGGGAGATCTTAGCTTCCACAATCAGCTGACTGTTGGATGGGATCAGCTCAATAATCGGCTCACCAGGGCGGACAACACCACCGATGGTGCGAACAAAGATCTCTTTCACCGTGCCGTCGACAGGCGCTACGATTTCCGTTCGCTTAAGTTGGTCGGCAATTGCCTGTTGGCTTTCGTTAAGTTGCGCGATTTTGCTGGTTACTTCGTTGAGCTGACCTTGCACCTTGGTTCTAAAGTCCAATGCGATGCTGCGGTGGTCAGCAATAGATTCCGAATACGCCGCCATCTGTTTCTGAGCTGCCACTCTTGAGCTCGCAATATCACCTTTAAGCTTTACAACGTCACGATTCAGTTTTAATAACTCAACTTCTGCAACCGCACCGCTGGCCACCACATCTTTGAGCATGTTGCGCTCTCGAATCACGATATCTAAGCTGCTCTCAAGAGTCTGAATATTATTCAACGTATCAACACGAGCCTGAGCTTGTTGCTCAATACGCAATGCCGCCTCTTCCAGCTCCGACTTCAATTGCCCCAAGCGCTCAAGGTAGTTCGCTTTGGCGTTCATTAATGCAGGATGGCTTGATACATCAACGGCAATGTCTTGTGGCACCAATACCACTCGCTCATACCACTCTTTAGCATCGTTGTTTAAAACCACAGTCGAGAGTTCAGCTCTTAGCCTTAACTGCTGAGCCAGTAAGGTATCCGCTTGTTGAGCCGACTCTAAAAATGCCGCTTTAAAACGCGTGTCTTCTAATTTCGCCAGAGGCTGCCCTTTCACCACAGATTGACCTTGTCGCACCATGATCTCTTGAACCAAACCGCCTTCTAAGCTCTGGATCGTTTGTACGGAAAGGCTAGGCACCACTTTGCCTTCACCAATCACCACTTCTTCGAGAGTTGCCCACGTCGCCCAGCCAATGATCGACACAATCAACAGTGCACTTAGCCAAATCAACTTACGTGAACGAAATGCTAAGTGGTTATTGGTCCATTGAATATCGTTACTCATGACGACCTCCTTTCACCACTGAAACCGTCTTAAAGCGGCTCGCCCCCTTAGGGACACTTTTCTTCTGTAGCGATAGAATATCTTTCGGTTCACCTTCCGCGACTATCTGTCCTTTATCTAACACAATCACGCGGTCACACATCATCAAGAAGGAAGATTTGTGCGAGCTGATCAGCATAGACGTCTCTCTCGGCATGCTTTGCAGTGCATTGAAGAACTGTATTTCAGCTTGGTTATCTAGCGCGCTGGTTGGTTCATCCATGATCAATAATTTTGGACAGCGGTAGAGTGCTCTTGCAATGGCAACAGCTTGACGTTGGCCCCCAGAGAGCAACCGGCCGCCCTCACCAACTGGCGTTTCTAAGCCATTACTTAAACGCCCCATATAGCCGTTCAAACCCGACTGCTGTAATGCCTGTCTTAGCTTCTCTTCATCGACATTCGTTGCACC